>JBLICT010000050.1:0-16574 GCA_047632415.1 Maribacter sp.
GTCTCTATCATCTGAAGTATGGCTGTAGGACGCGATTAGATTCGTCCACACGTCGTTGCCAGATGCTCCTGAACTCGCTACAAATGGGTCTGCTTCGCCGTTGCCGTCAAAGGGGTCCACGTTGCTTGAAGAAGCGGATGTGTAGGCAGATACGCCAGCATCAATCGTGAGCACGTCATCATCGTTTAGTGGGATAGCGATGATAATGGTCCCAGTGGCATCGGTTAGTTCTTCTGTCCCCAAACCACCGCTTACTGCAGCATTATCACCATCTTGACTATAGTAGCTGGTTAAAAAGTCTACCTCCATGGTTTCCAACACACGCTTTTTATAGCGCTGTACACTATCGCTCTGTTGTTGTGAAAACCCTAGGAACGAGGTCAGGAATAAGGTAGTTACTAAGATTTTTTTATATCTATGCATAGGTAAAATAGGAAAATCCCTTTTGTTTATAACAATATCATATAGATAGGTTTTGTTTTAAAGCTTAATTACAACCACAACCGCCCCCGGTTTTTCCTCCATTTGCACCTGCTGCTGCCTCTCGGTATGAGTGCATGGTAGTGAGATTGCGGTCACAAGGTTGTTCCGATAGTAGCATATCCGGGTCGTTTATGGCTACTTTTTCATATTCCTTCACTACGATACAACTGCCAAGGCTGCACGTAAGCAAAACCACGAAAACTAGTGTTCGTCTCATAAAGTATTTATTTTGATATTTTTTGATTGAAAGACAACTCCTTCTTCGTCAATTAGTATGCATTCCACATCGGGCAATTGGTTTATGCGATCTAATCCTGTTTCCTTACCCATAACAAATACCGATGTTGCCAAAGCATCCGCGAGCTCTGCTTTCGGAGCGAAAACCGTAACACTTAAAATTCCCGTTGATGGGTACCCCGTTCTTGGATTTATGATGTGAGAATATCTTTTTCCATTAAAAACGACATATTTTTCATAGTTACCGGAAGTCACTACCGCTTTGTCTACCACGGGAAGCAAACCAAATCCTTTTTTCTTGTCCATAGGGTTGGTAAGTGCTACTTTCCATTCGCTGCCATCGGGTTGTTTGCCCCACGTATTCATGTCACCGGATGCGTTTATAATACCCGAGGAAACTCCTTTCTCCATCAATAAAGCTTTGGCCCTGTCTGCTGCATACCCTTTGCCTACGGCGCCAAACCCAATTTTCATACCCGAGCGTTTTAGAAAAACACTTGTATCCTTATTATTGAGAATAATATTCTGAAAACCTACACTAGAAACAGATTCCTGAATTGCCTTTTCGCTTGGCATTTTTTTCATACTACCGTCAAATTTCCATATACGATCCATGGAAGCGTAGGAGATATCAAATGCGCCATCTGTAAGTTTTGAAATTTTTAAACATCGATCTATTAAATCATAAAGTTCTTGGGAAACCCTTACCGGTTTTTCGGTAGCTGCAGAATTAATTTCAGAAGTTTCTGAATTTGGATCCCAGGAGGAAATTAATTTTTCTATTCTGGAAATCTCGGCAACTGCCATCGCTATATATTTGTCACCTTCAACCGCATTTTCGGCCACAACGGTAATTTCAAATCGACTACCCATCAACTTTGCAACTTTCTTGTAGGGTTGTTGTGCCGCTCCAATAAAGTTTAAACTAACGAAGATGAAGAAGAGTATGATTTTCAAAATCAGTTTAAATAGGAATTGAGTTCTTTTATATATGCTTCAGGCGCAAGTCTTTTATAACTGGTCTGTCCCAGTTCCTTTCCATCTGCATCTAAGAGCACAACCAAAGGAAATATGCCTTTTTGGTTATACCTTTCGGCTAATAGTTTATTGGCCGTAGTCTGTTCTTTGGAAAGTGCGTTTATCTTTTTTCTTGGAAAATCTGCTTGAAGCATCACATAGTTTTCAGCTGCATACTTTTGGAACATAGGAGTACTCCAAACCTCTCGGTCTAGTTTTATACAGGGCGCACACCAGTCAGAGCCCTGAAAGACGAGTATAATTGGCACGTGGCTTTTCTTTGCTGTGACTTTTGCCGTTTCAAAAGAGGTTTCCCAATCTTGGGACATCGCATTTAAAGAAAACAAGCAGAAAAATATAAGTAAGGTAAGGTGTCTATACATTTCTAGTTTTTAAAAGGGTTCTTAAGCCGTTTCTACTTAAAGGTAAACCATTATTTTGGGTATAAATTGTTTTAACTACAGTAAAACTTGTTCTGGCTTGGGGTGCAAATAATAGTGTCCATAAAGAGAAAGGTTCGAAGGAAATCATGAGACCCAATTAAAAAGCTGATTGTATTTTAGCCGAATTATCGCATAGTACATGCAAAATAAGGGATAGCGAGTTGATTAGGAGTTACAAATGCGGTATTTATACCTATGTTTTCTTGGGAAGACCATCATTTTTATAGTATTTAGGAGGTGTAGCTATTTTCTAAACTAAACACCTAGGTTTTGACGTATACTCATAGAAGAAGAACTAACACTAAAAATAAAGGACTGGGGTACTGCGGAATTTAGCATATCCTGTATTCTTCAAATGGATGTGGATGCTATACCTAATAATAAATCAGATGACCGGAAAATCGTTCGTTAAAGTTTATCATGTTGACCGATAGAGTTGAATACTATTATAAACCAACCTGTTTGGTTAGCACTATTTGGGCCCTATATAAAATGCCACAAAGGAGACTATGGGGGTTTTTAAATTTTAAAGGTTTCTTACACCTTCGGTGTTACCGCAAGCTCTGTTATCGTTTAAGGAAACGAGAATAATAATGTTTACAAATTCTGTGAGGTCATAGGATTTGTAAAAGAGGGTTAAAATATTGGGATGCAAATAATAAAACGGCTGTTATTCCAGATTAAATTAGTTGCAGCGACACTTACTTTCCTGAAGAAGACGTATTGGCCAAGCTACTGTTTAAATCTTCTAAAGACCGAGTTAAAATTGCATTGGCTTCATTTTGTATTTCGTTGTAATGCTCCATATAGAGAAAACAAAATACAAGGAAACCCAAAACTACTAGAATATCTGCGAATAGCTTTGGCTCTATCGTTATTTCTTTAAGTGTCATAAGGCTCTAATCTTTTGATTGTCAAATTGAAAGATAGGGCGAAAATTTTATATTAACAAATATTTAAGAAATATGCAGGTACTCTACTTGTGTCTTATTGGAACATAATCAATATCGCCCCTAAAGCCGTAAGCACTAAAATCATTTTACGGAAGAACGCTTCTTTAATTAATGATATGATTTTTATACCCACCAAAAAGCCGATAATTATTCCTGGTAAAAGTTTCACATTCAGTAGTAATGTTTCTTTAGAAATGGTCTCCCAAACAAAAATATGAAAGGGTAGTTTTATAATATTCACGATTAAAAATAACCAAGCCGCGGTACCTATAAAATGATTTTTAGGTAGTCGCATTGCTAAAAAATAAATATTGGAAAATGCTCCGGCCAAATTCCCTACCATGGTTGTTACTCCTGCTACAATGCCAATAGCACTAGAAAATGACCAATGCTTTGGTACGTTTTTAATTTTCTTCCTATCCCACCAGTACATCATAAAAACAGTAATGAGGATAATGATTGCCATGCCTATTTTAAACAAGGATTCAGGAAGGTCTTTGCCTACATAAACGCCAATGAGAACGCCTATTATCATCCAAGGGAGCAGTTTGAAAACATACTTCCATTGCGTGTGTCTGTTGTAATAAATAACGGCAAAAATATCAGCAAGAATAAGTAAAGGCACAACCATTCCAGTAGACTCTTTGGCACCAAAAGCCAGCGCCATGAAGGTGACGTTTATGACCGCAACACCTTTAATACCAGCTTTAGAAAGCCCTATTACGAAAGCCGCAGCGCTAGAAAGAATCCAAGAAGATAGCGTAATTTCCATAGTCATTAGTGTGAGTCTAAAAGCTATTGAGCGAACAAAACACAAAAGTATCCTAAATAATTTTATCTTTAGAGCCTAACCAACTTCCGAATTATGGAATTAAGCACCCTCGACTATAGTTTTATTATTATTTTTTTCTCGATTGTTTTAGGAATTGGAATTTACGTTTCTAAAAAATCGGGTAAAAGTTCGTCTGAATTCTTTCTTTCCGGTAGAACCATGCCTTGGTGGCTTTTGGGCCTTTCCATGGTGGCTACTACATTTTCTACAGATACGCCCAATTTAGTAACCGATATTGTTAGGACTACTGGCGTTTCTGGTAACTGGGTTTGGTGGTGTTTTCTGCTCACAGGTATGTTAACGGTATTTGTATACGCTAAGCTTTGGCGCAAGTCTAACGTAAATACAGATTTGGAATTCTATGAAATGCGTTATGGCGGAAAGCCTGCTAGTTTCTTAAGGAAGTTCCGAGCCATTTATTTAGGCGGTCTATTTAACATTATCACTATGGCCTCCGTAACATTGGCAGCTATTAAAATTGGCGGGATTATGTTAGGCCTAGAACCATGGGAAACCGTTGTTGGAGCAGGCCTTATCACTGTTACTTTTAGTGCATTAGGCGGATTTAAAGGTGTCGTTTATACTGATTTTCTTTTATTCTTCGTAGCTATGGCAGGTGCAATAGGCGCAGCATATTATTTAGTGAATATTCCAGAAGTTGGTGGTATTGAGGCCTTAATGGCCAATGAAAACGTTGCGGAAAAGCTATCTATTCTACCCGATTTTAGCGACCGGAAATCCCTGATTACCTTATTGATTATTCCTTTGGCTGTACAATGGTGGAGTTCGTGGTATCCAGGTGCGGAGCCAGGTGGTGGTGGCTATATTGCCCAACGTATGTTAGCAGCAAAAGATGAAAACCACGCCATTGGAGCAACTTTTTTCTTTAATATCATGCACTACGCGTTAAGACCTTGGCCATGGATTTTGGTCGCCTTAGCATCTTTGGTAGTATACCCCGACATTGCCAGTATTGCAACAGCTTTCCCGAATATTGAAGAAAGTAAATTAGGTCATGATCTCGCCTATTCTGCTATGTTGACCAAATTGCCCAGCGGTCTTTTGGGTATAGTTTTGGCTTCTTTAATCGCAGCCTACATGAGTACTATTTCTACGCAGTTAAATTGGGGTTCCTCGTATATTGTTTTTGATTTTTACAAACGACAGATAAATCCAGATGCTACCGAAAAACAAATGGTTGCCGTAGGGAGGATTTCTACCGTTGTACTTATGGTGCTTAGCGCTCTGTTTGCGTTGACCTTGCAAAATGCCTTCGAAATTTTTGATTTATTGATAAAGTTTGGTGCAGGAACGGGGTTGGTGTTTATCCTGCGTTGGTTTTGGTGGCGTATTAATGCATGGAGCGAAATCACAGCCATGTTTGCTTCTGGGATTATTGTGATAGGATTAGCTAAAACGAGCTTGGGTGATATTTTGTTTGCACCTGGCACAGGAGTTTTTCCAGATTGGGCAGAGTATCCTTTTGTAGTTGTTGTTACCACTACTATTTGGATGTTGGTTACTGTACTGACTAAACCAGAATCTGATGAAACGCTACGTAGTTTTTACAGAAAAACTCAACCAGGAGGCCCAGGATGGGCAAAAGTGGTGAGCAAGGCAAAGGACGATAATGTTGAAATTATCGAGCGTAATGAAAAATGGAGTGTTCCCTCCGGAATCACAGCCATGCTTTTGGGAGTGGCCCTAATCTATTCCATTATGTTCGCTACTGGATATTGGATTTATGGGGAAACTACCTTAGCACTTATTTTAACAGGAGTCTCAGCAATTGCAGCCTTCTTGCTTATAAAAGCTTGGAATCGTATGAAAGGGAACTTGTTATAATATTTTTATGAACCATTACACATTTTGAGACACGTCTAATTGTCGAAAGGCGAACGACAGTACTGCGTATAAACTATAAAATCTAGACCAATGAAAGACAGAATTCTCTCGGTAGATATTTTTAGAGGAGCAACTATTATTCTGATGGTGTTGGTAAATACGCCTGGAACATGGTCTAGCGTATACGCTCCGTTTTTGCATGCAGATTGGCATGGCTATACACCAACGGATTTAGTGTTTCCCTTCTTTTTGTTTATCGTAGGAACATCTATCGCATTCTCCTATCAAAATAAAAAAATAGATTCAGGTATCTATAAAAAAATCACAATTAGAACTTTAAAGTTGATTGGCCTTGGGCTCTTTCTTGGAGCCTTTTTAATCAGTTTTCCGTTCTTTAAAGATTTCTCCGACATTCGTTTTCCAGGCGTATTGCAACGTATTGGAGTAGTTTTCTTTTTTACCGCTATTTTATTTATCAATTTTAAGTGGAAGGCACTTCTCGCCATAACCATATCCTTACTGATTGGGTATTGGCTTTTGATGACTCTGTTGCCGGTTAACGGATTGGAGTCTACCTTGGATAGAGCTCCCAATAATTTGGCTAATTGGTTGGACGTGCAAGTTTTTGGAACGCACAATTACAAAACAGATTATGACCCAGAAGGCTTATTGAGCACGGTTCCATCTATAGCGAGTGCACTTTTAGGTGTTTTCACTGGTTTGATATTAACCTCCAAACAAGTTAAAAAAGCCACTATTTTAATGGGTATTGGAGGCGGTCTTTTAATTATTGGACATCTTTGGGACTTGGTTTTTCCTATCAACAAAGCCTTATGGACCAGTAGTTTTGTTTTGGTCACCGCAGGGTGGGCAAATCTGGTATTAGCCCTTATTTACTACCTCACAGACGTGAAAAAAATTAAGTTTGGAAGTATATTCAGGTATGCAGGTGCCAATGCGATTATTGTTTATTTCTTATCCAGTTTTATTGCCAAAATTATGGGACAAATAAGGATTGGGGAAACCTCCTTACATGGATGGCTTTTTCAGAACCTATTTGTGCATGATATTATTTCTATGCAGTTGTCATCCTTGCTATATGCCCTATCTGTTGTAGCTTTTTATTGTTTCTTGGCATATTTCTTGTACCAAAGAAAGATATTCTTTAAGGTATAAATATGATTAAGGCTACTACTTTATTTTCTACACTGTTTTTCTTTGTGATTTTATTTGGCTCGTGCTATGCCATTGCCCAAGATGATTTTCAAGAAGGGTATATTGTCACCAATTCCAATGACACACTTTATGGTAAAATTCGGGATAGAGACAGCAAAGGATTCAACATAGGAATTTATGAAAAGATTCGATTTAAAGGAAAAAGTAGAAAAAAACGTTTTGCTCCAAGGGATATCCAATCGTATAAAATAGACGAAACGCAGTACAAGACTTTTTTTAACGGAAGCAAAAAGAGTTTTTACAGGGTTGGTTCAGAAGGGTATTTGAATCACTATATTCTGGAAATTCAAGAGCAAGGGGAATCCCTTGTACAAGATATAGATTATGTTCAAAAGGGAGAAAATACACCATTTGTAAGAGCGAATCAAGGTATTTTTGGAGTTAAAAAAAAGAGGCTTGCAAGCTTACTTTCAGATTGCCCAGGACTCTCTCAAAAAATTCTAAATAGAGAGTTCAAATATGTGTTTCAAATAGTTGATTTTTATAATATGTGGAAAGCTCAACAGTAAACAATGCCAGAAAACAAAATGATACTACTTTTTAATTCAATAGAATCACCTCCAAAAAATGTACTAGGAACAGCTTTGGAGCCGTGTTGTTTTAAGCCTAAAACAGGATTTTATAGGGACGGTTTCTGTAAAACAGGAGAGGAGGATTTTGGGACGCATATAGTCTGCGCTATTATGACCAATGAATTTTTGGAATACACTAAATCTAGACGTAATGACTTATCAACCCCAATACCGCAATGGAGTTTTCCCGGATTAAGAGAAGGAGATAAATGGTGCCTTTGCATTATGCGATGGCTGGAAGCGGTAAAAGTTGAAAAGGCACCCAAAATAGTTTTGGAAGCTACGCATGAAAAGGCACTAGAGTATATTACCTTGAAAGTTTTGAAAAATTATGAATTGGAATAGCCATCTCTATTAACCCTTAAACGCCCACTTTAAAAAATCAGGAAAGACATTTCCCCAAGTATGTAAATCATGTTTGCCGCCATCAACTTCTAGATACGTAATGTCTCCAGGATAGGAATATCCCTTCCCCTTCAGTTCTTTAATAACATCCATGGTGTCATCTATAGCGTCAATAACACCGTTATGATTTCGGTCGGCTGTTTCATCTGCAGAACCACATTGAAACCAAAATTTTTGACTGGCAGCATAGCCCCTGTTTTTAATAAGGTCTAAAACGATACGGCTCCTATCCAGCTTATCTCCTTTAATATATGCCTTTTTTCGCCACCAAAAGGAACCACTAAAAACACCCACTTTATTAAAATGAGTGGGATGGTTGTACATAATGTCAAAAGCAGAGACTCCCCCTAAAGACATTCCACAAAACACCCAGTCCGCCTGTTTTTTGGAGAGCTTAAATTCAGACTTTAAAAAAGGAATAAATTCTTCAATGATAAATTTCGAATAGTTAGCCGCTTTGTTTCCTCGGTTTTTAAAATCTGGAGTACTACTAGTGCCGTATTCGTTAATTCTATTGTCATTACAGGAGATTCCGACGTAGCAAAAAGGTGTTATACTAGTATTTGTGAAAGCTTCAGTCAGTGTTTTTTCTAACTTCATAGCCTGATAATCTTGACCATCGTTCATTAAAAGTACAGGAAACGGAGCTTCACTTTTTCTGTAGTTGCCAGGAGCTACAAATCTAAAGGCAACTTTTCGATTCAATTTTTTTGAAAAAAAACTACCTTTTGCACTAATAAAATCAATCTGATAATCCATATATTACTTTAAGCGAGTGCAAGTATAACGAATAGTGAAAAATAAAATTTGTTGTGTTAAAAATTAAATTACTTTTGCGCCCCTAAATAATTGATTGTTAATCCTTTTGGATAAATGTAACATATGGCAAAAATTGAACATATTCCTTATTTCTCCAACACATTAGGCCACAACATAATGGTTGAGGTTATGGGACATTGGGGACATCCCATTTTAATGTTCCCTTCTTCTGGCGGACAATACACCCAAAACTCTGATTTTGGATTGAACGCCTCCGTCATGCACTTGGTGGAAGAAGGCAGAGTTAAACTTTACAATGTAGAAACGATAGATATGTTGTCTTTCTATGATGATAATATGGATTCGGAAACCAAGATTCATAATTACGAATTGTACATGCAATTTTTAAAGGACGAATTCATTCCGTATATTCAAAAAGAATGTAACGCACACAGGATAGGAGTGGCTGGAGTTAGTTTTGGAGGTTTCCATGCGGCTAACGTGGCTTTTCGTTTTCCAGATTTGGTTTCTCATTTGATTGCTATGAGTGCCGCGTTTAGTATTCGAAACATGACCCCGTATTCAGAGGACATGCGTATTTATTTTAATTGTCCGGCCGAGTATATGGAGAAGGAAGAATCTTGGAAATACAATCACATGCAGATTGTTTTGGGCACTTCCGATTGGGATATCTGTTTGGATAAGAACAAGCATATGTCGGGTATTTTAAATAGGAAAGAAATAGCACATTGGTACGATGAAAAAAAATGGCAGGACCATGATTGGCCCTTATGGAAAATGATGTTCCCAGAATATATTGGGAAATATTTTTAAGGCTTTGGCTCTCTGATTATAGCCAAAGAGTAAATACCAACATTAATTAGTGACAAATAAAATCAATATTTATAACATAAAATAGAAATTCTTGCCTCCGCAGGAATGACAAAAAACGAAATAATTATGGCAAAAAAAGTAGGTATTTTATTTGGGATGGAAGACACTTTCCCATGGGCATTTATAGATAAGGTAAACGAAATGGGTAAAGGTGAAATTATCGCTGAAGCCGTTCAAATTGATAAATTGCAACAGGGCATAGACTACGGATATCATGTAATTATAGACCGAATTTCTCAAAGTGTTCCTTTTTATCGCGCATATCTTAAAAATGCATCCTTGATGGGAACGGCGGTAATTAACAACCCGTTTTGGTGGAGTGCTGATGAAAAGTTTTTTAACAACTGCCTGGCTATGGAATTGGGTGTTCCTGTTCCTAAAACCGTGCTATTACCATCGAAAGAACGACCAGACGATACTTCAGAGACCTCTTTTAGAAACTTAAAAGCGCCTTTGGATTGGGAGTATATGTTCGATTATATTGGGTTCCCAGCATATATGAAACCTCATGATGGTGGTGGATGGAAAAACGTATACAAAGTTGAGAGTGCAGACAAGCTTTTTGAATGTTTGGAAGAAACTGGGCAGTTGGTCATGTTATTACAAGAGGAAATTGAGTTTGAAGACTACTACAGGGTCTATTGTTTGGGTCAAAAATACGTGCATATTATGCCATATGAGCCAAGAAACGAATTTCATGCGCGTTATGCTACAGAACCTAAAACTACAGGAGCGGAGCATACAAAATTGATGAAGACCATTACTGATTATACGTTGAAACTAAACAAAGCTTTGGGGTATGATTTTAATACGGTAGAGTTCGCTATTCGAAATGGTATTCCTTATGCTATTGATTTTTGTAACCCAGCTCCAGATGCGGATATTAATTCTGTAGGTCAAGAGAACTTTGATTGGATTGTGGAACACTCTGCCAAACTTGCTATTGAAAAAGCAAAGGCGCACAAACCAAAAAAGAATGGAACTTCTTGGGGTTCGTATGTTAGGGATGCTTCTACTCCGGTAACGCCCGTAGTCAAAAAAAGTACTTTAAAAACAGCTGCTCAAGCAAAGAAAACGGTTATTAAAAAAGCGGCTACGCCAGTGAATAAAGTAGCTGAGAAAAAGCCAACAGCAAAGAAAACGGCGACAAAGCCGAAAACGGCAACTAAAAAAACTACTGTCAAAGCGAAGCCTACTTCTAAAAAAGCAAAATAATTCAGATAAAATCTTAAAAACAAAAGAGAGATGCACAAATTCACACTGGGAATAGAGGAAGAATTTCAGATTCTGGATAGCGAAAGCTTAAAGCTTCATTCCCAGATGTCAAAAATTATTGATGGTGGAAAAGTCTTTTTAAAGGAACGTATTAAGGAAGAGATGCACCAGTCCATGGTAGAAATGGGTACTAATATTTGCGAGAATATTGGTCAGGCTAGGGATGAGGTTTCTTATTTAAGACAACAGATTTTCGAATTGGCCGCAAAGGAGGGCTTGGAGGTTGCCGCATCTGGAACCCACCCTTATTCTCACTGGAGCGAGCAATTGATTACTCCAAACCCAAGATATGACCAGCTAATTCATGAGATGAAAGATGTTGCCCGTTCCAACCTTATTTTTGGAATGCACGTGCATGTGGCTATTCCAAGTAGGGAAGAGGGTTTGCAGATTATGAACGTAGCACGCTACTTTTTACCACACTTATATGCCTTGTCTACCAACTCGCCATTTTGGGAAGGCAGGGATACAGGCTTTAAATCGTTTCGTTCCAAGATTTTTGATAAATTCCCTAGGACTGGTATTCCACCTTATTTTGCTAGTGTTCCGGAGTACGATGATTTTGTAAATCTATTGGTGAAGACAAATTGTATAGACAATGGCAAGAAAATCTGGTGGGATATTCGCTTGCATCCATTTTATCCAACGGTAGAGTTTAGGGTGTGCGATATGATTATGACGGTGGATGAAGTTATGTGCGTTGCAGCGCTAATGCAGTGTATCATTGCTAAATTGAGCAAATTGCACCAAAAAAACCAAAGCTTTAGGTCGTACAGGCGTATTTTAATTAATGAAAATAAATGGCGTGCGGCACGCTGGGGTGTAGATGCTAAACTCATAGATTTTGGCCGACAGGAAGAAGTAGCCTTCCCTGTGTTGATTAACGAACTTTTAGAATTTATTGATGATGTAGTGGACGAGCTGGGTTGCCGTACAGAAGTAAATTATGTATATCAGATGCTACAACAAGGTTCTGGAGCAGATAGGCAGTTAAAGATTTATGAAGACACCAATGACCTTAAAAAAGTTATGGAATACGTAGTGGCCCAGACGAAAAAAGGATTGTAATTCTGACCTTGTTTTTAATGTAATACGATTTTTACGTTAGTTAGAGAGATAAATGATTGATGAATAGAAAATATAAAATTGCTGTTTTAGATATGAATGCTGGGCACGCTAATGAAGGCATGCGCTGTATTACTATGTTGGTAGAACAGTTTTTAGGTCAGAAGGAAATTAAAGGGAGTTACGATGTTTTTGATGTCCGTGTAAAAAATGAAATTCCTAAAATTAAGGACTACGATATGTTTATATCTTCTGGAGGTCCTGGAACACCATTAGTTGCAGGCGAGCCTTGGGAGAATGCTTATTTTAATTTTCTGGATGCCGTTTTGTTGCACAATCTTTCCAAATCTAGTAAAAAGCATCTTTTTCTTATTTGTCATTCTTTTCAATTGGCATGTTTGCATTGGGATTTGGCTAGGGTAACAAAACGCAGGTCTACTTCCTTTGGGGTTTTACCTATGCATAAGACAAAAAGTGGCCAGCACGAGGTGTTGTTCCAAGATTTGGATGACCCTTTTTATGCTGTAGATTCTAGAGACTACCAAGTAATTGGCCCCAAAGAATGGAAATTAGACTCTTTAGACGGCAAGGTATTGTGTATCGAGAAGAATAGACCTAATGTAGCTTTGGAGCGCGCTGTAATGGCCATTCGTTTTTCCAATGAAATATTTGGCACCCAGTTTCATCCAGAGGCAGATGCCGAGGGGATGACACGCTATTTTGAACGCGAGGATAAAAAGGCAATCGTGATCAAAAAACATGGACAAAGGAAATATAAAAATATGTTAGAACATCTGAATGACGATGATAAGATTATGAAAACAAATGCTGTGATTATCCCTAGATTTTTAAAATTAGCGGCAGAAGCTATTTGCCAAACAAAATCGCAAATGGCATGATTTCAAAAATAAGGGAACAGTTCAATGCCGGTTTTAAAGAAGAATACTACGAAAACCTGAAAAAGGAAATTGTGGACACTTATGGGGAAGGAACCGCTTTCCGATCATCTGAAACTCCAATTTTTATTAGTAAGAAAGTAAAGAATGAAATATTTGATGCTTGTGAAAGTATCATAAATCAATTATGGCAAATGGATTTTGATAAAATCCGTAATCAGTTTGTGCCTAAAGAAATACAATCGCCATCCAACATAGGAAAACCACACTTTTTGGCCATCGATTTTGGACTTTGTGAAGATGGTAGTGGTGGTATTACCCCTCAATTAATAGAGTTACAGGCCTTCCCAACCCTGTTTTTTTATCAGCCCTTTTTAGGCAAAGCATTTTTGAACAACTATCCGGCCATGCCAAAAGAGGGATTTCATTATTTCTTTAGTGGCTTGGATGAGGCACAATATATCAAAGAAGTGCGAGATGTTATTGTTGCTGATGAAAAGCCTGAAAATGTCATTTTAATGGAACTGTATCCAGAAAAGCAAAAGACACGTATCGATTTTTGGGCTACAAAGAAAGCCTTAGGAATCGAAGTAGTTTGCATGACCAAAATTACTAAGGAAGGGAAAAAACTATTTTACCTTAAGGATGGTGTCAAAACCCAAATCAACAGAATATATAATCGGGTGATTTTTGATGAAATTGAGAGAACCAAAGACTTAAATACCAACTTTAAACTTAACGATGACGTTGATGTAGAGTGGATAACGCATCCAGATTGGTTCTTTATGATATCTAAATGTGTGATGCCTAAATTGAAGCATAAGAACATTCCAAACTCGTTTTATCTAAATGATTTCCCAGCGGGCATCAATCTAGAAAACTATGTGCTTAAGCCTTTATTTTCCTTTGCAGGCTTAGGTGTCGATTTGTATCCAACGAAAGAAAAGGTAGCTAGTATTTTTGACAAAGAAAATTATATTCTTCAAGAAAAAGTGAAATACGCATCAGTTATAAAGACGAATTCAGAAAAAAATTCCAAAGGCGAAATACGTATCCTTTATATCTGGGACGAAAAGAACAATCGTCTAAAACCAGTAACAAACTTAGGTCGCATGAGCAAAGGGGAACTAGTCAACGTTTCTCACAATACTGAAGAAACTTGGGTTGGTTCATCCATTGGTTTTTTTGAGGAGTAACTCTTACTGCCTGCTAGACATCAACTTCGCCACATATTTGCCAATCACATCAAACTCTAGATTTACGGTAGTTCCTTTTTTATAGGAATTGAATCTAGTATTTTCATACGTATACGGTATAATGGCCACCTGAAAGGTGTTGGCGCCGGAATTCACCACGGTGAGGCTAGTTCCATCAATGGTTATAGAGCCCTTTTCTATGGTAGGATTTCCTTTTGAAGCATCATATTCAAAGGAAAAAAACCAACTACCATCCTTTTCTTCTACTTGGGTGCATACCCCTGTTTGGTCTACATGGCCTTGCACAATATGACCATCCAATCTGGAGCCTAAAATCATGGCTCGTTCTAAATTTACGGCATTGCCTACTCGCAACTCGGTAAGATTGGTCTTTTGAAGGGTTTCGGCGATGGCGGTAACGGTGTAGGTATCATCTTTCACTGATACAACAGTCAAACAAACACCATTATGGGATACGCTTTGATCAATTTTTAATTCTGAAGCAATGCTAGAATGTATCGTAATGTTAAGATTGGTGGCGTTGGAATCCAAACCAACAACCTCTCCTAAGGTTTCAATTATACCTGTAAACATGTATCGTTTTTATTAAGTAGTTTTGTGAACTGATTTTGGATTGTAAAGGTAAAGATTATCATGGAGGAAAATAGGAAAATTAGGTTGGGGATATCCATAGGAGATTTGAATGGAATTGGCTGTGAGGTCGCGTTAAAAACATTTGAAGATAGCAGAATGTTAGATTTTTGCACCCCGATATTTTTTGCATCGAACAAGACTATTTCCCATCAAATGAAGGTTTTGGACATGAATATTATGTTTAACGGTATCCCAGATGCTGCAAAAGCTATAGATGGCAAAGTAAATATTGTGAATGTTTGGAAAGAAATTCCCAATATTCAGTTTGGGGAATCAACGGAGGAAGCGGGCCGTTTTGCGATACAATCATTAAAAGCCGCTGTTGCTGCATTAAAAGAAGGGGTGATAGATGTTTTGGTAACGGCACCCATTAATAAGAATAATATTCAGTCCGAAGAATTTAAATTTCCTGGCCATACTGATTATTTGGCGCAGGAGTTAGAGGGCGAAAGTTTGATGTTTATGGTAACCGACGACCTAAAAGTTGGGCTGCTTACGGATCATGTTGCGGTGAAGGATGTAGCCGCTGCGATTATCCCAAGACTTATTCGTGATAAGGTAAATACCATCGAAAAATCATTAAAGATGGATTTTGGTATCCGCAGACCTAGGATTGCCCTTTTGGGCATAAATCCACATAGTGGTGATAATGGTGTAATTGGGAAAGAGGATGATGAAGTGTTGAAGCCGGTTATTAAGGAAATGGCCAATAATGGTCATTTAGTATATGGGCCCTATTCTGCCGATAGTTTTTTTGGATCGGATGGGTATAAAAAATTTGATGCAATTTTAGCAGCGTACCATGATCAAGGTTTAATTCCTTTTAAGACCTTGTCTTTTGGCAAAGGTGTTAATTTTACGGCTGGTTTAGATAAGGTAAGAACGTCCCCAGACCATGGCACAGCTTATGAAATAGCGGGTCAGGGTAAAGCGGATCCTAGTTCTTTTAAAGAAGCGGTATTTACCGGCCTACATATTTTTAAGAGTAGAACGGAGTATCTCGGACTTACAGAAAACGTGCTCAAAAAGCAGCGAATGAATCGTTAACAGTGCAGTTCTTAGGGCTAAAAGGCATAAAGATAAATAGTTGATAACTATTGCCATTTATCAAAATAATAGTATCTTTGCACCCGCCTTTTAAGGCAAATATTTATAATTTAAGTTGTACACAATGAAGCAAAAGGAGTATATCATTCCTTTCTCTGGATTGAAACAAGGAAAGCACAACTTTAATTTTGAAATTGATAATACGTTCTTTGATTCTTTTGAATACGATGAATTTAATGATTGCAACATCAATGTTAAAGTGCTTTTAAACAAGACGTCTATGATGATGGAGCTCGATTTTGATGCTTCTGGAACCGTAAATGTAAATTGTGACATTACTAGTGAATCTTACGATCAACCTATAGCTTCAGAGTTGAGGTTAATCGCAAAATTTGGAGATGAATATAATGATGAGGATGATGAAATTCTTATCCTTCCCCACGGTGAGCATGAGCTTAATGTTGCGCAGTTTATTTATGAGATGTCGGTTTTGGCGGTGCCTCAGAAAAGAGTACATCCAGGTATTGCGGACGGCACTTTGAAGTCGGAAGTATTAGAGAAGTTGCAAGAACTTCAACCAAAAGAAAAAGAAGAGAATACAGCAGAAAACGACCCACGATGGGACGAATTGAAAAAACTATTAACGGATAAATAAAGTTTTATAATGGCACATCCTAAAAGAAAAATTTCCAGAACTAGGAGAGATAAGAGAAGAACTCATTACAAAGCGGTTGCTCCAACTTTGGCTACCGACTCCACAACAGG
>JBLICT010000051.1:0-16312 GCA_047632415.1 Maribacter sp.
ATGGCCCCCGCGCAAGAAGTCGATTCGCTTTATCACGCATCATTAATTCTTCGGTTGTCAAAGAAGATTGTCGGTAGGTATTGGACATTACCATTAGCTTGTGTAAGGCTTTGACGTCCCATCCAGACTCCATGAATTGAATGGCCAACCAGTCTAACAGTGCCGGGTGACTTGGTAGTTCCCCTTGGTTTCCAAAATCTTCTACTGTGCGAACGATTCCAGTTCCGAATAGATTTTTCCAATACCGATTGACCGCAACTCTAGCCGTTAACG
This sequence comes from Maribacter sp., assembly GCA_047632415.1. Taxonomy (GTDB): domain Bacteria; phylum Bacteroidota; class Bacteroidia; order Flavobacteriales; family Flavobacteriaceae; genus Maribacter. Next base: position 274 of record JBLICT010000051.1, read on the forward strand.
GATTATCCTTACTAGTAATCCATTTTGCCAAGCCTAAGCGATTTTTTGCAAGACTATCAGGAAACGCAAATATCTTTTCAGGCGTATTAGGATATACCTGTTCTCCATATTGGTTATACAAACCACGTTCGAGTACGAATGTTTCTCGCGGCTCTTTCATTTCCCGCATTACTGGAATGTCTCTAATGCGTTCAACACTGTCCACATAGGTTTTACGTACTTTTTGAAGTGCTACCAAGGACTCTCGATATGACTTTGATTCCCTAGCGATATAATATGCTATAAGTGCCGATTTCTCTTCTGAATTAAGTTGACTCTTATTTTTTAAAACAAGGGCTTGAAAAAGTTTTGGATTACCGATTTGACCAATTTCAAGAGCTGTTAATTCTTTATTGAAAATCAGGATATCGTCAACCGTAGCACCGCCGATTCCCTTCCCTCTCCATCTAGCTCCAATTTGAAGTCCTGGGTCTGCAGGAACACCTTGCATACTATATGCCTTGGAATTGAATACGATATCCTTATATAGGTTATCAATTTCTGTTTTGGTCTCCAATGCCTTTCCATCTTGATAGATATGAAGTCCGTCTGCTGTACTTGAACCATCATAGGTCATGGTGAGTTGTACCCATTCATCTTTGGGAATAGCTGTTAGGGCATATTTTACGATGGCGTTACCCGGGTGTTGGTGAGCAAGTAAGGCCTCAAGCTTATTGTCTCTAATAGCTAAATGATATCCTCTATAATTATAAAGCTTCGCCCCCACCCCTTTGTGAAATATAACGCCGTTCTCCAAACCGTTGGGAATAAAAACCTGAATACCAATACTAAACGGTTCTTGACGTTGAAAAATTCCTGCCTTACCTAAATTAAACCAGGCATCCCCATCCATTTTTAACCCCTTTCCAGTGTGACCTTTTGTGAAATTTGCATTTTGGTCAATGGCGCCTTGTCGTTCCATTTTTCCAATCTGGAACGGAGGCAGCCTATTGGCTAATTTACCGTTGGTGAAATCGAAATATGCTACGCGGTTTTTTGGAAAATCTATTTTCGCTAGGCTTTTATACCTTTCTTCAGACACCCATTCTTGAGCTTTTTCGGTTTCCGTTTTAGCAATTTGAATTGTGCTTTCCTGTTTTTCATCGATAAGCTTTTCAACGTATGCTAAAAACTCGGTTTGTTCCTTTTCAGGCAGCAATAAAGTCGGTGCAGGCATAGACCCATCAAAAGATATTTGTCCCGATTCTTGAATGTTGTTGAAAAAACTATACATTTCGAAATAGTTCTTTTGTGAGATGGGGTCGTATTTGTGATCGTGACACTTAGCACAGGCCATCGTTAATCCCAAAAACCCTTCACTTACCACATTGGCCCTATCGGAAACATACTCTGAACGAAATTCCTCATCAATGATTCCACCCTCTGCATTTTGTGGGTGTAGCCTGTTGAAGGTTGTTGCTAGAATCTGTTCATTTGTAGCGTTTTCCATCAGGTCCCCTGCCATTTGCCAACTAATGAATTCATCGTAAGGCATATTTTCATCAAAAGCCTTAATTATCCAATCGCGATACGGTGAAACATCACGATACCGATCCACGGTATACCCATGGGTATCCGCATAGCGGGATAGGTCCATCCAATCTAAGGTCATTTGCTCCGCATAATGAGGCGAGGCCAGTAGCCGGTCAATTTGTTTTTCATAGGCATTTTCAGAAGCATCGCTCGCAAAATCTTTGATTTCTTGAAGCGTAGGAGGTAAACCAGTCAAATCAAAACTCAATCTGCGTAGTAAAATTTCTTTATCAGCACTTTCGCTGGGTATCAAGTTTTCTACCTCTAATTTGGCAAGGATAAAATTATCGATGGGATTTGCTACTTTTTCTTTCAGCTTTACGTTTGGTATAGTCTGTTTTACAGGTGCTAGAAATGCCCAGTGGTCTTTGTATTCGGCACCTTCTTCGACCCATCTCACCAGCATAGCCTTTTCATAATCCGTTAAGAACAAATGTGAACTCGGCTCTGGCATCACTATTTCTGGATCATCGCTGAGTACGCGCTCCACTAGCAAACTTTTACCGGTGTTACCGGGTACAATAGTATATTTACCGGGACTATTTTCAGATTCCTTGTACGCTAACTCTGGCGCATGTAATTGTAATCCAGCAGCTATTTTGGCTTTATCAGGACCGTGACATATATAACATTTATCAGAAAGTATCGGTTTTACATGTTGGTTAAAGTCGATTTCTTTGGGGAGTTTGTCATACGCCAACTGAACCGATTCCGATAGCTCCGGTCCACCACAGGAGGACAATACTATAAGATCTATCAGGCAAACAATAAAATAATTACGGTTGAGCTGAAACATACTTTTTAACAATTTTTAATTCTTAAAATTTTCATCCACAATAAATGAAATATCTTCCTTTTCACTTAATATCGCCTTTACATCATCCTCAGTTACTTGAGTTCTTGAGAGGTATACCCTTTTCAGTTCAGGTAATTTTTGCAACAAGGGAAGGGAGGCATTTGAAATTTGAGAGCCGTACAAATTTAGAACTTCAAGGTGTGACAAGTCCCTAAGATAAACAATTCCTTCATCGGAAATAGCTGTTTTATCCAGTTCAAGTCGCGTTATGTTCTTAAACCCGGAAATGACAGAAAGCCATTCATCGGCTACATTAGTTTCTGTTAAAGAAAGCCAAGTGATATGGTTTTTTGCTACTTCTAATGCCCGAACCTTTTCTCTTGTAAGGTCTGGATTAGCATAACTGACATCTAATAACGGATTGTTTTCTCCAAAGGTCTTTACTAAAAAGCCTTCTTCTACAAGAGATGCTATCTGCGTACTATCTAAAGGAGCTATCTGAACTTTTTCGTACCAAGGGAGGGGTGTCGTGTTAAGTCCAAACCTACGCAATAGCAAAGGTTTAATGCTTTTGCCGACTTCTACCTGGCTTACCACATTTTCAAAAGATGCACCTTGATCTATCCACCATTCTACAGTTTTGATTTCATCATAGGTCAAAACAGAATTGGTAGGAGGCATGAATTTACTATTTTTTTGAGGCAGGGTAATTCTTCTAAAAAGTTCACTTTCCCCTGCATTACCAGTTAACACTACTTGACCTCCATCACCTCCTAACAAAAGGGAATCTGGATGGCTCATATTTAGCCCGCCTCGTTTTACGTCATTGCCGTGGCAGGAAACACATTTTGCATCAAAAAGAGGTTGTATCAAATCGCTATAGACTCGAACGCTATCAGGATTGTTGGATCGAAGCTTAAAACCATCATCCTCTTTAGATGCCAATAGTTTTTGTATCGGCTTTGGAGCATATTCCATAAGGTAGGTTTCGCCATGGGTAAGATTGGCACCTTTATGTCCTTCAATAGACAACAAAACAATTAAAAGGATATTGAAACCATGCTGTACTGCTTTGGGATAACTATTGTAATTTTTTTTGATCCACCACCCTACAAAAGCAATGGGTACAAAAGCAATGCCCAACCAACGATGAATAAAAATCTTATCCTCTTCATACAGACCAGTTTCACCGAGGTACCATCCACAAAGTGCAGCAGCAAACGCTGCAAGACCACCGATAAACCATGCAATTGAAATAAGGGCATTAGGGGTTTCCTTCTTACGAAAGCCTTCCCACCATTCCAGTATAATTGCCAGTAGTATAAAACCAATAGGTAAATGCACAAAAAGTGGATGAAAACGACCAATAAACGTAGTAAATTCTAGAGCAATCATATCAACATGGAAATAAAATGATTAGTCTATAGGAAACCCAATCCACAAATAAATTAGTGCCAAAAATATGGACTCGCTGACTTTTCAAATTCAAGCTTTAAATTTAAGCAATACGAAACTAATCTAAGAGGCAAAACATGAACAAGGAATAAATTAGTATCCAACACTAAACCTTCTGGTAAAATAAAAAATAGAACAATCCGTTCTCCCAAATAATCAAAAATCTGCTTATTCAGCAATAGTTTTTATAGTACTACTATACCTATAGCGTGTTCTGTATTAATGGTTTCTAATTGCCACCAGGTATGCATATTTATAGCTTGGATTATTCGCTTGCTGGTAATGCGCGCTCATAATGAGGATTAGGCATTAACGCATTCATATCTTTCCTCCATTGATGCAATCTTTTTTTAGTTCCCGTACTTTACTTGGCTGTTCTTGGGCCAAATTATTTATCTCGCCTTCGTCATTTACTTTGTTATATAATTCTATATGCATATCCTCATAAAATTCTATCAACTTATATTCGCCCATTCTTATGGCACCGGAAGGAGTACCGCCTAAACCACCGCTATAGTGCGGGGTATGCCAAAAAATAGGTCGGTCATTTTGTAACTTACCTAGGAGTACTGATTTTAAGCTTACCCCATCCATATGTTGCTCTGGTAGTTGACCAATACCCGCTAAATTCAAAAGAGTAGGGTATAAATCTGTACTTATAACAACACTTTCGGATACAGGTCTTGGTTTAATCTGATGAGGCCATTTCATAATAAGCGGTTCATGTATTCCTTCTTCATAAAGATATCCCTTTCCAGCCCTCAATGATAAATTTGTAGTTGGGATATTGTCAACGGTAGTACTGCTTGCCATGCCCCCGTTATCCGAAGTAAAAACTATAATAGTATTCTCTGACAAACCATTTTTCGTTAATACGTCCAGTACTCTTCCAACATTTTCATCCATACTTTCCACCATCCCGGCATACGTAGCATTGTTCTGTCTATTTTTAAAATAAGTGTTTCCTTCTTTTAAAAATTGTTCTTCATCATTAAATTGCTTTGCAAACTTTTCATTGTATTTATTCACTTTAGCCATCTTTGCTTGTAAAGGCAAGTGAATACTATAAAACGATAGATACTCAAAAAACGGCTCTTCATTGGTTAATCTATCCGTAAGGCCATCCTCTAGTTCTGGATTTTGATCTGGAGAAAAATATCCGCCCCTAGGGTGACCCGTATTGTTTCCGCCTATATTAATATCAAATCCCTGATGTGTTGGATAAAATTCATCCTGTTCCCCTAAATGCCATTTACCGGCAAACATGGTTTTATACCCTGCTGCTTTAAAAGCTTCTGCCATTGTATATTCCTCCAGATATAATTGAAGTTTAAAAGATTGTGACGCTAACTTCTGATCGGTATGCACGCCCCAATGCCTATTACCAGGAATATAGTCCGTAAGATTTATACGTGCAGGGTATTTTCTTTCTTGACCGAGATTACTTCTAACATTGCAACAACCGCAATATTACTGCCAGTTTTAGTATCCTTAGCCCCTGTCCTTGGTGTTCACCCTTATTATTTAATGATTGGCGCCACATTAGCAGCCTCATGTGCCTTTATGTTACCAGTAGCAACACCACCAAATGCAGTTGTTTTTGGCTCTGGCTATTTAGAGATGGATGATATGGTTAAAAAAGGGTTTTGGCTAAACATAATTTCTATACTAATTTTAACAGCGACAGTTTATTTGGTTCTTCCTTTGTTGTGGGATTTGAATGAAGCAATGTAATTAACTATAGGATAAATATAACGATGGTTTTATAATTCCAGATGAACTCCCTCAATACTACTTCAAAAATTCCTACTATAAACAAAATCCATTTTTACAAAGCGCTGCTATTTCCGCTTGTCATGTCTTTTCAGAAATAGAATTTATAAAAAACAAACCACTAAACACTTCCCGTTTCCTCCTAAATGAATGTGAGTGGTCAATTTATTGTAAATTTCAAGAAGCGAATGCTAATAAATTGGACGAATACATACAACATTAAATTTATTTGACATGATCACACCAACAAAAGTTGCTGCCCTTCTGGTTATATTCGGTTTATTCCTTGGAAAGGCTATAACCGCGCAAGCCCCTATTGAATTACCACTTTGGCCTAATGGCATTCCCAATAACCCAGTGAAATATGAAAAAGAGGAAATGCGAACGGAACCCGTATTAAAAAGTTCCTTATCTCAAAAGAGTGCTATCCTACGTCAAGTTTCTGAACCAACCTATACGCTTCATAGGCCTGACAAAGGCACAGCGAACGGAGTTGCCATTGTCGTTTGTCCTGGCGGTGGTTTTGAAGAATTATGGATTGATAGAGAGGGAACGGATTTTGCTATGTGGCTCGCTAGCAAAGGATTCACCGCAGTCGTATTAAAGTATAGAACCTACAACAGTAATACCCCAGGATTCTCCCTTGAAAGAGATGTGTTCAATGGAGAAGTGTATGCCGATGCAAAACAGGCTATCAATATTTTAAGAATTAGAGCAGATGAATTGGGGATAGATAAAAACAAAGTGGGAATTAGCGGTTTCTCCTCTGGGGGTGCCTTATCGCTTTTTGCCGCTTTAGAATCCTTTGACGAACTTCTCCCCTCCTATGCCAAGTATGAGGAAAATACGGTGCCAGATTTTGCCGGATTCATCTATGGGTCTGTATGGGATCTATTTTTTGAAAAGATTGATTCCAATACAGAAATCCCTCCTATGTTTTTAGTCAATGGCGGAGAAGATACCGGCACCCCACCTGCCAGATGTATTAAATTGTATAGTGCTTTATTAGAGAAGAACGTACCAACCGAATTGCATATATACGCCAGGGGAGAACACGGATTCGATTCGGGTATTGAAAGAGGTATTAGTGTAGCAACTTGGCGCGATAGCTTTGTGAATTGGTTGACTGATATAAAAATAGTAGAGTAATAAACTTTTAGGGCGTTGATAGTATATCTACCACGTAGCCTTTGCATTTTATTCCTAAGCTCCTATAATTATCAGCTACTTATGGACTTGTTTTTTAAAGGTGGCGGCAATGGTGTTTCTTATCCGAAGGAACCCAAACATCCCAGACCACGCGTTATAGAACAAGCCTTAACGGTACTTCATCACAAAAAGGAGTATCCCTGCTGCTAGTAAGCAAAAACGACCATCTCCCCATTACAGTTCACCTATTGGGCATGACCCTAATGAAACCTATAAAGACTCATTCAAAAACAGAGTTTGAATCTTTTGTTGGACCCTCAAATTTTCTTAAGTAAACAAACATACCGTTACTTGTTTTGCCTTTTTCATAATCTTCCTGGGTCATATCTGGATCCATTTGGCTGTAATGACATTGGATTGAAGTATACCCCCTGTTCAGGTCTTCTTGGGTATATGAAATTTTAGTCCTTAAATACGTGCTAGATTGTCCTCTTAATATTTTATTTTCAGCACTGTCGATATTCTCGGAGGGGGTGCCGTAAAAAAATAAGGACATGGGCTTATCCCAGTCCTTACTTAAAAAAACTTGTGTTACAGATGCACCCACTAGCCTATGATCCATGTGGGTTGTACCTCCATCTGGTCCCCATGTAATCAGAACATCAGGTTGGACCTTTTCTATGATGCCGTAAAGTTCCTTTATCATCTCCCAAGCCTGTGGCATGTGTCCATCATAGCCTTCACCCGCCCTTAATTGGTCATGATAGTCTAAATGAGTTAGTACTACTCCCAGTTTTTCGGCAGCACATTTCATCTCTTCCTTTCTGGTAGCTACGAGGGTTTCCCCAGCTTCATGATCATGATAGTCATTGGTACCATACCTGCCATCAGTAACGATAACCAGATGCACTTGGGCACCCTCCCTAACATACTTGGCCAATATTGGTGATACTGTACTTTCGTCATCAGGATGTGCAAATACAGCTAAAATCACCTTGCCTTCATAGGGTTTCTGACTCCATATTTCGGTGGTTTGAAAAAGCAATATAAACGACATAGTACATAGAAATACGGTGCGGATATTTGTCCGATACGAATACTTGAAAATTTTCATAATTGTTTTGTTTAAAATTAACAAAGCTTTGATAGCGTACTACTTACTTTTTAGTTCTTCTTTAAAGATAGCAAATGCCTCCTTAACTAAAAAAAATAGTCGCAAAGGCAGACGAATTTTAAAATAAATACTGTGGATAAATAACTATGCTGAAGATAATTCACTGGGGGTTCCAGTAAAAAAAGAAAATACGCCTGATTTCAGCTAAAATTGACATCATTCAACGACTTCCTATTTTTAAAGAGTAGCATCGTAATCACTCCTCTAAATTGATATTTATGGTATACCCCAACTAGCCCTTTACCGCTATTAAATTAAGTGTTAAAATTTCACACAGCCCAAACCATTCCGAAAAAATAGATTAGAACGGGAATTCTAGAAGCTTTTATAGTACCTGATTTACCGTTTAAACTAGCGCTTAAAAAGCTGTATATTTCAAAATGTTCATGTTAAAACCTGACCAATGTCATGGTTTTTTGCGCTGTAGTACGATAGCTTTGAGTATTCAATCTATAAAATTCTCTATTATGCTACGTATACTCCTTCCTACAGATTTTTCGGAAAATGCTTATGAGGCCATTCAATATGCGCTCAAAACATTTAAGGATATAGAATCCACGTTTTATCTGCTACATACCTATATGCCCCCAGTATATCATGCGGAATATTTGGTAGGCAGTCCGGGCCTCATTGGTCTTGGCGATGTTATACGGGAAGCCGCCGTGGAAAATCTAGATAAACTAAAGACTAGAATAGAAAAAGAACATCCTAATAACAAACATACCTTTAAGTCCCTTGCCTGCCTAAACACGCTTACCAATGAGATAGCTAGAATGGTACCAGAGGAAGAAATAGATGTAATTCTCATGGGTACCAAAGGGGCTACGGGAGCCAAGGAAATATTATTCGGCACAAACACCGTAGATATCATTAAAAGGGCCAAGTGTCCCGTGATTGCAGTTCCGCCTAATTTTGAGTACGAGGTACCAAAGGAAATTTTATTCCCAACCGATTATGAAGTAGATTTTAAAACAGTACCGCTTAAGGTGCTGCTAAGCGTTGCTAGAAAACATGTTTCTAGTATTGAGGTCCTACACGTCTCCAATGGCTATGACCTCACTGAACAACAGTTAAAGAACCAAGCGAAATTAGACAAGGAATTAAAAGGCATTGCCCACCTTTTCCATAACCCCCATAATCAAGAAATCATTGATGCCATCAATGATTTTCAACTAAAACATAAAATGAACCTGTTGGTTATGGTGCAAAACAAACACACTTTTGTGGAACGGCTTTTTATTGAACCTGTCATTAAAAAAATAGGATTTCATATTACCATTCCGTTTATGGTACTACCAGATTTGAAGTAATCCTTTTGTTACCTTGTATTTTTAAATGAACGTTAATTTTACAGATACCCACGCACACTCTCAACAACAAAATTTAAAAACCGAGTTCTAGAGTAATCACTGGCTAACAATTAACGACACAACAAACGCCAGAAAACAGCTAGGCTATCTATAAAAATAAAATAATGAAAAAATTAATACTACTTCTTATTTTTACCAGTAGCCTCTGGTGTTGTTCCTCCGCGAAACTTGTAAGTAATTGGAAAAATCCAGATATTGTCTTATTCCATGCTTATAAGGTTCTAATTGTTGGCATGACGGAGAATGACAGTATACGGGGAGATTTTGAGAGCAAAGTACAAGCTGAGTTCCAAAAGCGAAATGTGCAAGCCGTAAGGAGTGTCGACGTTTTTGATGTAGACTTTACAACCTCCAAACAATCAGAAGTGCAACTTACAGAAGTAGAACAGCAATTATTAGACAAGGATTTTGATGCCATACTGTTTACAAAAATCATAGGATCGGAAGACAAAAAAACGCTTCGTACCCGACTTTCTAATGTAGACCGCTACTTATATACCTTTCAAGATGATTATATAAGCCATCAAGGTATTTATTACGAGGACAGCTATTACGACAACTATACCGTATTCCATGCAGAAACAGCCTTGTATTGTATTTGTGTAGGTAAGGAGCGCGAAACCATTTGGAGAGCAGGCTTTAATATTACCGACCTACAAAATTTCAAAAAAACCGCTGCAGAATACATAAAGCTTATGATACTCGCTATGGAAGAGCAGGACTTGATTTTTTACACTGCGTATTAGAAATATTTTGAGTAACGCACCCTTTCGGTTAATCCAGCACTTTTAGAATGCTAAAATGTAATTTTTTTTTGTTTTTCAAACGAGGAATAGTTGTAAAATCAGGCCGCTAGCACTCCACAGAATCATATTGATTAAAACCTAAATCAGCCTAAAACGAGCTTCTTTTCAAATTTAGTCTTTCAAAAAAGTAATGAATAAACTATCTTTTGGAAAAATATAAGCACAATGACCCACCAGCCCATATTAAAACATTTATTTATTTTTTCCTTTTTGATAAGCTTCGCCAAAACGACCTATGGACAGTCTGTTAGTATCGATGACTCCTTCACCAAACTAGAGACCCTCTTCCAAGAATGGCGCTCCTTTGAAAATCCACCACTTTACAATAGCGCTCCCGATTACCGCGCAGCAACCTTTACCACCAGAAATACGGCTTTCAGTGTCATAAAAGAGCAACTTACTACCATGAACATTGGCCAATGGCCGGTTGCAAAACAAATAGATTGGCATATTGCAAGGGCAGAAATGAACGGCTATGATTTTAATCAAAGAATCCTGAAGCCTTGGGAGCGTGATCCGGCTTTTTACAAGACCATTTGGACCTCCCGTAGTGACGTCCCTGCTCACGAAGGACCAACACACCATGCTATTTTAGAGGTCTGGCAGTATGATTTTCCACTATCTAAAGAAAAACGTGCACAGTTTTTAGCGGAGCTTATGGTCATACCCTCTTTAAACGCACAAGCTAAAATCAATTTAACGGGTAACGCAAAAGACCTTTGGATTACTGGTATACGTGATATTAAAACCCAAATATCCGATTTAGAAAATCTAAAAAATAAATCAGGCATTGGAAAAGACAGGCAAGTAATAAAAGCCATAAACGAAGCTATTATAGCCACAGAAGACCTCATCAACTGGTTAGAGGAGCAGGCACCCATAAAAACAGGACCTTCAGGTATTGGAAAGGACAATTATACCTGGTACCAGCAGAACGTGCACCTCGTTCCAATGACTTGGGAAGATGAAGTATTACTACTTAAACGAGAGCTAACACGTGCTTGGACAGGGCTTAAATTAGAGGAACATCGCAACAGAAATTTACCTCCATTGACTGATGCGGATGGGCCAGAAGCTTATAAATTACTAAACGAAAAAGCAGCAAATAGTTTATTGGACTTTTTGGAGGAAGAGGACATCGTAACAGTAAAGGATTATTTTGACCCTGCACTAAAGGCGCATTATGGTGAATTCGTCCCCAAAGAAAAACGGAATTTCTTTTGGATTACTGCACATTATGACCCAAGGCCATTATTCTCTCACTTTTACCATTGGTTTGAACTGGCCCGTATGGATAACGAACCAAATGAAAGCAGTATCCGGAAAGACGCTTTGTTGTATAATATTTTCGATTCCCGAAACGAAGGGATGGCCACAGCGGTAGAAGAACTGTTTATGCAAGCCGGACTTTATGATGACAGCCCCAGAGTTCGTGAAATTGTTTACATCATGATTGCCCAACGTGCCGCTCGTGGTCTAGGCTCCCTATATGCCCATGCAAATGAAATGACCATGGAGGAAGCGGGTAAAATTCATTCTGACTATACACCAAGAGGATGGATGAAGACCGAAAAAGAACTCCTGATTTTTGAACAACATCTCTACCTAAGACAACCGGGCTATGGTACCAGTTACATTACTGGAAAATATTTAGTAGAACAGGCCTTAGCGGAATACGCCCGAAAGTTAGAAAAAGAAGGAACCGAGTTTGAATTAAAATCCTTCTTCGATGGACTTAATAGAATTGGGAATATCCCTATTACTTTAGGGCAATGGGAACTAACAGGAGATAAAAATCATTTAAATACTATTTTAGATTAAAAGCACCCATTATTATCAATGAGCTTGGATAAAACGCCAAAACTATCTAGACAATTAGGACTCTTAACCTTAACCGCTACAGGTGTGTGCTCTATGTTGGGTGCTTCTATAAACGTAGTTCCGTTTATGATTCAAAAAAACGTTCCAGGTATTGGTCCTTATGTCTTGTACGCCTTCGCTTTTGCAGCTATACCCGCTATTTTTGCAGCGCTTGCCTATGGCATCCTAGCCTCGGCCATGCCAAGAGCTGGGGGTAGTTATATCTATGCCAGTAGAGGGCTTCATCCCTACTTAGGTTTTGTAGCCAGTTTTTCGCAATGGTTTGGTCTCTCTATCGTAATTGGTGTTATTGCTTATGTTACTATTCCTTTTATCCGCGATATTTTTTTTGAACTAGGGTGGATTCAACTATCACAAACCTTGGAACAAGGATGGATACGGATTTCCTTAGCGCTTTTACTCATATGGACTTTTGTAGGAATCAATATTAGAGGAACAAAATCGTACGCGCTCACCTTACTGCCTATGATGTTCCTCATGTTTTTGTTAGGAGGAATTGTTATCGTATCAGGCTTCTATTTCTCCACTTCCGATTTTGTAACTGCTTTAGAGGCTCGGGAAAATCGTAGTTTTATTCCAATTGATACTGCTGTCTTCGACTGGCGTATTTTTCTGTCGGCCGCAGCCTTATTATTTTCTAGTTTTATTGGTTTTGATTCTATTGCCCAAGCCGGGGGCGAAGCAAAAAATCCAACCAAAACACTACCAAAAGCCATATTATTATCCATTACATCTGTTGGTCTTTTCTACTTTCTATTCGCATCGGCCGTATACCACACTGTTCCATGGAGTTTTGTGGCGGAGGAAGCTTTCAAAAAAGATATTTCTGCCCCTGGTCTTCTTAGCTATGTGCTACCTTCTGGCCTTGGTGTAGCTGTTTTACTAGGTGCTACCATAGCATTGATCAATGACTTACCTGCCATGCTACTTTCCGTTTCCCGACTGATGTTCGCATGGGCGAAAGATGGTATTTTTCCAAATTTTATTACAACTATTCATAAAAGGTATCACACCCCTAATATCGCTTTAATCTTAGCAGGAGTGATGGCAAGTGCCGGCGTATTTGGCTCTCATTTTGCAGGAGATTTTTTCTTAGGAATAGATATTATGGTAACGTCTATGATGGTTAATTTTCTGTTGATGTGCGTCACCCTAATCACGCTTCCAAAAGTAAATAGGGAGTTAGCACATAATATTAAAATATTTAAGAATAGAAACTTACAACTTGCTATTGGTTGGATGGGGTCAGTTTCCCTCTTACTTTTTTTAGCGGTACACACATATAAAGATTTTACCTCTAACGTAAAAGAGTGGTACTTCCATTCCACTCCTATCTGGCTCATCGTTATGGGCATGGGGAGCTTACTATTCCTTATAAAATGGAAACAGATAAAGAGGAAAGGCATAAACCCAGTCACTATTTTTAAAGTACTCCCAGAAGAATAAGACATGAAAGAAAAAATTCAACTTGCAGAAGGTCTAGAAATCTCTAGAATTATTACAGGACTATGGCAAATTGCCGATATGGAAAGAGATGGTAAAACCTTGGACCCTACAACTACTGCAAACCATATGGAACCTTATGTAGCAAAAGGTTTCACCACTTTTGATATGGCCGATCATTACGGCTCTAGCGAGATAATTACGGGCACGTTTAAAAATAATAACCCGCTAGGTAACAAGGTACAGTTATTTACGAAATGGGTACCGGAACCCGGTAAAATATCACTGGAAGATGTTCGGAAAGCTACCCAGACGGCATTAGATCGTATGCAACAAACCAGTATTGACCTCATGCAATTCCATGCGTGGAACTATCCCGACCCAAGCTGGCTAGATGGTCTTTTTCATCTAAAAAAATTACAGGAAGAAGGTCTTATAAAACATATCGGTGTCACAAATTTTGACGCTGCCCATCTACGAGTTGCCTGTGCTAGTGGTATTCCTATTGTGAGTAATCAAATTTGCTATTCCCTTTTAGACCAAAGGGCAAACGCTGAAATGAGTGCTGTTTGTTCGGAATACAATGTGAAGTTATTTGCGTTCGGCACCCTGGCAGGTGGATTTTTGACAGATAAATGGTTTGATAAAAAAGAACCCTCCGAAGGAGACCTTACCACATGGTCGCAGATGAAATACAAAAGATTTATTGATGCCGCAGGCGGATGGAAACACTATCAAAATCTTCTTAAATCAGTAAAGAAAATAGCTGATAAACATGGTGTTTCCATAGCGAATATAGCTAGTCGATATATTTTGGAAAATCCGAATGTAGCTGCCGTTATTGTGGGCGCCAGACTAGGAGAACGAAATCACATCGTCGATAACAAAAAAATACTACAGATTGATTTGAGTCCTGAGGATAATAGTACCATAAAAGAAGCTCAAAAGAAACTACTCCTTATTCCTGGTAACTGCGGTGATGAATATAGGAAACCTCCTTTCCTTACTGCTTCTGGTGATTTAAGCCATCACCTACAGAACATCACCAAGCCTTTTACAATTAAACAGGTAAGTGAAACTAGACAACAGATTTTTAGCGGAACCGAATGGGAATCTTATGCTGGATACTGCCGTGCCTTAAAAGAGGGGAATCGCATTCATATCTCCGGGACTACGGCTACCCACGGCGCCATGCTGATTGGAGGTAGTGATGCCGCTGCGCAGACCCACTTTGTAATCGATAAAATAGAAGCGGTGTTACAAACTTTTGAGACCACCCTGGAAAGCGTTGTGCGCACACGAATCTTTGTTCATAATATAGAAGATTGGGAACCTATTGCACGGGCACACGGCGAACGCTTTAACGGAATTAATCCTGCCAATACCTTAGTGGAGGCCAAGCTTGTTGGAGACGGTTATTTGGTCGAGATTGAAGTCGAAGCTGTTATTCAAAACTAAACAACAAAGCCAAAGCCTCTTGTGTTTTACCTTCTTCTAACCATTTTTGTGCGAGTTGATGGACTTCTGGTATAAATTCAGCAGTATTAGTTTTCGAGAGAATTACTATGACAGCATCATCAGTACGAATTGCCTCCATTTCAGCGGCAGTAGGTATGTTTTCCAAATTACCCAATCGTCCAAGATTGTTTCCGGTAAGTACAAAGCTGTTTACTACAGTTGTTGGCAGCCTGTCTACTCCAATGCCTTTATTGCGTACC
The DNA here is from genome assembly GCA_047632415.1 of Maribacter sp. Classification (GTDB taxonomy): domain Bacteria; phylum Bacteroidota; class Bacteroidia; order Flavobacteriales; family Flavobacteriaceae; genus Maribacter. Next base: position 15,411 of record JBLICT010000051.1, read on the forward strand.
GGTTTTGGAATTTCAAAGAGGGAATCACCGCTAGAACGGGTGTACCAACTGCCACCCATACGGCCCACCAAATCTAGCTTTTGAGTATCTAATTGTCCGTCAGCATCAAGATATTCTTCTTGGATATGCATACGCTCTACTTTCGCCAGAATTAGATTTCCGGCACCGGGCGTATCGGCTAAAGGAATTACTTGAGTAACTGTACACTCCATAGCAACTGGGGCCTCCCCTACTCTTGGTGGGGCAACCACATCACTTTTCACTTGAGTAAATCCTGCTTTTTCGAATTCATTTACTCCCTTATCATATCCCGTACTGGATAGCGACATCTGCTCTACCATAGGGTAGTTGACAATATTAATAACCACCTCCGGAACTTCCAAAACATTTTGGTGCGTATGCTTCATACTACCATCCCTTGCACTGCGCGCAGGGGAAAAGATAAGTACGGGCGGGTTGGAACTAAACACGTTGAAAAAACTAAAGGGACTCAAATTTACATTACCGTCTTTATCCACAGTACTCGCAAAACAGATTGGTCTTGGCGCTACGGCAGACAATAAATAGGCATGCAGTTCTGGCTGTGAAATATCCGAAGGGGATATGGTTTTTACTTTTTTATTCATTTATGTTTTATGGATTAATCGCTTGGCAAAATGGTCCCACTCACTTCTCCAAAACCAACTTTAACTCCGTCCTTCTCAGCAAATCCCCGCATGATTACGGTATCGTTGTCTTCTATAAAGGCACGTGTACTGCCGTCTTTTAAGGTTACCGGTTTGCTACCACCCCAAGAAATTTCAAGCATAGAACCATAGGAACTTTCGTCCTTACCAGAAATAGTGCCCGAAGCCATAACATCACCAACGTTTATATTACACCCGTTTATAGTATGGTGCGCC
>JBLICT010000052.1:0-16281 GCA_047632415.1 Maribacter sp.
TTGGGGATTCCGGCTTCTATGGCCTTGGTCATACCGCCCAGTTCTTCTACTTCGGTCATTAACTCCATCGCTTTGTGCACCAATTCCTGCGTTAGGCTTTCCACATAATAACTGCCTGCCCAAGGATCAACCGTTTTTGTCATTTTGGTTTCTTCCTGTAGGTAGATTTGGGTTTCCCTTGCAATCCTCGCGGAGAAATCGGTGGGCAACGCAATGGCCTCGTCCAAAGCATTGGTATGTAAACTTTGGGTACCTCCGAATACAGCCGCTGCTGCCTCAATAGTAGTTCTTGCCACATTATTAAATGGATCTTGTTCCGTAAGGCTCCATCCGCTCGTCTGGCAATGGGTACGTAACGCAAGTGATTTATCACTTTTAGGATCAAACTCCTTTACCATTTTTGACCAAAGCATACGTGCAGCACGCATCTTTGCGATTTCCATAAAATGGTTCATACCTATGCCCCAAAAGAAGGAAAGTCGCGGTGCAAAATCGTCAATTTTTAGTCCGGCTTTTAGTCCGGTACGGATGTATTCCAAACCATCGGCCAAGGTGTAAGCCAGTTCTATATGCGCCGGTGCACCAGCTTCATGCATATGATAACCAGATATACTAATACTATTGTACTTAGGCATAAACTGACTCGTATACTCAAAAATATCGGCCACCAATTGCATGGAAGGTTTTGGTGGGTAGATATAGGTATTACGCACCATAAATTCTTTTAGGATATCGTTCTGTATCGTACCAGCCAATAGTTCCTTGGAAACACCTTGCTCCTCAGCAGCCACAATATAAAACGCCATAATAGGCAGTACTGCACCATTCATAGTCATAGAAACCGACATCTTATCCAATGGAATGCCGTCGAATAAGATTTTCATATCCTCCACGGAATCAATGGCGACACCCGCTTTTCCAACATCGCCCACCACACGTTCATGGTCGCTATCATAGCCTCTATGAGTGGGTAGGTCAAAAGCAACGGACAATCCTTTTTGTCCGCCTTTTAAATTCCGTCTGTAAAACGCATTACTTTCTTGTGCCGTGGAAAAACCTGCATACTGGCGTATTGTCCACGGCCTTCTAACATACATGGTAGAATATGGACCTCTAAGATAGGGTGGAATTCCCGCTGCAAAATTCAAATGCTCGGCATCCTTTATGTCGTCTTTGGAGTAGATTTTTTTTAGGTCGATGTTTTCGGCAGTAGTATACCCATTTACAGAATTCGACTTAGCGTCACCGTTTTCTAAAGAGACCGACGCTGGATTTAAACTAAGGTTATCTAGATTTTTTCTACTCATCCTGCAATCTTTTTTGTTCCATGGTTTCCGCCAAACGCTTTTCTATAATGGGCACCAACAATGTTTTTCTGGCATTGGTCTTCACAAAGGGGTACAGTTCCAAATCATTCTTCATCTTATCGGTCTCGTTCTGGAATTTGTTCGTGCCTACTAAGACTTCTTTTTGTTCGTTAAATCGTTCCTGCTGCTTATTGCCTGCTTCCTTTATCTTTCCCTGTATGGTATGTTCCTTCAATTGTTTTAAAAAACCACCCCCTTTTTCTATCGACTTTAATAGTTCCAAGCCTTTTTCTGCCAACTGCTTGGTCAAGGTTTCAACATAATAGGATCCATCAGATGCATTCGCCACTTTGTCAAAATAACTTTCTTCCTTTAACAGTAACAACTGATTTAGCGCAATACGTTCTCCAAAATCATTGGACTTATGATAAAGCGCGTCATACGGCATATTGATGACGGTATTTGCTCCTCCCAATACGGCCGACATACATTCCGTCGTAGTCCGTAACATATTTATGTTATAATCGTAAAGTGTTTTGTTTCGTTTGGATGGATACGCAACGATATGGCAATCCAACTCCACGTCGTAAAGGGCTACCAGGCCTTCCCAAAGGGACCGTAATGCTCGAAGTTTTGCGATTTCAAAGAAATAATTCCCACCTACGGACACCTTAAACACCATACTTTTTATCTCGCCCAAACTTCCTTTTTGTTCTAAATAATTCAGGTATTCGTTGGCATGGGCCATAGCATAGCCCAATTGCTGCGCCATATTGGCCCCGGCGTTTTCATAAAGCGATACATCTACGCTTAAAGCGTGATGGCCTTTTGTTTCGACTATTTTTTCTAAGAATTCATGGTCTTTCTCTAGTCCAATATACCAGTTTCCTGTTCGCGCTAAATGCCCGATAATGTCCACATTGAAAAAGACTGCGGCTGCAGCCTTTGAGTCAAGATCCAAGACGGATTGTACAAAATGCTCCGAGAGAAATTGCATCTCTAAATAAATGGTTGTCTTTTCTAGGTCAATGTCCTTAAGTAATACAGCCACAGTAATATCCTCGGACGGAACTAAAAACTGTATCCGCTCCGCACCTCTTTGCAATGCTTTTAGTGCGGCTTTATTCGCCATTTCGGCATTGCCTGCGTAAATCACTTGTCCAATGTGCCAACCATGATTTACAAAGGGTATATTGGGAAGGTCATCGACAACATCTTCCGCGTGGTAAAAAGGCTTCACTTTAATGCCTTCCGGAGATTCCCAAACCAAGGTATCGTTGTAGTCAGCCCCTTTAAGGTCGTACTGAATTTTTTGTTTCCAAGCCTTGGCAGAGACTTCTGAGAATGCTTCAAATAGTTTATTCTTCATACTGGTTTTAAATCGGAACCCAAATTAATATAGTTCTTTCGCACCAATCTACAACGGAATATTCCCATGTTTCTTCTTTGGCAATTTCGCTACCTTATTCTCAAGTAACGCAAAAGCCTTTATCAATTTTCTTCGGGTGTGCTTGGGCAAAATAACTTCATCTATAAACCCTCGTTCTGCTGCGCTGTAGGGATTCGCGAATTTATCGGCATATTCCTTTTCCTTTTCAGCCAGTTTAGCCTCTGAATCGTCGGCTTTGGCAATTTCTTTCTTGAAAATAATTTCGCTGGCACCCTTGGCGCCCATAACGGCAATTTCGGCACCAGGCCATGCGTAATTCATATCAGCACCAATGTGTTTGGAATTCATAACATCGTAGGCACCACCATACGCTTTTCTGGTAATCACGGTAATTTTGGGCACCGTTGCCTCACTTAACGCATATAACAACTTTGCGCCGTTGGTAATAATACCGTTCCATTCCTGATCAGTTCCTGGTAAGAACCCTGGCACATCTACGAGCACTAACAAAGGAATATTAAAGCAATCGCAAAATCGGGTAAAACGGGCCGCTTTTTTGGAGGCATCTACATCTAAAACTCCTGCAAGACTGTTAGGTTGATTGGCGACAATACCAACACTGCGACCTCCTAGCCTGGAAAATCCAACGACAATATTCTCAGCGTAATCCTTATGTATTTCAAAAAATGAATCTTCATCTATAATACCCTTAATAACCAAGCGCATATCGTAAGGCTGATTAGGATTTTCAGGTACAACCTGTTCTAGTTCCTCCCTAATTTCATTTCCTGGTTCAAAAGGCAACTTCATGGGTGACTCCTCACAATTTTGTGGCATATAGGATAGTATTCCCTTTATTTGGGCAATACACTCCATATCGTTGACCGCAGTAAGATGCGTAACTCCTGATTTTGTGGCATGGGTAACTGCGCCTCCTAATTCCTCTGAAGTAACCTCTTCGTTGGTTACGGTCTTTACCACATTAGGTCCCGTTACAAACATATAACTGGATTTTTCTACCATCAAAGTAAAATCGGTAATAGCAGGAGAATACACAGCACCACCAGCACAAGGCCCCATGATTCCGGAAATCTGTGGTATTACCCCAGAGGCCATTACGTTTTTATGAAAGATATCAGCATAACCGCCAAGAGAACGCACGCCCTCTTGAATACGAGCACCACCACTGTCATTTAAACCTATCATGGGAACGCCAATTTTCAGCGCCATATCCATCACTTTGCAGATTTTCTCCGCATGGGTCTCCGAAAGTGCACCGCCAAAAACGGTAAAATCTTGGGCAAATACGCACACTTGTCTTCCATTTATGGTGCCATAGCCTGTAACCACACCATCACCGTAAAACTTTTGTTTGTCCATGCCAAAATCGGTTGTCCTATGCGTAACCAAAGCCCCAAGTTCCTCAAAAGAACCCTCATCCATTAAAAAATGGATTCGCTCCCTTGCCGTTAGCTTCCCTTTGGCGTGTTGTTTTTTTATACGCTCTACTCCGCCACCTACTATTGAAGCGGCCAATTTAGCTTCGAGAATTTTTATTTTATCGTTCATCAAGCATATTTTAATCCTATTTAGCTTCTGTTTTGTTTCCAGGTTACGGCCGTTGCGTTGGGCACCTTTATTTTGCCTTTATGTTCCAAATAGAATTGTAAGCCTACCAAGGCGGCAATGTGCTCTTCTTCGGTATATTTGGCTTTCAATGCCGTAGGACTGTAATGGTTTTTAACAAAATGGGTGTCAAACTTCCCCGATGTAAAGGCTTTGTGCTCGCATACGAATTTCCCAAAAGAAAGCGTCGTAGCCACGCCTTCCACCTTGTAATCGTTTATGGCATCAATCATCAATCGTATGGCTTCTCCCCTTGTTTTTCCGTAGGTAATCAGTTTGGAAATCATGGGGTCGTAGAACATTGGCACCGTCATGCCTTCCTCAAAACCATCATCTACGCGTATACCTTCTCCGCTCGGCGTTTTATAGGTATATAAAGTACCGATACTTGGCATAAAATTATCAAGTGGGTCTTCTGCATATACACGGACTTCCAACGCATGACCTTTGATGGTCAAATCGGATTGGGTGAACTCGAGCCGTTCCCCTCTTGCTATTTTAACCTGCTGTTCTACCAAATCTAATCCTGTAATCAGTTCGGTAACAGGATGCTCTACTTGTAAGCGGGTATTCATTTCTAAAAAGAAGAAATTTTTATTTTCGTCCAGTAGAAATTCCACCGTACCAGCCCCCACATAATCGCAGGCCTTTGCTACGCGAACAGCAGCTTCTCCCATGGCTGCACGTATGGCTGGTGTTAAGACGGATGAAGGTGCTTCCTCCACCACTTTTTGATGCCTACGCTGCACACTACATTCCCGTTCAAAAAGATGAACTACGTTGCCATGCGTATCTGCCAATACCTGAATTTCTATATGACGCGGCGAGCCCACGTATTTTTCAATAAATACCGAACCATCCCCAAAAGCAGCGACCGCCTCGCCAATGGCACGTTCCATTTGTTCTGGAAGTTCATCCTTATTATGTACTACACGCATCCCTTTTCCACCGCCGCCAGCTGCCGCTTTTATAAGGATTGGAAAACCTATTTCGCCAGCCACTTTTTTTGCGAGTTCGGTATCCGTAATGGCCGTGTCTATACCGGGCACCATAGGAATATCGTAGGCCTTTACCGCTTCTTTTGCGGCCAATTTATTCCCCATGATTCTAATAGCATGTGGTAATGGCCCTATAAATGTGATTCCGTTATCAGCTACAAGTTGCGCAAAAACAGCATTCTCGCTTAAAAACCCGTAACCAGGATGTATGCCCTCTGCACCGGTTTGTTTGGCCGCAGCGATAACTTTATCCATAACCAAATAGGATTCAGAAGATGGTGCTTTACCAAGTAACACAGCTTCGTCTGCAAATTTAACGTGTGGTGAATTACGATCAGCTTCTGAATACACAGCAACGGTTTTAATCCCCATTTTTCGTATCGTTTTCATCACCCTTAGGGCAATTTCACCACGATTGGCAACCAGTATTTTTTTCATTTAAGCATGTTATTTTAGGACCGAAATTAGCGGCCAGTATCCGTTGTTTTAACCTTTATAATTACGATTCCATTTCTATAATTAATTGCCCTTTGTCAACAGTATCTCCTACCTTGATGGCTATAAATCTAATTGTTCCTCCTCCTTGAGAAAGGATCTGATTTTCCATTTTCATTGCAGACAGGACCAACAATGGCGTGCCTTCCTCTATCGCCTGCCCTGCTTGCACCATAACGTCCATTATTAAACCAGGCATGGGCGCCAAGATATTTTTTGCCTTTTGAGAGGTGTTGGACAAAAGTCCCATTTTTTGCACCAATTGATCATACTGATCATTAATCTTGATTACGTACGTATTTCCGTTCACAGCTATCGCCAACCTTCTCTCTTGAAGATTTTCCACTATCACCTGCACGTCGTATGACTTGTTATCCTTTAACACGTGAAAACCAGCAGTACCTAAATTTTGCATATCTAATGCGGCTACATCATCTTTACTCAAATCAAATTCGGCCTCATTAACCTTGATTAAATACTTTTCCATGATATAGATTTTATTTCTAACGAAAATAAGCTATCCCTCTGTATTTTCTATATGCATAATACATACTCTAGAAGAATCTCAACTGATTGTCTTGTAATTTACAACCGAAAAACAACTCCTTCAAAAGATATCTAACTTTTAATAAATAGCTTTTCCTAAGCTGAAGAGGGTGTGAAAAGAACACTATAATCTGTATGAAAACTTCCTAACAATACGTGTTTAGTAGTCGAATGAAATAAAAACAGCTAGTTGGTGCTGAACCCAGTTTGTAGCGTAAGGTTTTGGGCTGGGTTTTTTATTATCTCTGTTTGCTATAGCTTAGGATTTGGATAATTATCGGATTGATCCTCTAAGGTATCATCCATACAGATAAAATCTTTTTCTACTAAAATAGATAATTGGGCAGGAGTATTCGAATCAACCACATTGCTATACCCAACCCTATCACTTGCTAACCAGGTGTCTTTTGCATCCCTTGTAATATAGACGGTAATCATATCCCCAACATAAGTTGCTTCTAGCGTCTCTATTCCTTCCTTGGCTACTAATCTATAGGTAAGCATGCGGTTACCAAAAACAATAGCTTCTTGGCATTGCCCCTTGTCACAAAAAGCAGCCACTTCTGACTTGGTTAAACGTAAGCGAATTGAATTTCCTTTGATTCTTATCTTCATTTATAGAGAATTATGGAACCGATATTCCTTTAGTTTTGGATTGGATACTATAGGGTATCCTTTGGATATCAAATTTAAGCTAAAAAGGATGTTTTATAGACTATCATCTTTCCCTAACCTTTAATTCCACTAACATCAAATTTATTATACACGTCATTTGTATCCTTTTAGTCATAGCTCAAATACATCGAAGAATACCTTTAGTTGTCGTCCATAGTAACTATTGAAAAAACTCACTTGCCCTAACAAGCTTAGAATCAGTATATTTAGTTTTGATAAAAGGTTGTCGCTTGAAAACACTAACAAAATATTGGTTCCTAGAAGGATTTAATCTCTTTAAAAAGTTAGGTATGCCTGCTATGATGGAATTGTGCGCGCTTTTAGAGATGGAGCATATACCAAAAGGAAGTGTCATTGAGATTGGTAATCGAGATAAAAAATGTGTGTTCTTTTTAAAAAAGGGCTCCGTTAAAATTGTGAATTCGACAAATGATATTGTAAAATATGTAGTGCAAAAGGGTAATATTTTTGGTGAACTATCCCTTTACAATAGAAAGGCAGCCTCGGAAGAAGTAGCCTTTACTTTGGAAGATTCTATCATCTGTTATATCGAAGCAGACCTTATGGAGGAGCTTATAGAAAAACATAAATCCTTAAAGAATGGTCTGTTAAAGATTTACGGATTACGGATACGGAAATTGGAAACAAGATTACAAGACTTGTTGTACAAAGACAGTAAAGCTAGAATTTCCGAATTTATCAAAGCCTATGTAGAAGAGTTTGGAGAAGATAAAATCGATAGTATAGAAGCTAAAAATCTTTTATCACATAAGGATATTGCGAACCTTACGAACACGTCTAGACAAACAGTAAGTAATGTGTTGAGCACCATGCGAAAAGCTAGTGAAATTAAATACGATGTAAAATATATTTCATTATCAAAGATTAAGGATGAAAAATAAAATACGACAAAGGAATAAAATAGTTAATAATGAAGAATTTTTTAAGATCACTATTTAATAAAAGACCCGATGCTTTTGATGAAGCGCCAGAAGGGGTTTGCCCCAATTGCTGGGGAGACCAAGAATACGGAGGCGTCATTCGTGAAAAGTATAAGGATATTCAAATAGAGGTAAACAACAATGCAAGTAAACATGCTTTTATTCAAGATTTTGTGGTGACGCATTTAAAAGGCATACAACTAAAAAGCTCAGTGCAAGGCCTGGCATGCCCAACTTGTAAGGTATCCTATAAAAACTAGAACCTAGTTAACGTTTGCGGAAAATGAAGAATGTGCCACAATGGATATTGGCATGTTTGTATGTTACCAAGCTTTACTTGTGTTTTAGTATTAACCACGCTTTTTTTTGACCAAAAACTGCCCAACCAACTATCGAATTTTTAATGAAGAATTTTAAACTTAATTGCTTTTTACTTTCTCTAATGGGGCTTCTAATTTCAAGCGTAGTTACTTCCCAAGTAATGGAGCAGTCCATTTATATTACAGGAAACACATCGGATGTAAGTAATATTGATGTGCTTTCTCAAATAGCTTCAGAAGCTAAATCCTCAAAAAACACAATGTTGCTATTATTGGGTAATGCAGCACCTGAAGCAAAGTTTAAACCATCGCTGGATACCCAGCTGCAACTCATAAAGGCTTTTAAAAAAGACGCCATCTTTATTGTGGGAAATCAGGAATGGTCTCAAGAAGGTTATAATCAGGTAGCGAATATTGAGAAGTACATTCAGAAAAATAGTAAAGCGAAGTTTTACCCTGATAATAGCGCGCCTTTAAAAACTCAGGAGATCAGTGATAACATTGTTCTGATTACCATAGATTCTCAATGGTTCTTAGAAGATTGGAATGACCATGTATATATTAATGAGGAATCTGATATTCAAAATAGAACTTTGTTTTTTTTGGAGTTTCAAAATCAAATAAAAAAAGCACAAGGAAAAATAATCCTAGTAGCAATACATCATCCAATAGAGACCAATACCAAACAGGGCTTATGGGGAAACACAGGAGGCTTTGCCATAAATAATTTTCAAAACAAACAATACAGAAAGTTAAGAAATAGGCTAAAAACAATAGCTAGAGGAACAGACAATATACTTTTCATTTCTGGCCATGACAAAAATTTACAGTACTTAAATAAAGGTGTACCTCAGATAATTAGCGGAGCTGCAGGGGATACTGAAGGAGTAAAAAAAGGAGCGGCACAATTTGCGCTCGCAAAAAAAGGCTACGCGAGATTAGATATTGATACAGATGGTAAGGTGATAGTGCGCTTTTTTACAGTGGAAAATAAATCTAAAACAAAGGTTTTTACCACTACTGTTTTAAAAGGTGAAAAAAATGAAAAAGCAGTAGAATATAATTTCAAAAATCAGTTTCCTGTTACCCAAGCAGCATCAATTTACACAAAGGAAGCAGCAACCAAGGGGGGCTTTTACAAAGCCCTTTGGGGGAATCATTATCGGGATTATTACGGGAAACAAGTAAATGCACCTGTAGTACTACTTGACACCTTAATGGGCGGATTAACACCCTTAAAACGGGGTGGTGGTCAACAATCTAAATCGCTTCGATTAGAAGACAAACTGGGAAGGCAATTTGTGATGCGCGCCCTAAAAAAAAGCACTATTAAATTCTTACAGGCTAACGCGTTCCAAGAAGCTTACATTGGGAATGCCTTGGATGGTACTGAAGTAGATAAATTTTTAGCCGATTTCTATACAACATCTCATCCCTACACGCCTTTTGCAATTGGGGGCCTAGCTAATGCAATAGGTGTAAGCCATACCAATCCTGTATTATACTACATTCCCAAGCAAGAAGTTTTAGGGGAATACAATGCTGATTTTGGTGATGAATTATATATGATAGAAGAGCATGTTGGCGATACCCAAATGGAATTAGAAAGCTTTGGGACACCCAAGAAAATTCTGAGTACTGCAGACGTATTACAAGAGATAAATAAATCAGGCAAATCGGTTGTAGACGAACCGTCATATATTAGAGCACGACTTTTTGATATGCTCTTGGGTGATTGGGATAGACATGAAGACCAATGGCGTTGGGCGCTATTTGAAAATGAAGATGGTACAGAATATTGCAAACCTATTCCAAGAGATAGGGATCAAGCATTTTCTAAATACGATGGCGCACTTATTAGTTTTCTAACAAGAGTAATTCCGGGGCTCCGTAAAATGCAAACCTATGACGATGATTTGCGAAGCGTCAAATGGTTTGCTTCCTCTCCCTATCACCTAGATGTAACGCTCATAAATACTTCCGGTTTGGAGGAATGGCAAAAACAGGCAAAGTACATACAAGAAGGTATTTCAGATGCCGATATCGAAAAGGCCTTTGAAGCCATCCCTGAAGAAATAAAAGGAGAAACTATTGCCGATATCAAAGAGAAGTTAAAAGGGAGACGCGGAAATCTAATGAAAATTGCTAAAGCATACTATACCTATTTGAGCTCGTTTGAAGTGATTACAGGAACACAAAAATCAGATGACTTTAAAATAACTAGACTTCCTGATGGTAAGACCAACATAAAGATTGACCGCAAAGATTTGGGGCTTCTTGATCGTACCTTTTCGAATGATATCACCAAAGAAATCTGGATTTATGGCCTTGATGGTAAAGATTCATTTGTAGTAGAAGGCAACGGAGATCACCCTATAAAAATTAGAATAATTGGTGGTAAAAAAAATGATACCTATGACTTTAAAAACAACAAAAAAGTAAAGCTGTACGATTATAAGAGTAAGGAAAATACAATTGTCAATAACCGTTCTAAAAAATGGCTTGTAGATGACTATGACATCAATAACTACGACCACAGAAAAGTAAAATACAGTGTTAACCAGCTACTGCCATTACTTGCTGTGAATCCAGACGATGGGCTTAAAATAGGAATACTTAGTACGCATACTTTTTATGGCTTACAACGTAATCCATTTACATACAAACATACGATTAGCGGTGCTTATTATACCAGCACTTCAGGTTATGATGTATCCTATCAAGGTGAGTTTTCCAATATATTTCGTCACTGGAATTTTGGAATAGGCGGCTCACATACCAGTCCTAATTTTGCAGAAAACTTTTTTGGATTTGGAAATGAGAGCACGTATGATCCAGATGCTGTTGATTTAGATTTTAATAGGGTACGGATTAGAAAATGGGCTGCGGCTATTTCTTTAAATTGGAGAGGTATTAACGGCGGTCATTTTCAATTCAAACCACTTATCGAATCTTTCGATGTCGAAAATACTTTTGAGCGTTTTGTGCGTGGTTTACCTGTAATCGCTTCTATTTTTGAACAGCAAATTTACGGTGGGGTTGAAACGAGTTATAATTTTCAAAATAAGGATAGTGCCGCTTTTCCGACTTTAGGTATAGACCTTAGTCTTACTGCAGGATATAAAACCAATATCGACAATACCGATAATGAGAATAGCTTTGGTTATATACAACCTGAAATTGCTATTAACCATAAACTAACGAAAAGCGGAAGCTTGGTTTTAGCAACGAAGCTTGGAGGTGAACTTATTTTAGGTGATGATTTTGAATTTTATCATGCGGCTAGAATAGGTGGTAATAATAGTCTTAGAGGCTTTCGGAACGAACGCTTTACAGGCAAACAATCCTTTTATCAAAATACAGACGTAAGAATGCCACTAGGAGGTTTAAAAACAAGTGTTATTCCTATACGATTCGGTATTACCGGAAGTTTTGATTATGGTCGTGTATGGACTGTTAATGACACCTCAATTATTTGGCATAATTCCGTTGGCGGCTCTTTATGGGTTGTTGGAGCGGAGGCATTAACTGCCAATTTTGGTTATTTTAATAGTGCGGATGGCGGTAGAATTGTCTTTGTATTTGGATTCTCATTTTAATAGATAATATAATAAAACATTTATGAAAAAACCGATAGCAATTGCTAAAGTCAAGTCACTAGAAAATAAAAAACCTGCCCATGCATTGGTCAACGGTCTAGATTTAGTTATCGTTAAGTTTGATGATGATATTTCGGTACTGTACGGAAGATGTTTGCATCGGGGCGCACTAATGTCAGACGGGCATGTGGAAGGTCATAATCTTATTTGTGGTGTTCACGGTTGGGATTATCGCTATGATACCGGAGTTTCCGAATACAATAACAATGAAGTACTTCATAAGTTCACTGTTAAAATTGAAGGTGGCGAGCTATTTGTTGATGAAGTAGAAATTGATACGTATCTAGAAAAGCACGCACAACCTTTTAATAGAGATGAATATTTAGGGGCGTATGCAGATACCCATCCTGAGGCTACCGAACCGTATACAGGCTATATAAAAGAATTGGCCCAAAACGGATTGAAGAATCTTGGGCATCATGGTTTTTCTTCTTCTATGGGTGTGGATAGAGATACACTCCCGAAATGGAGCGATATCCAATTCTTGCCAGCGCAATTGGCTAGTCGCCCTTTACTAGATGAAGACAAGGTAGCTACAAAGGTGGTTATTGGCCCCAAAGCAAAAAAACCCTTGGAACTCGATATTCCTTTGTTTGTTAGTGATATGAGTTTTGGTGCCTTATCCAGAGAAGCTAAAATTGCATTGTCGAAAGGTGCTGAACTAGTTGGAACGGGTATTTGCTCTGGCGAAGGTGGAATGTTGTCTCAAGAACAGGAGAATAATAGCAGGTATTTTTATGAACTTGCCTCTGCTCAATTTGGTTTTTCATGGGATAAATTAGATAAGGTACAAGCCTTTCATTTTAAAGGCGGACAGGGAGCAAAAACAGGTACGGGTGGTCACCTACCAGGTAGTAAAGTAAGTAAAGAAATCGCTGAGGTAAGAGGGCTAAAGGAAGGTGAGACGGCCATATCACCAGCAACTTTCCTTGATTTTCATGGTGTTGGTGACTTTAAAGCTTTCGCAGAAAAAGTAAGAGAACATACAGGTGGCATTCCAATAGGGTTTAAGATAGCAGCCAGCCATGTAGAAAAGGACATTCAGTTTGCGCTAGATGTTGGAGTAGATTATATTATACTTGACGGTCGTGGTGGTGGAACAGGTTCTGCGCCTACTATTTTACGAGACAATATCAATGTTCCCACAATACCTGCCTTATCAAGAGCTCGTAAATATCTAGATAAAGTGGGCGCAACAGAGGTAAGCTTAATCATTACTGGAGGTTTACGTATTGCCGAAGATTTTGGTAAAGCTTTGATGTTAGGTGCTGATGCTATTGCGGTATCTAATTCAGCCTTGCAAGCTATCGGTTGTTTGGGTATGCGCGCCTGTGGAAGTAATAATTGTCCGGTTGGCATAGCCACTCAAAAAGAATCTTTACGAAGTAGGTTAATCATCGATTCATCTGCCAAGCAATTGCATAATTATTTTGACGCTACAAATGATCTTATCAAAGTAATCGCTAGAGCTTGTGGCCATGATGATATATCAAAATTTAATTTTGACGATCTATCTACCTTTAGTCATGATATGCATCGATTGACAGGAATTAATTATGCAGGAGTAAACGCTTAAAAAATAGAAAAATGGAAAAAATGATGCACTTAGCTGCCCAATACTTAGCAGCTGCAGGAATCAGTTTTGTAGAAAAACAGGATGACGATAGCCATACAAATCTGGGGTTTTCAATAGCAAAGAGTTGTATGAAAACCCATCCGCTCTCTGAAAATGCAGATGTTCTTTCTTTAGATTATAAAACCTTTAGTTTGAATTGGAATTCTGAGAGAGGTAGCACTTCTTTCCCTTTGGATGGGGCTACGCATATAGATGTTTTGAGTTGGCTCAAAGGAACTTCAAAAACTTTTTTGAACAAATCATTTAGGTATGAGTTTCACTATGATCTTCCTTATGAGATAAGTGATGATTTTATATTTAGTTTATCAGATACTAGTAAACTAGAAGAGTTGCTACAGTTACGTATTCTCGCCCAAAGAACCTTAGAAGAAACACTGAGTAAAACGCAATTAGTATCACCTATACGTGTTTGGCCACACCATTTTGATAGTGGCGCCTATGCCAGTTTAAAGGAGGGTATTGCTATAGGTTTTGGGCTTGCAATTCCGGATGAGGTATGTAATGAGCACTATTTTTATATGAGTGGTTATAAGGGGCATGATGCTATACCTACAAATGAGTTTTCATCACTTTCAAAAGGTGAATGGAAAAACGATGGTTTTACGGGTGCTATACTTCCTGCCGAAACAGTTGCTTTATCAGAAGCGGTTTTGTTTTTTAAAGAAGCTATTGAATGTTATAAAAAGACCAGCTAATGGCAATAGAAGCACTTTCCTTAGAAACATTTAAAAAAATGGACTATTACGCCGTTGAAAAATATGGTTTGTCTATAGAACTAATGATGGAAAATGCGGGATTGCAATTAGCACGACTAATAGCCTTAAAGGCTTCTAAAGAATGCAAAATAACAGTAGGTGTAGGAAATGGAAATAATGGCGGTGGTGGCTTGGTGGCGGCGAGAAGATTGGCTGCTTGGGGTTATGATGTGTATCTTGATTTGGCGGTTGACATCACAAAAAATTACCTAGTATCCAGTTAAAAAGAGCGGTGCTATTTGGAGTGACACAACGATTACCCACTAAAACTGATATTTGGGTTGATGCCTATCTAGGCTTCTCGCAAAGACTGCCTTTATCACAGGTGTTCTTAGAAAAAATTACCTTGGCAAACGCATCTACTGCGCATAGAATTTCGTTAGATATTCCCATAGGAATTTCGGAAGAAAGGAGCGAACCAATGTTTAAAGCGCACCAAGTTATAACCTTAGCTGCGCCTAAAAAAATACTAGAGCTCCTACCAAAAGGGATAATTGTTTTTATAGCAGATATTGGAATTCCGAAAGCTGTTTATACAGAATTTGACATTGAAATGCCTTATTTCTCTGGGCAGCAACTACTAAAGATGTAAGTATCGTTTAAAAACTGTCATATGGAAGCATCAGAAAAAGTAATTAAAAAGCAAGGAAAAGCGATTGATACTCATCTTATTGAAGCTTTGGGAATTGATAAGGATACCCTTAAAAAATTAAAGAAAAAGTTGGCTAAAGTATCACCCCGTTCAGAGAGGGGAGCAGAAACGCTATTTCGTTTGGTGTCTAAAAATCAATATACACTGAATGCTATGATTGATAGAAAATCTAATATTCTTATTTCTATCAATGCTTTAATTCTATCTATTATTTTAGGCACGGTACTTAGTCAGTTAGATAAAGACCCACACCTAATTTATCCGGCTGTGATTATGTTGCTTACAAATCTTATTTCAATTGCCTATGCCGTCTTTGCGACACGTCCAGAACTATCTCATGGAAATCGTACGGTTAATAATTTATTGTTCTATGGCAATTTCAATACCATGAATGAGGCAGATTATACCGAACAATTAATCGGTTTAATGTATAAAGGAGATGAACTCTATAAGGCCATTGCAAAAGACACTTTTTACTTAGGGAAGACCATTGACAAGAAATTTAAACTTCTACGGAAATCTTTTCATATTTTTTTGATAGGAATTATTTTGTCCGTTTTAGGCTTTATTGCCTGTCATATCATGTTTGGAGGATTAATCTAGGCTCACAACACGCCAATTTTTGCAAACAAACACAAACTTCTCGTAGCGCAGTAAGTGACTATGTGATGCACTTTAATTCTTCTTAAATAAAGGTTAATCCTAAGTTATTATAGCATTTAAAACTCCCAAGTCTAAGAAGAGCCAATATACGCTTTACAGCATGTGTCTTTTATAAAGAGTTAAACTTTTCTTAACGATTTTCTTGACCGATTTTAAATATTGTGATTAAGCAATATACACAGCTTTTTCTTATCGACTTTCGTTTTTCATTGTTAAAATTATGACATTATTACTACTCTTTTTTTAATATAGAATAAGCTTATTAACGCATCATTTTTTCTAAAGTTCTCAGCTGTTTTTGCGTAGATAGTTGAATTAACTTTACAAAAAAAATAACTATGACAGCAGTAGGAAAAAAGTTCCCAAATCTAAACGTCAATGCGATGAACGAAATGGGCGACACATTTAAACTCAATGTTTTTGAAGAAGCAAAAAATAAAGGTAAAAAGGTCTTGCTTTTTTGGTATCCCAAAGACTTCACCTTTGTCTGCCCCACAGAACTACATGCGTTTCAAGCAGCATTGAAGGAATTTGAAAAACGCAACACAGTGGTTATAGGCGCCTCTTGTGATACTCCTGAAGTACATTTTGCGTGGCTGAACACTGCTAAAGATGAAG
>JBLICT010000053.1:0-16250 GCA_047632415.1 Maribacter sp.
GCACCCGCATGCTATTCGTATCCTTAATAATTTTCAGGGCTTTACCAGAAAAACATTAACCAAATTAGAAGAAAAAGAATTTGTTCATATTACTGGCAGTGACTGGGCCATGACAGAAAAAGGCTATGTGGAAGCGGAATCTATTTTTAACCAAATAGGAAAAGATAATGACTAACGCACAAATAGAAATACAACTGATTGCTGCTTTAGTAGCAGTTGCCTGCGCTTTGCCGGGCACTTTTTTAGTACTCCGAAAAATGGCGATGATTAGCGATGCTATTAGTCATGCCATCCTTCCGGGTATCGTATTAGGTTTTTTCATAACACAAGATTTGAATTCGCCCTTACTTATTTTATTGGCGGCACTTACTGGCGTAATCACCGTGGTTCTGGTAGAATTTATACAAAAGACAGGCTTGGTAAAAGAAGATACGGCTATTGGATTGGTTTTCCCGGCGTTGTTTAGCATCGGGGTTATTCTAATCGCAAAAAATGCCAATGATGTACATTTAGATATCGATGCCGTACTGCTGGGTGAACTGGCATTTGCCCCCTTTGACCGACTCTTCATCTCCGGAACCGATATGGGACCTAAATCCCTCTGGGTCATAGGGATTATACTATTGATTTCCATAGTACTGTTATTCTTATTTTTTAAAGAGTTGAAATTGAGTACGTTTGACAAAGGTCTGGCCACAACCTTAGGATTTTCACCAGTACTACTGCATTACGGACTTATGACAGTTTCCTCGGTTACCATTGTGGGTGCTTTTGATGCCGTTGGTGCCGTTTTGGTGGTCGCGCTCATAATAGCACCGGCTGCAACTGCCTATTTACTGACAGACGACCTAAAGCGAATGTTGTTGTTAAGCTGTTTGTTCGGTATCATAGCTGCCATAGCTGGTTACTGGATGGCAAATATTCTGGATGCCTCTATCGCTGGCTCCATGACCACCGTTTTAGGGATGCTATTTTTATTCGTTTACCTATTTTCTCCAAAACAAGGGGTGTTATACGGCTTTTTCAGGGAACGGCAGCAACGTGTGGAAGTCTCCCTTTTAATATTCCTGCTTCACCTTCAAAACCATACAGAGGAAGAGGAACGCCATGTAAACCACCTTCGCGAGCATATCAATTGGCAGAAAGTCCGTGCGAAAACTGTATTAGAACTTGCCGCCAAGAACAACCTCATCCATACATCAAACCAAATTATCTCCTTAACGGATAAAGGCCAAGAATTCACCGATGAAGCCTTAAAATATATTACTACCAATAAGGCTACTGCCATTGAGGAACTTAAGAATCGATTTTTCTTATTTCGTGGATAGCTACAGCTCTCAAATATATTATTTCATTATGTGATAACCGTCAGTTTTCAATACTGTAAATCGCACGAGTTCACTTCTACTTCATCTAAAACCACCATACATTTATAAACCTAGAGTAAAGGTATACCCTGTTCCTACCCTATTTGTTTATAGGATTTTATTTGATTTATATCCTAAAAGTTAGGGGATAA
Organism: Maribacter sp.; assembly: GCA_047632415.1. GTDB lineage: Bacteria > Bacteroidota > Bacteroidia > Flavobacteriales > Flavobacteriaceae > Maribacter. Next base: position 1,520 of record JBLICT010000053.1, read on the forward strand.
CTTAAGAAGTATTTATGTTGGTAGTAGTGGAAAATCTATCAATGATATTTCTAGGTTTGCTTCTAACGCACACTGTATTGGAATTAGATATGACAATCAAAATGAGGATAATCTAGGGACTACTACTGCAAGAATAACCAGTTTTACATCCGATGGTTTTGTGATTAATATAGACAACTATGCAGATGGATTAGTTGTATTGTACAAAGCCTATGGATAAGGAGAATGGGTTGAGTACCCTATATTTAAATGGTAATGCCCCCTCTATATGATTGAAAATAATACTTCTTACGTTATTAATTAGTTTCAATACGTAATTCACTTTTTTAATACAAACAGCGATACAAATACCCTCTTTGGTCTAAAACTGTTAACTTTCAAGTAGAAATAATCTATATTTAAAAGATGAATAGTAGATATACCTGGCTCCTACTCGTATCTTTTGTAGGGTTTTTTTCGAGTTTTTCACAAGAGAAAAATCCTAATAATTACCAACAAGAACTTACAGGTTCAGATTTGGTTATAGATATGATTTCCATACCCAAAGGAGGTTTTAGAATGGGAAGTCCAGAATCTGAAGCGAACAGAAAAACCGATGAAGGTCCCATTCATGAAGTGCTCATAGAAGCTTTTTGGATGTCTAAATATGAAGTAACTTGGGAGCTCTATAATCTGTTCGTAAATAGAACTATTGATTCCGTCCCTAATGCATCAAAGGGATCTAATGTTAACATAGCCCTAGACGCATTAGCAGGAGCCACGATACCTTACGTAGATATGAGTTTGGGAATGGGTACCGAAGCCGATTTACCCGTTGGGAACGTAACCCATCACGCAGCGTCTGGCTTTTGCAAATGGTTGTCTGCTAAAACAGGGTATTTCTATCGCTTGCCTACAGAAGCAGAATGGGAATATGCCGCAAGGTCGGGAAGCGGTACTGCCTATCATTTTGGAGATGATGTAACCGCGTTGGACAATTATGCTTGGCACTACAAAAACAGTAATAATACCTACCACGAAGTTGGTCAGAAAAAACCAAATGCTTGGGGATTGTATGATATGCATGGTAATGTCGCAGAATGGACCTTGGACCAATATCTTACAGATACATATCAGAAAAGAGAGAAAACTAGCATAAATCCATGGGAACCGGCAACAACAGAATATCCAAGGACCGCACGTGGTGGTTCTTACGATGATGACCCAGAGGCGCTAAGGAGTGCGACAAGAATACCTTCTATGGAACGGTGGAAAATGAGAGATCCTCAATTCCCAAAGAGTAAATGGTGGAATACGGATGCCCCGTTTGTTGGTTTTAGAATCGTACGTCAGGTAGCGGCACCAAAACCGTCAGAAATGAAAAAATACTGGAATCAAAAATCCTAAAACTATAAAAACTGAAAAACATGGGGGAATTAGAGAAATTAAAACGAGATGTATTAACACCATCTAGACGAGGTTTCGTTAAAAGTAGTGCATTATTGACGGCAGGAATGTTATTGCCTGGTATGGAAATGAGTGCTATGGTAAACGTTTTTAATGACAAAAAGTTGAAGATCGCTGTTGTGGGTTGTGGTGGCCGAGGTACAGGAGCAGCCAACCAAGCACTAAAAGCAGACGAAAATGTAGAACTGGTAGCGATGGCAGATGCTTTTCAAGATCAATTGGACAAGAGCTTTACCAACCTTCAGAAAGCCTATGAAGGAACTGGTAAAATAAATGTAAAAGACAAACATAAGTACGTAGGCTTTGATGCCTATAAAAAAGCCATTGACCAAGCTGATGTTGTAATACTTGCAACCCCGCCAGGGTTCCGGCCTCACCATTTTGAATATGCCGTAAGCGCTGGCAAACATATTTTTATGGAAAAACCCATGGCAACAGATGTTCCTGGGATTCGTAAAGTATTGGAGATGGCAAAAGTAGCAAAAGAGAAAAAATTAAACGTGGTCGTTGGACTCCAACGTCATTATCAAGATAATTATCTAGCGATTGCAGAAAAAATAAAAGAGAACGCCGTTGGGAAAATAACATCAGGACAAGTGTATTGGAACAGCGGTGGCGTTTGGGTCCGTCCCAGAAAAGCCGGCCAGACAGAAATGGAGTACCAAATGCGTAATTGGTACTATTTCAATTGGCTATGTGGTGATCACATTTTAGAGCAGCACATTCACAACATAGACGTAGCCAATTGGTTCTTAGGGGAGTATCCTATTTCAGCTCAAGGAATGGGTGGTAGGCAAATACGCACCGGAATAGATCATGGAGAAATATTTGACCATCATTTTGTAGAATTCACCTACCCAAGTGGTGCAGTAATTTCTAGTCAATGTCGTCATCAGCCAGGAACATGGTCTAAAGTGGGAGAGAATTTTCAAGGAACCAAAGGCCGCATAGATATGAAAGATGCAGGTACAGCTAGTATCGTAGATCTAGAAGGGAATACCGTCTTTGAACACCGGGGAAAAAACGACCCGAATCCTTATCAAGTAGAACATGATAGACTGTTCGCATCCATACGTAATAATGAAGTCATTAGCGATGCAGAAAACGGAGCAAAAAGTACCATGACCGCTATCTTGGGAAGAATGGCCACCTATTCTGGGAAAGTAATTACTTGGGAAGAAGCAATGAAGTCCGAAAAACTATTGGTTCCAAAGGATTTAAATTGGGATTCCACAACGCCTACTATACCTGATGCGGATGGACGTTATCCAATTCCTACGCCAGGAGTAACAGATGTAATTAGTTAATTCTGTACTACTTTAAATTAAATTAAGAACTAAAATCCAATCATCAAAAATGATTGGATTTTCTTTTTTAGGATGTCATAGTTAACCTCAATGTAAAACCAAGAGCAGTGAATGGCACCAAAGTAAAACGTAAAGACAAGAGTTTCCAAAATATAAAAAGGAAAGTCGATTTGGAGATTTCTATATTACTTATACCGTAAAAATTCCTTCCAAACGTACCGAACGGCAAAAGAACTTTATCAACAATTTCAATGAACCAAACTACAAACTGAAACTATGGGAATAGCATATATACAAATCAAAGATTTTTGTACCGCCCAGAAGGTTGAAAAAGCATTTGTATTCGGAATATAAGAATTCGAATTGATAAAATTAATAGGTCATTGATGACCAGTACTTCATTTCTATAGCCAAATTTCCAAAAGTTATAAAAAGGTGCGGCAACACAAGACTTCAAAATTAACATTGATGGTATCAAAGCTATACACTGCGTATTAGCCAAAACACAACAGATTAGCGAAGCGCTTCATACCCCTAAAAAAAGACAAAGAATATATCAAGGCCGCTAGTTTTTATATCCATAAATATTTTTTAGTATAGAGATTACCAGACCTTCTTCATAGTTCTCCAAATCATATCGAATCTTGATTTTGGTACCCAAGGGTACGTGATAATAGATAATCCATGCATCGGCCTCTTTAGTGCCAATACATCCATTGGAATAAGCTTTTCCTAAGGTTTTTGGATTGGTAGTCGGGTGTATCATCTGTCCGTTTCTAATTCCATTGATTTCGGTTTCAATCCAAGGAATTTGGGGCATGACCGTCGTTCTTCCATCATCTCTTTTCGTTACATAAAATTGTTTGCCATCTACCGGGTTGTAGAAGTCCGGGTGCTTGACATGGTCAACAATGATTCCTTTGCCCGTCTTGGTTCGCAAAGCGGTCATTCGGTCGCCAAATTTCAAATAGCGCTCCCTGTTCTGCCCTACCCGAATAGGAAATGTATGCAACAAAATTGAATCTTGAAATATACGCAATTTGAATTCAGGAATATTAACGTCGATTTCTGTGTTGGCAAAATCTTCAAGAATTTGGCAAGCTGCAAGGGAATCGGGAATCTTTAATATACTTCCTTTGGGCAGCACAATCATTTTCCGCTGATCATACACAAAGGAATCACGGGCAATCATCCGGTAGTAATCCGTATTCGCAAGCGTATCCATTATCCAAGGATTATTTCGAACCAATATGTGTTCTGATAATGTATAGGGTACTAAAGAATCATACTTACTTACTAAGGAATCAATATACTTAAAGTACTCCTCAATTATAATATTGCTAGCAATCCGTACCTTTTTCGGCACTTTAGATTCCTTGATATGGGTTTGAGGGGTATCGACTTTGGCTTGCCCTTTTTCTAGTGTAGTTGGGTTTCGGGCATTACATGAAACCAAAAAGAGCAATGAAATACCAAAGAATACAAATCGAACCATATCAGCTTCCCATTTTATCCATTGTACAACTAATATAGGATTTGGTCTTACGCCCGAAAGTGTTCTAATCATATGCTAAAGGGTATCCTAATCTGGCCAAGGTTTTCTTTACCTGCTCAAAAACAGCTTCGGTCGTGTATTTAAAAGATACAGCGCTGATCTCAATAGCGACCAAATCATTGTCGACATTATTAAGAGCGTTGCACTTATTGGTAATCCAGGTATCACAACCACCACATGTAAAATTTTGTATTTCTACCGATGTTTTCATGAGATAAAGTTAGTTCTCGGGCGGATACAAAAAAATGACCTTTATCATATACGTGTCGGCTTGGTCTCGCCAAACCACCATCTGGTTTCCATGGGTTTTTTGATGAGTCCGAATCTCTTGACCGCATACTCTTTAAGATGATCCTTCATTTCTTCCACAGAATCCGTTAAGAATAACAAATCAATATCTTCTGGAGAAATACTTTCATTTTTGGCCATTGTGCTGATATGTTCATAGAGCTCCTTATGGTATGCCTTTCCAAAAAGTACTACTGGAAAATGGTGTATCATTTTGGTCTGAATTAGTGTCAAGGCCTCGAAGAGTTCATCTAAAGTACCAATACCTCCGGGCATAACAACAAAAGCATATGAGTATTTCAGCAACAAAAACTTCCGGACAAAGAAATAAGGAATATTAATCCATTTATGCAGATAAGGGTTGGGTTTCTGTTCAAATGGCAATATAATATTGCACCCAATGGAATATCCATTATTCTGATATGCGCCCTTGTTGGCAGCTTCCATAATTCCGGGTCCACCACCCGTCATGACGGCAAAACCTATTTCGGATAGTGCTTTCCCTACTTCTTCTGCCTTTTTGTAGCACGTATTGTCCTCCTTGAACCTTGCCGATCCAAAAACTGTGACACAGGGTCCAATAAAGTGAAGTTTTCGAAAGGCCCTGATAAAGTGATACTGTACCTTAAAAGTAAACCAAAGTTCTTTGAACCGATTACGAGGACCATCTAGAAAAGCACGCTCCTCGCTTAAATAGAAGGGGTTTTTATTTGACTTATCTTTCATATTATGACCGCTTGTATCCAGCATTAAAGGTAAGCTATGCAAAAGCGGCTAAAAATGATAATCCTCATAAGATTAATATGATAAAGGTCATTTGTTGAGAAGCCTATCCGATTTATATTTGAATATGTCTGAAATATCCGTTGCTAAACTGATAAAATCGAAATTAGTAGACCGAATCAAACAGTTTTTCGTCCAGATTGGGGAACTCTCCTATTTCGCAGGTCGGTTTTTTAAAGAAGTTTTTACATCTCCTTTTGAGTTCAGAGAATTATTACGACAGTGTTACCAAATGGGTAATCGTTCCTTGGTCCTAGTTGGGGTAACAGGGTTTATTATAGGCCTAGTAATGACCTTACAATCTAGACCTACCCTTATTGAATTCGGTGCAGTTTCTTGGATGCCCAATATGACAGGTATTTCCATAGTCAGGGAAATTGGCCCTGTGATTACCGCACTCATTTGTGCTGGACGTATTGCCTCCGGAATAGGGGCTGAACTAGGCTCTATGCGTGTGACCGAACAAATTGACGCGATGGAGGTTTCCGGTACCAATCCCTTTAAATATTTGGTCGTAACCCGTATTCTTGCAACAACACTGATGCTTCCGTTGTTGGTTGTTTTTGGTGATTTAATTGCCTTATACGGTTCGGCATTGGTAGAGAATTTGAAAGGCGATGTGTCTTTTCAACTCTATTTTAATATTGTTTTTGATGCCTTGAGTTTTGGTGATATTATACCAGCTACGGTGAAGTCTTTCTTTTTTGGATTTGTCATCGGTTTGGTAGGCTGCTTTAATGGCTATTATAGTAAAAAAGGAACAGCAGGTGTTGGTATAGCTGCAAATACAGCGGTGGTTATGGCCTCGCTATTGGTTTTTGTGGTAGATTTTATCGCTGTTTTTGTTTCCGATATCTTTTATGAATTATGACAAACGAACGCACTACATATAAGAACAAGACTTCTCCATCTGAATCTGTTTCTACGGAAGAAAGAAAGGCGGTCATCCGTATTCGTGATGTGCACAAAACCTTTGGCGATAATCATGTCCTGAACGGATTTGATATGGAACTGTATGAAGGGGAAAATGTGGTTGTCATGGGTAAATCTGGCTCAGGAAAATCTGTAATGATCAAATGTTTGGTTGGTTTGATGGCTCCCGATAGCGGATACATCGAGGTTATGGGAAAAGAAATATCGACCTTAAATCGTCAAACCTTGGATGAATTACGTTCAGATATCGGATTTCTTTTTCAAGGAAGCGCCTTATACGATTCCATGACCGTACGTGAGAATCTTGAATTCCCCATGCGAAGGCACAAAAAAAGAATGGGTGTAATTCAAGATACAACGCCTCTTGTGCTGGAAGCACTCGAAAATGTAGGGCTCTCGCACACGATGAATTTGATGCCCTCAGAGCTCTCCGGCGGGATGCAAAGGCGGATTGCATTGGCACGTACATTGATATTGAAACCCAAAATTATTTTGTATGATGAACCCACAAGTGGTTTAGATCCCATTACCGCCAAAGAAATCATTGAACTGATGCGAAGCATTCAAAAAAAATACAATACCTCTTCCTTAATCATTACCCACGATGTGGATTGTGCAAGGGTAATCTCGGAACGGATGATTCTATTAGTAGATGGCATCAACTACGCTCAAGGCACCTACGCCGAATTATCTACATCCGCAGACTCAAAAGTAGAGGCATTTTTTAAAAAATAATACCATGGCAAAGACAACATTTGAAAATCTAAGATTGGGCATTTTTGTAGTCATAGGCACCGCACTGTTGCTTCTGGCCGCCTATCTCGTGGGCAACCGACAGAATATGTTTGGAAAGACCTTTAATATTACCGCAACTTTCAAGAACGCCAGCGGACTCCAAAATGGAAATAACGTTCGTTTCTCCGGGATAAATGTGGGTACGGTAAATAAAATAGAAATGGTCAATGATACGACGATTCGAGTACATATGATTATCGAAGAAAAAATGCAAAAGCATATTAGAAAAAATGCCGTTGCCACCATTGGATCAGATGGATTAGTAGGCAGTATGTTAATCAACATCGTTCCAGGAGAGGGCACTACGCAATTAATACAACCGGGAGAGGAATTGCAATCCTATAGTAAAGTAGCCACCCAAGACATGATGAACACGTTGAACACTACTAATGAAAATGCCGCATTATTGACAGCCGACCTCTTGAAAGTTACCCGAGCATTAAACCAGGGCAAGGGAACATTGGGCAGATTACTCAATGACACCACCATGGCAAACGACGTTCAGGAAACTATTACTAACCTCAAGTACACGAGTGCTAACGCAAATGCCACTATGGCCGAATTGAATAAAATGGTAAAGCAAATCAATTTTGAGGAAAGTGCTGCCGGGGTGCTACTAAGTGATACTATTTCTGGTGGAAAGATAAAAAATATCATTCAAAATCTAGAAACATCATCTATTGAAATCCAAAAAATGACACAAGACCTGAATATGATTATGGAAGACATAAAAGAAGGGGATGGCGCTATAAACTACCTTTCAAAAGATACTGTTTTAGTTAATCAATTGGATAGGACCATGCAGAACATTGAAGAGGGCACGGAGCGATTCAATGAAAATATGGAAGCATTAAAACACAACTTTTTGACCAGAGGCTATTTTAAGAAGCTGGAAAAAGAACAAAAAAAGTCAACTAAAGAAAAACCTTGATATACTTAGAACAATTGCGTAATGAATCGTGAAAGCATTAAATTGATAGTTTATGCTCATAATGAATAGGTGCTTTACTCATGTTTAATAAGTATCAGTTTGAATGATAACTAATACGATGGTATTTTGGTCAAGGCCAAATGACTAGATTAATACATTGTATGACATTCGTCATATTAATCTAAAGGGCATATCCATAATTTTATTACAGCAAATCGAAAATTGAAAAATGAAGACTATTCTATACGCTACCGACTATTCCCAGAACTCCGTGACCGCGTTGCTATTGGCAAATACATTGGCAGAGAAATTCGGCGCCAAATTGATTGTAATGCACGTTTTTGATATTCCAATTTCCTTAGCAAGCTCTGTTTCCATTAGCTATATGAAAAAGGAAAAAAGACAATTCGTTGAAAACCAGGCAAAGCTAAAGACATTTTGCGCAAAACATCTTGGGGATTCTTGGGAGAATTCAGAGATACATTTTGTAGTTAACGAAGATGATTCGGTGCCAGATGGAATCTTGGAAAAGGCCTTTAAGCTTAATGCAGATTTGATTGTAGTAGGTGCCAAGGGAGCCAGCCAAATTAAGGAATTCTTTTTAGGAAGTACACCAAAGGTGCTCATACAAAAATCATCTTGCCCTGTATTGGCGGTACCTGCAGAATCCGAATTGACATCACTTAAAAAAATACTCTATGCGACCGATTTTGAGCAGGCCGATATTTTCGCCATCAATAGGTTGGTTAAAATCGCTAAAAAATTTGATGCTGAAATCAGGGTAGTTCATATCGCTACACAACAAGAGTATGCAGGAGAAGAGCAAATGGAATGGTTCAAAGAAATGTTACAGGAAAAAGTGGATTACATCAAAATGGATTTTGATCTTATTTTCTCCGATACTGTATTTGATGAATTAGTTTGGTATTTGGAAGATTTCGAAGCCGATATGTTGGCTATGCTGGAAAGAAAAGAAAGTACCTTTTATCAAAAATACTTTCAAAGAGATAAGGTAAAGAAAATGGTACAGCGTATTGATGTGCCCTTGCTTAGTTTTAACGTAGGCGGACTTTAATTTCCATTGTTAAAATCTATTCTTCCACCTCTAATTTGAGAAACATTTTGGTATACAATATAAATGGGAACTATTTGGACCAATATCATTTAGTATTCAATCAAATATGGATTAACGTATAATGGAAAGTACGTAATATTAATCTCGCTAAAACAGCACGTTTTTACACTGAAATTATGGAATCAAATTGTAGCTAGATAGCATAATAAAGATGTTCCTAAAATGGTAAAACTGACATTCATCATTTTTACTGATAAGTTACTGGTCTATTTTAGCTATAAAATCAAAGACCCATAATTACTACTTGCCAGATAGCGTAGTAGAACACTTCAGTAGATAAAGCAGATGAAGATGATTATGGGGAGTGCATTAGTTAGATGCCAAACTGTTAGCCAAGAGCTGTCACCAATTAATTTCAAACAAAGCCAAGTAGAACAATTAAAACTTTAAAAAATGTCCATAGCCGATTTATACGATTCAGGAGAACATCAAAGCAATATTGCCCATTTTGCTGCCATTGTCAACTTGGCAGCGGTAGACAAAGCTATAAATTCCGAAGAGGAAATTGTTTTAAAGCGTTTGGCATTTAAACTAAATGTTTCGGAGGAAAAATACAAAAAAATCCTAAATAATCCTGACGCTTCCGGTTTAATGCCTCCCTACGACCTAGAAACTAGACTCGAACGGATTAAGGATCTCTTTAGGATTATTTATGCCGACAATGAAATTGATGCCGCAGAGAAACATTTAATCCTTAGATATGCTATTGGTCTAGGTTTTTCCGAGGAAAAAGCGAGGGAAGAAATTCAGAAGTGTATTCGTGTATTTGGTTCTAGGATAAGGGAATAATCCTCCCATCTTCCATCTGAATAATTCTATCCGTACGTTTGGCAAAATCGGCATCGTGTGTAACAACTAATAGTGACAATCCCTCCTCCTCTTTAAGGCGTTTGAAAATAGTAAAGACGTTTTCCGAATTGTGGCTATCCAAATTCCCAGTGGGTTCATCGCCCATAAGTATTGAAGGATTATTGATTAAGGCTCTGGCAATCGCCACACGCTGTTTTTCGCCTCCGGAAATACGTGAAGCCCTTTGTTTCGCCAAATGGTCAATATGAAGCATTTTTAGCTTTTCCATCGCATCGTGTTCAATTTCGACATGGGACTTCCTAGCTAGTTTCTTTGCAGGTAACATTACATTTTCTAAAACGCTAAATTCCGATAATAAATAATGGAACTGAAACACAAATCCAATCCGCTCGTTGCGGATACGGGAAAGTTCTTGTTGGGACTTTCCTGTTATTAATTGGTCGTTCAAATACAGGTCGCCTGTATAGTCGGTATCCATTGTAGAAAGGATATAGAGCAAGGTAGATTTTCCCGAACCCGATTTTCCCATAATAGAAGCAAATTCTCCTTTTTTGATTCCAAACGAAATATCCTTGAGGACGTGAAAATCCTTAGGCTTATGAAAGTGTTTGTTGATACTTTTAGTTTCTAAAACAAGCTCCATATCTAATCTTTAAGTTCCTCGAATAATACGAACAGGATCAATTCGCTTTGCCTTGTTAGAGGGCAACCAACCGGCAACAAAAGTGGACAGTAACGCAAACGTAATTCCAATAACGTAATAGGCTATATTATAATTAATAGGATAGGTAGTGATTGTTGGCAATGCTTCCGTCTCAAAAGCAACATTATCTATGAGTCTTGAAAGTCCATAGCCAAAAAGTAATCCCAAAACACCTCCAACAGCACCAATAATCATCGCCTGACTCATAAAAATTAGCTGTACGTCCTGACCCGAAAATCCAGTAGCTTTAAGAATAGCAATATCTTTCATCTTTTCGTAGATGAGCATATTTAGAATATTATAAATTCCGAACCCAGCTACAATTAATAAGGTAATAGATACGGCATACGTGATAAGGTTTCGAATGTTGGAACCTGTCTCGAATTGTGCATTGGCTTGATTTATATCCGTGGCCGTAACCTTGAATTGCCTACTTAGGTTTTGGGCCATGGCTGGGGCCTTTTCAATATCAAAAAGTTTTATATTGATGTCCGTAATATAATTCTGAGCCTCACCCAAAATACGCTGAACGGTCTTCAGATTTGCAAAACTTTGAATATTGTCAATATCGGCAATACCGCTTTGATAAATACCCACTATTTTTAAAGGAAAGATGTCGCCTCGAACAGTACTTATCTGAACCCTATCGCCGACCTTTAATGACATTTTTGTAGCTAGGCCAGAACCTAAAAGTATACCGTTTTCACTATTTTTAAGTGCCTCAGGACTTCCTCCAATGATATAATCACGCATGTTGGAAAGTTTGGTTTCCTCCATAATATCAACCCCAACCAGATTTCCACCCAGTTCAATGGAACCTGACAGGTAAAAAATTTGTGCTCGGAGCTGCGGCGTGGCACCTTTCACTTTTTTATCTTTTTTTAAATAACTTAAGATGGGCAACGCATTATGTATTTTCTTCTGGCTCTGCTTTGGTTTTATAGAGTGTACGATATTGACTGAGTTTTGAAATTCAGCATATAAGGAAACCGGTTGTTTCGCGCTTGGTTCAATTTCGTTGTAGAGGTGTATGTGTGGCGTTTGGTTCAAAATAAGACTATCCAACATTTCGTTCAGACCCGTCATGAAACTGACTAGTGTTATATACGCTGCAATGCCAAAAGTCACGCCCAAAGCCGCGGTCACCGTGCTCTTTAACTTGGTCAGCAGATGCGTCTTCGCAATGTTCAGAATAACCTTCCAATTAATCATTGTTCGGGCTTTAGAAGTTCCGTATGCTCGTCAATACCCTCTAGTATTTCTATCAGGTCTAAATTTTGAAGGCCTAATACAACCTCAACAACACCATCTGCAGTTTGGACTTTCGTGCCTTCTAATAAATAGGTCTTGGGAATGGTTAGGGCGTTTTCCTTTTCTGCAATAACAATGTTTCCTTCCCCAGCCAAACCAGGGTACAACGTTTTTGGAGGGTCTGTAAAAGTAGCCTCTACAGTAAAGGTTTGCGAGCGTTCGTCCTTCCTAGGGTAGATTTTAGTAACCCTAGCCATAAAAACTTCGGAAGGATAAGCATCCAAAGTAATCAAAGCTTTTTGTCCAACTACAAGTTTTATGATATCTACTTCATCTACAAGCATTTTAATTACAAAAATTGAAGCGCTTCCTACCGCTGCAAGAGGTTGCATCGTAGTAACGATTTCACCCGGTTCTTTTAAAAGCGCATAGACCTTCCCATTTATATTGCTGGATACAGTAAAATCTTTCGTGTTAATTTGGGAGGATTCATAGTTATTACGAGCCCGTTGCACTTGCGTCTGTAGTTCATTTTTTGTACGTGCGTAGCTACTTTTTAAAAGGTTCAATTTATTTCGGGAAAGTTCATAAGCCAATTTGCGGTTATCGAATTCCAACTTGGAACCTATCTGCTCTTCCCATAGTCGACTCTGCCGAAAAAAATTAATAGAATCATTTTGCAAGTTCAAATCAGCCGATTGTATCTCATCTTCCAACGCCTTTAGTACGGCAGAACTTCCACTATAATTTTCACGCGCCAGCTGCAGCGTAAGTTTCGCATTCTCGGTATTTAGCTTTGGTGCGTTGTTTATTATTTGCAGTAATGGCATTCCCCGTTGTACCACATCCCCTTCTTCTACTAGATTACGGTCTAGTATTCCTCCTACTGCCGCATATACTTGATACAGGCTGTCTGGCTGAACGGTAGCTGATGCATACACCGATTCTGTTAACCGTGTTTTTTGTGGAAGAATTTTTTCCTGTTTCTCACCACAAGAACAGAAGAGCAACACAGCTGTAGTAATTAAAAAAAAGCGCATAGTTCCATAATTATGTATGTACAAAATAACGGGAAATCGCGCTTTAAGACTATGAGGAAAGTCATAGTCCCATCGTTTTAAGTTAAAAAATCACAACTGACCCATGTCATATGACATGCACTGAGCAATAATTAATTTTGAAGTAGTTAAAAGAACACAGGTCATGAGAAGAAACTTAGATAAAAAAGAAAGCATCAAACTACTCGAAAACAATTATATTGGCCAATTGGCCTACATTTCGGGGGCAAGTCCGTACGTTGTGCCCCTTACCTACCACTACGATAATACTACCCACACCATCACCAGTTACTCTTCGGAAGGTCATAAATTGAATTCTATACGAAAAAACCCTTCTGTAGCCATAGGTGTTAGTGAAATTACCTCGGTGGCGAATTGGCAATCGGTACAAGTGCATGGTACGTTCGAAGAGCTACAGGGTATTGATGCAAAATATATGTTGCGCAAATTTTCCCAAGGCATAAAAGATATCTTACGCCGTACAAAGGGAAAAGATGCTCAATTCATAAGCGAGTTTTCCGCCAAAATAGAAGCAGAAAAAACACCGATTGTATTTCGCATAAAAATTGATGAAATCACTGGAAAATCTAGGGAGTCTTAACGCTATTCGTGAATGACCTGTATCATTTGTTCCTAATAAAGGAGAATATAGCTTTGGTTAAATTCCAAAACTTCGAAATATGCTTATCAAAAAATTCAGAGACATCGGTATAACAGATATCCCTTCTGTGGGCGGTAAAAATGCTTCCTTGGGAGAAATGTACAATCAATTGACTTCTAAAGGAGTTCGCATTCCCAATGGTTTTGCAACTACATCTACAGCGTTTTGGGAATTCTTAAAGGAAAATAATATCCAGGAAGCACTGGAAAATATCATGGCAGGATTGGACAGAAACCAGTATACCAATTTGGGGCTGATAGGCGAACGAGCAAGGAGCCTAATCCTAAAAAGTGAATTTTCTCCTGGTTTCTCCAAAGCTATTAGCGATGCCTATAAAGATTTATGTGGCGATAATCAGGTGGCCGTGGCCGTGCGCAGCAGTGCTACGGCAGAAGATTTGCCTGATGCCAGTTTCGCGGGCCAGCATGATACCTTTTTGAATATTTTGGGAAAAAAGGCAGTTTTAGAGGCAGTCAAAAAGTGCTTTGCTTCCCTCTATACTGACCGTGCCATCAAGTATCGAGAGGACAAAGGATTTCTACACAAGGATATTGCCCTTTCCACAGGAATTCAATTAATGGTACGTTCTGATAAAAGCTGTTCCGGGGTTGGCTTTACTATAGAACCGGAATCCGGTTTTGAGAATGTCATCTTACTGTCTGGGATTTGGGGTTTGGGTGAGAACATCGTACAAGGTACGGTGAATCCAGATGAGTTTTATGTATTCAAACCTGGTCTTCGGAAAGGTAGCTTCCCCATTATACAAAAAAAACTGGGCGATAAAAAATTGACCATGATCTATGCCTTGGAAAAAGAAAAGGCCACGACCCTGAATATAGAAACCCCTCCCAAAAGACAAGAACAATTCGTCTTGACCGATGATGAAGTTATCCTTTTAGGAAAATGGGCATTATTAATCGAGGAACACTACAAAAAACCAATGGACATCGAATGGGCAAAAGACGGTGTTACCAATGAATTATTCATTACCCAAGCCCGACCGGAAACCGTTCATCAAAACAAGAACAAAAATATTCACATTGAATACCGATTGCTAAAAGAAGGAAAATATTGG
>JBLICT010000054.1:0-16225 GCA_047632415.1 Maribacter sp.
CAACTGGATACTAAAAAGGCTAGGGGTATTTTTAAAGCCTGGGTAAGCGCTCTTTGGTTTGCTCCGAATAATTTAAAAAGGGCGGCTTTGGACCCGGAAGGTCTACACGGACTTTACGTGCCTTATTGGACTTTTGATGCCAGTGTATTTGCTTCCTATCAAGGGCAACGGGGCGACTATTATTATGAAACCCAAACCTACAATAGTAACAAAGGAAAGCGAACACAACAGGTGCGCAAAACCAAATGGTCTTATGCGTCCGGCAATATAGATGGTTTTATTGACGATATCCTTATCAATGCCTCCCAGAAAAAAAGAAGAGATATTCCCGCTGCTGTTGCTTTTTGGAATTTAAAGGAATTGGCAGGTTTCAATTCTAAGTATCTTTCGGGTTTTGTGACCGAAAAGTATACCGTATCGCTAAAAAAAGGACATCATCAGTCTTTCGAAGAGGCCAAGCAAAGAGCTTATAACTGGATACGAAGAGATATTGGAGGAGACACCCAGCGTATTTCCAATGCAGATATTAAACTATCCGAAGAAACATTTAAACATATATTACTTCCAGTGTACATCAGTTCGTATCGATACAATGGAAAAGAATATCATTTCTATATCAACGGACAAACAGGGGTTTTAAGTGGAACCCGCCCCTATTCTTCTTGGAAAATTTTATTTTTGATTCTTTTTATCCTTGCGGTCATAGGAGTAATTTCCATTTTTGCAAAATGAAAAACGAAAGAATTTTGGTTATAGGAGATATCCATTCCGGACTAAAAGCCTTACAGCACGTTTTGGAAAAAGCTGAAGTATCTACCAAGGATACCTTAATTTTTTTAGGGGATTATATAGACGGCTGGAGCCAAGCTTTAGAAACGGTAGACTTTCTGTTAGCATTAGACCAAACGCACAATTGTGTTTTTCTTAGGGGAAACCATGATGCGCTTTGTTATGAATGGTTGGTTGGGGCATCCGATAATCCAATGTGGTTTAAGCATGGAGGCGAGGCTACTGTAAATTCGTATCAGCATATAGACAAAAAAACAAGATACAAACACATCGAATTTTATAAAAACCTAAGAAATTATTATCTTGATGATAGGAATAGGCTCTTTTTACACGCCGGATTTACAAATCTAAAAGGGGTGAACTTTGAATATTCTGAGGTAACGTTTTACTGGGATCGTACCCTTTGGGAACTGGTACTTTCTTTAAACCCTAGTTTAGAAGTGGGAGATGCGCTCTATCCTAAACGATTGTCACATTACAAAGAGATTTATATAGGGCACACCCCGGTTACACGAATAGGAAAGACGACACCGCAGAACGCAGCAAACGTTTGGAATATAGATACTGGAGCAGCGTTTAAAGGACCGCTGACCATACTAGATGTAGATTCTAAAACATATTGGCAAAGCCGTCCTGTTCACACTTTTTATCCTAAGGAACAGGGTAGAAATTGAAAATTGAGATAGTTTTAATCGTATTTTGGTTAATAATAACGAACTTTGATAAAAAAGGGACATATGTCAGAAAAAAACATAAGATTAGAGGTAATGCAGGCCATAGAGCCGGAAGTGGAAGGTTTTATGGATAATTTTCTAATTAAACCGGAAGATATTTGGCAGCCCACTGATTTTTTACCCGACCCGCAAAGCGATGGGTTTTTAGATCACGTAGAGCAGTTACGCGAAGAATCCAAGGAATTGGGTTACGATTTCTGGGTTACTATGGTAGCCGACACCATAACGGAAGAGGCGTTGCCAACCTATGAGTCTTGGTTAATGGATGTAGTAGGTATTGATCAGCATGGCGAGAATAAAACCAATGGATGGGCCAAATGGGTACGTGCTTGGACCGCAGAAGAGAATCGCCACGGCGATGTACTCAATAAATACCTTTATTTATCTGGCAGGGTAAACATGAGGGAAATTGAAATTACCACGCAACATTTAATTTCTGATGGTTTTGATATTGGAACCGACAGGGATCCGTATAAAAACTTTGTATATACTTCGTTTCAGGAATTGGCTACTAATATTTCGCACAAACGTGTGGGCCAAATGGCAAAGAAAAAAGGAAATGTCCTATTAGGGAAAATGTGCACCATTATAGCAGGAGATGAAATGCGTCACCATTTGGCATATAGGGAATTTGTAAAAACTATATTAGAGCATGATCCTAATGGTATGATGTTAGCCTTTGCAGATATGATGAAACAAAAGATTGTTATGCCTGCTCATTTTTTAAGAGAATCTGGAGGAACTATTGGAGCCGCTTTTGAGAATTTCTCTAACTGCGCACAGCGCCTAGGGGTTTATACGGCACACGATTATATTGAGATTCTAAGTAAATTAAATAGTTTCTGGGAAATTGATGCTGTTAGAGGTCTTAACGATGACGCACAGAAGGCAAGAGATTATTTGATGAAACTTCCAGAACGGTTGGAGCGTATTGCTACAAGAATGAAATTTCCCGAAGATCAGTACCATTTTAAATGGGTAGAGGCGAACGGTAGATTATAAAAAAAGTATATAAATTAAAAATCCCGATTCCTTATGGAATCGGGATTTTTACATTCAGGGGGGTTATTATACTACAACTTTCCGTGATTGTGTTCGTCTTGCCATTTTAACAATTGCTTCCATTTGCCTTCGTAGGCCATTTTGCATTGCATTGGCCATGAGGCCGGATCGTGTACTTGGTATCGTTTTCCACCACCGTCAAGTACTTTTTGGCAGTCTGCAACGCTTGCCTCAGAAAGGGCTTTCCATGTTTTAATACCTGACTCCTTAAACATTCCTTCTATTTTTGGACCAATACCTTCCACAACTTTTAGGTCGTCCTGTTTTATTGTTTTACCTAATACTGCTTTTGCAGCGGCGGCATCAAAAGGGATGGATGCTATTGCTGCACCTGCTGTAAAAGACGCTGCGGAAGCTCCAAGGTTAGCACTAGCGCTTACCTTTTTGTTACAGGCATCTAAATCTGCCTGGAGTCGTGTATTTTTATCTTCTAAAACCTTTAAATCAGCTGAATTGTCTATAGTCTCGCTACCTCCACGCCCTAGTAGGTATCCTAGAATTCCACAAATCACGCCTACTAATAAGGGAATTAGCCAGCACCAAATATTCATATTTTCAAAATCCATATTATATCTTCTTTAAATGTTAGTGTTTGATTAATTTAAGGTTACTACGGTCCGTCGGTTTTTGGATTTACCTTCTTCGGTTGCATTACTTTCCACAGGGTCGGTTTGTCCTTTAGAAGAAGTATTGATTTTAGTTTCCGAAATACCATTTCTTATGAAATAGGCCTTGGCAAAATCTGCCCTATTTAGGCCTAATTTTATGTTCGTAGCCGCAAGCCCGGTATTGTCTGTATGTCCTACAATCGTTACTGTTAAACCTTCTACTTTATCTAGATATCTTGAGATGTCTGCAACTTTTTGGCGTTGATCAGCTGATAGGTTTATTGAAGCTTCCGCTGTATCAAAATAGAGCACTAATGGATCTGCTTTAATTTTAGCATATAATGCTTTCAGTTCGTCTCCTGCTGTTTCTGACTCGCCAGAAATAGCGTATGATATCGGACCGAGATAAATTCCATTGTCAGGAACCATATCATCTATCAATTGGCCCATAGTATTGATACTCGCTGATGAAATTCCAGTAGTGACCAAATGATTTTTAACTGCATTGGCTCTTGCCAAACCTAAGTTGGGATATGCAGAATCGTTGTTCTCGTCGCTTTTATAGAATCCGGTGATATTGACAACCTTACCTTCATTTTCGGACAGAAAGTTTTTAAGGTTTGCAATACTGGTTTCCATAGGTGCCGCTAAAGGCATCACAATTGTAGATGAAGATGCTTTAAAATTATAATTGGCGTTTTCGTTATACGAATAGGCACCATCATTAAAAGCAAAGGGGTAAGAGCTTGGCTCTGGTATTACGGGCACTACCGTTTCTTTTGGAGGCTCCTCGATTTTGCTAGCACCACATTCACTGCAACAGGTAATGTAGAAATAGGTACCCGCCAAAATGGTGAGGAGCATCAGTAATAGATACTTCGTTGTTCTTGTCATTGTGAATATAGGTTTAGTGTTTGCTTACAATGTATTAAAAAAATCTTAAAACTGTTAAGATTCTAGGCGTTAATTGCTAGTAATCAGCATAGACCGAATTCACCAGCTACACATAATTTATTTCCATTGATACAACCATAGGTCTTAATTGTATAAAGTCGAATACTTGTAAAGGGTATTCTAATTAACTTTAGACAATAAATGAAATGTCTTACCGCTCCCGACAATGATGCGGCACTGAGGTAGGGTAAATCTATATATTTGAGTTAGTTGGTTTACTAAAAAGCCCTATTACGTTTTCGTAATAGGGCTTTGTGTTAAGTAGTCGTTTATCCATTTACACAAAAAATATATACAAGTGCACAGGAATTCGGTTAGTCAGGTTATAGTTCTATTATCTTGAGGACACTAGGATAAATGGAAATGAAAAAGCTTAGGAAAGACCTTGTTGCCTGCCTTACTTTAATCTGTATGATTCTAATACTAGGGTCACAAGCTGTATTAAAGGGTAGTTGGACCTCTGAAGATAGAGATCAAACTCCCGTTTAATATATAGTATTTACTTATAAATCGAACTTAATCCCTTGCGCTAAAGGCAATTCATCAGAGTAATTAACGGTATTTGTTTGTCTTCTCATATATACTTTCCAAGCATCAGAACCAGACTCACGTCCGCCACCAGTTTCTTTTTCGCCTCCAAAAGCACCGCCAATTTCAGCACCAGAAGTTCCGATGTTAACGTTAGCAATTCCACAATCTGAACCGGCATAAGACAAAAATTTCTCAGCTTCTTTCAGTTCGTTAGTCATAATTGCAGAAGACAAACCTTGAGCTACACCGTTTTGTTGTGCGATAGCATTTTCTACGTCACCAGAATATTTTATGATGTATAAAATTGGAGCAAACGTTTCGTGTTGTACGATTTCAAAATGATTTTCTGCTTCAATAATTGCTGGTTTAACATAGCAACCACTTTCGTAACCTTCACCTTCTAAAACACCACCTTCAACTAAAACGTTTCCACCTTCAGCTTTTGCTTTTTCAATAGCAGCTAAATACGTTTGAACAGAGTCTTTATCAATTAAAGGTCCAATATGATTTGTTTCATCCAAAGGATTCCCAATAGTTAATTGTCCGTAGGCACCGACAATAGCATCTCTTACTTTATCATAAACCGATTCGTGGATAATTAATCGACGTGTTGATGTGCAACGTTGCCCACAAGTTCCGACAGCTCCAAATACAGCGCCAGGAACAACAACTTTTAAATCAGCTGTTGGTGTAATAATAATAGCGTTGTTTCCACCTAATTCTAATAAAGATTTACCAAAACGCTCGGCAACTGTTTTTCCAACAATACGTCCCATTCGCGTAGAACCTGTTGCAGAAACTAAAGCAACTCTAGTATCCGTTGTCATCATTTCACCAACGTTATAATCACCATTGATGATACAAGAAATACCTTCTGGCAACTTATTTTCTTTTAAAATTTCTGCAATAATATTTTGACAGGCGATAGTACATAAAGGTGCTTTTTCAGACCCTTTCCAAACGCAAACATCACCACAAATCCAAGCTAAAGCCGTATTCCAAGCCCAAACTGCAACTGGGAAATTAAATGCTGATATAATACCAACAACGCCTATGGGATGCCATTGTTCTCTCATAACGTGGAATGGACGTTCAGATGGTATGGTTTTACCATTTAATTGTCTAGATAAACCAACAGCAAAATCACAGATGTCAATCATTTCTTGCACTTCGCCATAACCTTCTTGTAAAGATTTACCCATTTCATAGGAAACTAATTTCCCTAAAGGTTCTTTTAAATCTCTTAGTTTGTTTCCAAACTGGCGCACAATTTCCCCACGTTGTGGTGCTGGCATAGTTCTCCAAGATAAAAATGCGCTTGTTGCCGAATCCATTACTTTATCGTAATCTGCTCGTGTCGTTGATTTCACTTTTCCTATTAATTGACCGTCAACTGGCGAATAACTTTCAATTAATTCTCCGTTAGAAAAATTATTGGAACCTGTAGAGGTTCCCTCATTTATATCTTTAATACCTAATGCTTTTAACGCATCCTTAATTCCGAATTCTGCAGCTACTTTTGACATTTTATAACTTTTTAAATATGTATTGTTAGATTTTTACAAAGTTACGAATAATCCTTCTCTTTAGTTTTCTTTTCGAAGAACTGTAATCTTGTTGATTTTTTCATTTTCAACCTCGTAAATGAGGACTAATTCTATCGCTTCAGCGCTACCGTTTCTGCCAGTAATATACTCATGGTCTATAATTTTGTTTCCAAAAACAGTACGGGTTAGAATAGTTGAGTTGAGTTTAGGCGAAGCAGCAAAGAGCGCACTATAGAAATCCCTGCACGCTGCTGCACCTTGCATGGTGAGGGTACCATTAGAAAAATTATGAAAAGTAACATTAGGATCCATAACAGACATAAAAGCTGTAATATTTCTATTATTATAGCTTTCCATTGATTTTTGAACTATTTGCTCTGGTGTCATTTCTTGTGCGATTAATGTAGGTGTTGAATAGATTAGAAAAAGAAAGAGAAGGATAGGGAATGAAATAGGTTTCATGATAGAATAATTAGAATAATGGCAAGTATTGCCGGGAGTGCTTGAATGAAGAATATTTTTTTACTTACTGTGAACGCTCCATAAATTCCTGCAATTGCTACACAACCTAAAAAGAATAAAGAGATATTCGTAATCCAATCCGTGTTATCAATAAAAAATGTCCAAAGTAATCCTGCGGCTAAGAAACCATTGTATAAGCCTTGATTAGCAGCCATTGATTTTGTTTGTGAAAAGAGGTCTTTTGGGAATTTTCTAAATATTTTAGGCCCTCTGCTGGTCCATGCGAACATTTCGAACCACAAGAAATATAAATGTAGTATCGAAATAAATGCAATTGTTATTTTAATCGTGATTCCCATTTATTCTTCCTTTATAAAACGTTCATCGGCCGGCATAACCGTACCGCAATTATCACAAGTCCTTAAGGCTGTTGAGGCATAGAAATGCTTAAAATGGCCTAAGAAATCTTTTTCTATATCATTTAAAGTAAAATAGGCTTCATACAGTTTATGGTTGCAGTTATCACAGAACCACAGTAAGCCATCATCCACGTTCATGTGTGATCGTTTACGTTCGATTACCAGACCTATAGAGTTTTCATGCCTAACCGGGGAATGTGGGATTTTGGCAGGGTGAAGGTACATATCTCCAGCACCTAGTTTCATCGTCTTTTTTTTGCCGTTTTCCTGAATATGAACTTCAATTTCCCCTTCTAGCTGATAAAAGAGTTCTTCCGTTTCATTGTAGTGATAGTCTTTTCTTGCATTGGGTCCGGCAACCACCATAACAATATAATCCCCTGCATCTTTGTAGAGGTTTCTGTTCCCTACCGGTGGCTTTAAGCTATCTCGGTTTTCTGCTATCCATTTGTTCAAGTTAAATGGTGGACTAATAGGCATGTTATTAATTTTAATGTAAGTTAAAGAATAGACGCTAGTGTACCTAAAAAGCAAGACAGAAAAAAAGCCTTAGGATTTTCTAAGACTTTTTAAGTATCATAAATGTTAGTACTATTTAAAAAATAGATGTGTAAAGTATAGATTTCCTTCCTCGTTTTCTTTAATACTAATAGCGGAATGTGTATAGTCTCCCTCAATATTAAGTCTATGTCCATCGCTCTCCAACCATGCCTCAAATGCCTCCACTGCAGTATCGTAATCTTTGGCAACGTTCTCCGCAACATAAGTGGCTCCGGTATTCATAGAAATCTGTTCTGCACGTTTTGCGAAATTATCATGGCTTGTATTTCCTTGTAAAATCATGTACTTGGAATGCTTCTTGGCAAAATAGTAGGAAGCCCCCTCAAATTTAAGCACATTTAGATTTAGGCTTATACGGTAATTGTTTATGATTTCGAATAATTCAGACTCTATGTCAGAATGTGTAGCTGTAGAAACGAGAAAGACTTCCTTCTCCGGTTCTGCAACTTGTTCAAAATTTAACGGTGTTAATTCATGTCTGCTACAGGAATGTATAAAAACGGATAATACTATTAAGAATATAAATTTGCGCTTCATTTTTTTGGGGTTTATGAAATTAAGCTAAAGCAAATGTAGTGGTTGGCAAACCCAAACACATCAAAATATCCGTAAGAGCATTATAATTCTCGGTAAGTGGTATGATATTGTTTAACAGGGGCTTATCGACTAACTACAGCCTATTTTCATCGGATAAAAAATACGTTTTAAGCGCTAAATGACCATTGGTCAAAGAAAAAAACTATTGGTCGGTTGTCAGAAAAAAGAATTGTCGATATACAGTCAATTAGTAGCGATAAAAGTGCTAATCTATTAGAAAATCGGTCATTCTTTATAAAAGAGTTGTGTATAGTAAAAGTTTCCATTCTCATCTTCTTTTACACTTACGGCAGTATGTGTAAAATCACCTTCCATAGTTTTTTTATGACTAGTGCTTTCGTACCAACCTATAAATGCTTCTTGAGCAGTTCTATAATCTTTAGCTACATTTTCTGCCACCATTTGTACTTCTACTTTTGATGCTATACTAGATGCGCGTGAACTAAAGTTATCATGACTAAGACTCCCTTTGTTTATCATGTAATCTGTATGCGTATTTGCATACTCGTATGCAATAGCGCTAAATGCTAATGTATTTGTCCCTAATTCAGACCTATGGGAATTTACAATATCCAATACCTCTTGTTCCAAACCTACTACGTTTGTTGCCACAATGTTGGGTGTATCATCAATTGGTTCTGTTGAGCAGGAACCAAAAATAAATACAAACAAAACAAGGACAGCGTGTTGCGCTCTCATTTTCATACAATGTTCTATTTGTAAGCAGGTTGCTCAACGCAGGGAAGTAGGTCTATAAGAAATGGGTACTCTTTGTTCTCGTGCCAATAGGGGATATCGACTACGTAATATTACTTAAATTTGATGTAGGTACGGTGAAAATTGTTTTTTTTTCGATGAAAGGATACTAAACGTAGAAAATCTACTTTTAATCCTTTTTTTATGCAGTTTAACGATTACCTATTTTCTGCTTGTTTAAGTATATCTTCTCGCAGAATGTTATCGAAGACAAGTTCACCAAGGTCTTTAACGGGATGATAAAGAACAGAAGTGTTTTTTGCTTCATCTGAAACCAAGCCGAGATTATTGTTGGCGCGGTCAAAGAAAATCAAAACCGCTCCTAGAATTACCGCAACTTTCAAAGTGCCGAATACGGCTCCCGCTAGTTTGTTTAAGAGCCCTAACATGGCAATATTTACTACCTTAGTAAGTAATTTTCCAACAAAATGTACAGCAATTACGATGCCGATAAAAGTAATAATAAAAGCAGCGATGTTAACATAACGTTCTTCCCAATTCATTTGTTGGCCAAGGTAGTCTCCGGCTATGTAAGAAAAATGTATGGCTCCATAAATACCCGCTATCAACGCAACAATGGAGGCGAGTTCTATCAGAAGTCCATTGTTAAATCCTTTCCATAATCCTAAAAGAAGCAAGATTCCTAAAATTATATCCAATATGGCCATTTGAAAACAGTTTGGAACAAATATAGAACATTGATTAGTACCTTTACTTTCGTAAAAATAATTGTAGTTTCAATAGGATAATATGGCAAGGGATATAGAGTTAAAAGATAGATGGGAGATTTTGGTAGTTAAGCTATCCGCACAATTTGCAGACGGGGACCCTTTGGAATTGGATGCTATCATATATTTGGTAGGAGTCCAAGAATTAGGGCAATACCATAAAAAATATAAAAAAGATGATAAGTTAGACTTGATGCATATTGCTATCTGCAGGTTATTAGAACCTTATGGCTATTACGAATTCGATTTTTTTGATGAGGATGGCTGGCCGCATTATACCATAAAAGAAGAGTTGCCCCCGCTAAAATCAGGAGAACAATCCGTTTTGATGAAACAGGCTATTGTAGATTATTTTTTGGAAAGGGAATTTATCAGTTAAACCTATGAAAAAGCCCTACTACTCGGTAATTTTCACTTCTACTAAGGTGTCAGAATCCCAAGAATATGAGGAGATGTCAAAAATAATGGAGGATCTGGCAAAGGAACAACCTGGTTTTTTAGGTTTAGAAAGTGCAAGAGGAGAAATAGGTATTACGGTAAGCTATTGGGAAAGCTTGGAGTCCATTGCTAAATGGAAGCAACATACCCAGCATATAACCGCACAGATAAAAGGTAAGGAAGATTGGTATAACCAATACAGCGTTCGCATAGGTAAAGTAGAGCGCGAGTATCATTTTTATAAAGAGTAATGTTTTTAATCTACGAACCGGTGTTGTTTTGTTCTACTATTGTTGCTTGGATAAAATATCTAATTCTTTTAAAGTAAGACCAGTTATCAGTACTAAGTCGCACCAATTCATAGGTTCATTTCTTCAATACTCCTGATAGATTACTTTTTTTACCTAATCGGTATCGTTTACGTAACATTTGTCTTTTGAATTCGATTTTTTTAAGGGTATATTTAAATTCTTATCCTTAACTATTATGTCAAAAAAATACGTTGTTTCTTTAGATCAAGGTACCACCAGTTCCCGAGCACTTCTCGTAGATGATAAAGGGGAAATTCAAGGAATGGTACAGCAGGAGTTCAAACAGATTTTCCCTAAACCGGGTTGGGTAGAGCACGATGCAAATGAGATTCTGTCTTCCCAATTAGGCGTCTTAAAGCAGTTGTTATCGGAGCAGGATGTGAATCCTTCCGAAATCAAGGCTATAGGAATAACCAATCAGCGAGAAACCGCTGTGGTTTGGGACAAACATACCGGGGAACCGGTCTACAATGCAATTGTATGGCAAGACAAACGTACGGCAGACATTTGTGAGCATTTAAAAAGAGAGGGACTTACCGAGCATGTTAGAAAAACGACTGGCTTAGTCATAGACTCCTACTTTTCCGCGACCAAGGTTAAATGGATATTGGATAATGTATCAGGCGCAAAGGCGAAGGCTGAAAACGGCGATTTATTAATGGGTACCATAGATACTTGGTTAGTATGGAACATGACCAAGCGTGAAAAGCATGTTACGGATTATACCAATGCCTCCCGCACCATGATCTACGATATTGTCAACTTAAAATGGGACAAACGTATGTTAACAGAACTGGAGATTCCAGATAAGATGTTACCTGAAGTAAAACCTTCCGCATACCATTTTGGAGATTATGAGATTGAAGGTGTTAAAATACCAATTGCAGGTATTGCAGGCGATCAACAGGCAGCCCTATTTGGTCAGGCTTGTTTTAAAAAGGGGATGGCAAAGAATACGTATGGTACCGGTTGTTTCATGCTTATGAATACAGGAGAGGAACCTCAATTTTCTAAAAACGGATTATTGACGACCATTGCCTATGGATTAGATGGTAAGGTGCATTATGCACTTGAAGGAAGTGTGTTTATTGCTGGTGCGGCAATACAGTGGCTTAGGGACGGACTTGAAATTATAAAGGGAGCAAAGGAAACTGAGGCTTTGGCTGATTCCGTTCATGGTGAAAGTTCTGTTTATGTTGTTCCTGCTTTCGCGGGACTTGGTGCTCCGCATTGGGACATGTATGCCCGTGGGGCAATTTTTGGTCTTACACGTGATACAGGGAAAGCACATTTGGCAAAGGCAACCTTGGAATCTTTGGCTTACCAAACAAAAGATATTTTAAAGGCGATGGAAGATGATTCTGGATTACCCTTAAAGAATCTTAGAGTAGATGGTGGTGCCTGTGCAAACAATCATTTAATGCAGTTTCAAGCCGATATTTTAGATACCGAAGTACACCGCCCAGAAGTAATCGAATCTACCGCTATGGGTGCTGCATTTTTAGCAGGAATTCAAGTAGGCCTCTGGAAACAAGAAGACATTGACCAAAATAGACCGATGAACAAAATTTTTAAACCTACGTTTGATCGTGTAAAAAGAAAACGACTGTATACAAAATGGAAAAAAGCCGTAGAGCGCACTAAAGGCTGGGAAGAAAGCTGAATAGAAACAGTAAAAAAATAGGAGGCTAAGTAAAGGAAGATGAAGGTCCGCCTCAAGAAAGAAGGGAAAAAGCTATGAAGAATATTGAATTTTCAAATCTAAAAAGAACAAAAACTATAGAAAAACTCTCCAAAGAGCAGTTTGATTTAGTTGTTATAGGCGGCGGAATTACTGGTGGGGGAATCGCATTAGACGCCGCATCAAGAGGTCTTAAGGTAGCTTTGGTAGAGAAGAACGATTTTGCTTCTGGCACCAGTAGTAAATCTACAAAATTGATACATGGCGGGTTACGTTATTTAAAACAGTTCGATTTTTGGCTGGTAAAGGAAGTAGGTTCGGAACGTGCTATTGTTCATAAACTGGCCCCTCATTTGGTGCTTCCAGAAAAAATGCTCCTCCCTTTGATAGAAAACGGTTCTTATGGAAAGTGGCTTACTTCTGTGGGACTAAAAGTATACGATATTTTAGCGCAAGTTACCGGGGAAGACAAACGTAAAATGCTAGAAAAAAAGGAAGCTTTAAAACTGGAGCCGCTCTTACCTAAAAAGATTTTAAAAGGTGCAGGTTACTATGCAGAATACAGGACCGACGATGCACGACTTACCATAGAAAATATTAAAACTAGCCTACAATTTGGAGCAACGGCACTGAACTATGCTTCGGTTACCGATTTTTTATATACCGACGAAAAAATAGCAGGAGTAATTGTAAAAGATGAAGTTACAGGAGCAGCGTTTAATATCAATTCTAAATATGTAATTAGTGCTGCCGGACCTTGGGCAGATGACCTACGCAGTATGAACAATTCCAAAAAAGGAAAGCGATTACATCTTACTAAAGGAGTCCACTTGGTATTCCCGTATGAGAAACTTCCGGTAAAGCAATCCGTTTATTTTGATGTTCCAGACGGGAGGATGATGTTTGCCATTCCCCGTGGTAAAATAACCTATGTGGGAACGACGGACACCAATTATAATGATGACAAAGACAAGGTGCAAACCGATTTAGCAGACGCCATTTATCTTCTGTCGGCAGTAAACAATATGTTTCCTAAAATCAACTTGGAAATGGAGGATATCGTTTCCTCCTGGGCAGGTCTGCGACCTTTGATTCATGAAGAGGGTAAATCTGCTTCCGAACTATCTCGAAAAGACGAAATTTTTACCTCCGAAACCGGACTTATTAGTATTGCAGGTGGTAAGCTTACGGGGTATCGTAAAATGGCGGAGCGTGTCGTAGATCGTATCGCGATAAAGATGGAGGAAGAACATGAGGCAACCGTAAAACCATGCACCACCCAAGACATTCCGCTTTGTGGTAATGAATTTAAAAAATACAAGCACGTTAAAAAGTATATAGCTGCCGTATATGAGCGCATAAAAACAAACGGTTTCACGGAACATGACGCTTGGTTTTTGGTTACGAATTATGGCAAACAAACCGAAACTATTCTAGAGCTGTACCAAAATAGAAAAGAAACTGATAACCCTACAAAACTAATTCTGGCAGAACTACAGTTTGGTATCGCATACGAAATGGTGCAGAATCCAAAGGACTTCTTTATCAGAAGAACAGGTAGGTTGTATTTTGATATTGATAGTATAAGAACCTACATGGAACCAGTTTTAAAAGAATTCAAAACCATCTTTAAAACCGACGATGCTCAAATCTTGGAATGGAAAGAGGGCTTGTATAAGGAAATAAAGGAGCATTCGGATTTTTCTATGGAGCGGTTTTAATTCAACTTATCAGTCAATTCCTTAAAAAGTAGCTTGGCATTTCCATTCTTGTATAGAATTTCATACACCGTGTTTATAATTGGTGTTTTTGACTTTTTCTCTAGTTTTGCCATCAATTCATGCGCACTTTTGGTGGCGTAGTAACCTTCTGCGACCATACTCATTTCCATTTGTGCACTTTTAACAGTGTATCCTTTTCCGATCATATTGCCAAACATGCGGTTACGACTAAACGTAGAATAACCCGTTACTAGAAGATCACCTAAATAAGCAGAGTCGTTAATATTACGTTTTTTATTATCCACTTTTTTAACAAATCGATTCATTTCTCGGATGGCATTGCTCATCAATACACTTTGAAAATTATCCCCGTAGCCTAACCCATGCGCAATACCTGCAGCAATAGCATAAATGTTTTTGAGCATGGCAGCGTATTCGGTTCCTATGATATCATCGGAAATCTTTGCTTTAATGTAATCGCTCCTTAAGGCATTGGCCACCAACTCTGCTTTCTTTGGGTCGGCGCAAGCCAAGGTCAAATAGGAAAGTCGCTCCAAGGCTACTTCCTCGGCATGGCATGGTCCGGTAAGTACGCCAATGCTTTCAAACGGGACATCATAGGTTCTATGGAAATGCTCTCCTACAATGAGTCCAGTTTCTGGAACAATACCCTTAATGGCGGAAAAGATGATTTTATCGGTAAAGGAAGCTGTCAGCTTTTCCAATTCGGTATTAAAAAATGCGGAAGGGATAGCAAAAATGAGCACATCATAAGTGCTTATGGTTTTATTGATATCAGAAGATAAATCCAAAAGGGACATCGGAAATTCTACCGAACTCAAATAGTTAGGATTGTGCCTTTGGGTCTTAATATGGTTAATTGCATCGGTATTGCGCATGTACCAACCCACTTTACGCCCATTGCCCGTCAACATCTTCACAATGGCGGTTGCCCAACTTCCTCCTCCTAAAACGGCAAATGTCTTTTGATCATTCATGGGTTAAAAATAGGTATTCACAACCACCGCACAAACATAAGAATGGTATAAGCTGATAATCAATCGAATATATATTTTGGCACGGTGCTTGTTTTATGTTTACGGAATTATTAAAACTGAATCACATGAAAACAATAAAACTACTTTTTGGATATTTCCTAATGGCAACTTTGTTAGTATCATGTTATGCAGATGTGATTATTGAAGACCAGTTTATAGAAGAATCTGCATTTAATACAGATCAAGTATTACAAGCTTTTGATCTTTGGTATGTAGATATTAATGAAACTACAGGTAACGGCGAAGTACCATTTTTACAACGTGCCTTTACGGTATCTTTTGATAGAGGCGCTGTGTACGCCAATAATAATATTGTTGGTCTCGGAAAAACAGGTAATGGTCTGGGAATAGCTGTTGGATTTTACAGCACGTTACGCGGTGTAGTGGAGATTGATCATGATACAGACGGACTTTGGTTGTTGGAAGTATATGCCTTAAATAATAATACGATTGAATTACTTGATACACGATCAGATACTTCTTATGTATTACGCGGATTCGAAAGTAATAGGTTTGATTATGATATGGTGTTTTATGATAACATCAACTACTTTATGCAAGAATACAATGCTTGGCAGAAATCCTATACCAGTGAAGAAGGTGCTTTGAACGATTTTGATGAAGAGAATTTCCTACAGTTCTTACCTACTTTTTTCCGTTCTTCTATAGATGCTCCCGGTACTTCTTTAAATAATATCAGTTGGGACTTTGAGGGCAACTACCAAGTGTTTGATGTAGCTGGTGATGCAAGTTTAAAGACTTTGACCTTAGATTATGATTTTATGGGCAGCGACTATTTTGAACTTTATGTAATCAATGATAGCACAATAGAACTATTTCATCCAGACAGTGGAACCGTTTATGAATTTAGAGGGCGAGGATATCAGCAGTATTTAAAGTCAGGAAAAGGTAGTGTAGCCAAAAAAAGAACAAAATCGGACAACCCGATTATGGATGTAAAACGAAAAAGAAAATAAGATTATTTTTAAGTTGCCTTTATCCATTTGGACAAAGGCAACTTTATTTACATACTACCGTAATACCTTAAAATGGTCCAGTTTTATATCGTCCAAGCCTTTATCATCAAAAGGATATTCTAAATCATCTTGTATGTTATACAAAGAAATAAGTATGAACTCTGTCAGTATCACTACAAAATACACAGCGAAATGATTATAGGTTTGTCCTATGTTGAATATTATGGTAGGTGCATAAATGAGCGGAAAAACGTAGATAAATACCTTACAATAGGCCTTTAAACTAACAGG
>JBLICT010000055.1:0-16212 GCA_047632415.1 Maribacter sp.
AGGTTTTGAAAAGAATACCGATATTGAAACAAGGGCTGCTCATATTGA
Organism: Maribacter sp.; assembly: GCA_047632415.1. Lineage (GTDB taxonomy): Bacteria > Bacteroidota > Bacteroidia > Flavobacteriales > Flavobacteriaceae > Maribacter. The sequence goes on from JBLICT010000055.1 coordinate 49, forward strand.
TATCTTACCAACAGTAGCGCAAATTTGTAATGTTGAATTGCCTAAAGAAACGCTCATTGATGGTAAAAGCTTGGTACCGCTTATTATGGGTAAAAAAGAGGATTGGACTAATAGATCTCTATTTTTTTATTGGACAAGACGTTACCCAGAACTTTATTATAACATGGCATTATTAAAAGGAAGTTATAAACTTGTAGGCAACACAAATTATAATGCAGCAATTAAGGACTTTGAACTATTTAATCTTGACAAAGACCCGTACGAACAAGAAAATATTGTCTTAGAGAACGAAATTATCGCAATCAATCTCAAAAAAGAACTAGATGAAACTTACAATGATTTAATAGCTTCTAAAAACCTTATTAATAAGCCTCGGATTGGTATTGGAAGTGTAGCAGAAAACCCTGTTATTTTGAACAGAAATGATGCAGGAGGGCAACGCGGAATTTGGGATCAAGAAGAGGTTTACGGGAAATGGAACGTTAGTATTGCCGAAGGGTATTATGACATCCTATTCAAATTTATAAAACCCATAAAGGCAAATGGCAGAATGTATTTAGAGGCAAATACTTTGGTGAAACAAATGGTAAACAAAAAAGAAGGTACGGATACCATTGAGATGAAAAACGTATATTTCTCAGAAATGGATTGTGATTTGATACCCTTTTACGCTGTAGACTCAAAAAACATATTCCCTTTTTGGGTTGAAATGAAAAAACTTGATTAACACTTTGAGGTTATTCAGGAAAGTAAATATTAGTAATAGAAAGCAAGTAAAATACATCAATTGCGAAGCACATCTAATTAATCACAATCTCATCTACAAACAACCAACTATCTCCTCCAGGGTTTTGATGCCAAGACGGGTTTTTTAGCACACTCTTTACCTCTACACGTACATATTTTGCAGTTGTTATAGGAAAATCTAAATCGAAAAATTGTAAAGCTATTACAGATGATGGTTCTGGCTGTCCTAAATCCTTGGTATGTATAGTCTTAAAGTTTTTGCCATCGCTAGAGACCTGTACCCTAAAACCTACTGGAAAGAAAATCCAGCTTCCGGGAGCAGACAATGCACCAACGGAAATGGAGCTAATCTCTTGAGTTTCGTCCAGCTCAAACGTAGCTTTTAGATGTGATCCTGTATATCCTAACCAGTTACCATCTACAAAATTAGTGGAACCCCGTTTTAAATCGACTAGGGTCTTACCTCCCTGCGAATAGTATTTTTCATTAGGATCATTGATCAAGGTTACGCTGGAAAAATCGACGGTACTTTGCTTAAAACTAGCCAAAGCAGTTTCGCTTATACCCCAACCTTCTTTAAAAGTAATCGCTTTTAAGTTCGTGGTCCCAGATATAGTTAAGGGGCTGATATACTTCGTACTGGTGCTATCTGGCTCCGTACCGTCCATCGTGTAATAAATAGTTGTATCATCAAAAGGGTAGCTAATTTCAACCGTAACTTCATCTTTTATAAAGTAATTAGCAGCCACAATGGTTGGAGGCAATAGTTCCGTTGCACCGAACATATCCATATCTAGGGTATGCATGGTTGTGTTTGGATTAGCGACCATATACGCATTCATAGCTTCATCGGTAATTTCCGTTTGCCAGAGATAGAGGTCTGTTAAATTAGGTAAATCTTGAATGCTCTCTAAAGCTGCGTCGCTCACTACCGTACCATAAAGATTTAAGGACTCAAGCTTCTCCAAGTTAGCTACTTTATCTATAGCCTTATCCGTAATCAACGTATTCTGTAGTTGTAATTTGGTAAGGTTTTCAAACGCCCCAAGGCTTGAAACCAAGGTGTCGCTAAAATTCGAATTCCCTAAATTGAGTTCCACAATGTTTTCGGAATATGCGTCCAACACGTCAAACGAAGCTTCACTCAAATCTTTTTTATTTGCCAAATAGACAATATATAAAGGACTTCCCTCCTTTAATGGATATATAGAAGTTCTCGTGGCAGCTACTTCAGCCAACCATTCCATGGAAGCCGGCTCTAAGGATTTAGCCAGCAAGGCTCTGGTAGAGGTATCGGATTCCAACTCGTTTAAATAGCCTTGTATTTTTTTATTTCGGTCTAAATCTGCCGTTTTACACTCAAAACAGTTTTTGTTTTCCATCCACCAATTCAATAATGCAATTTCATTGGGTGTTAGTTGTACTTTTCCCTTGGGCGGCATGTGCTCCTCATCTTCCAAAGGTAAACCCACACGATGTGCTATTAAGGGCTTACCTAAGTCCAAAACAGAGTCCAGAGGATTACCTGTGTCTCCACCGGCAAGCAGTTCCGCCTGAGAAGTCATCAGTAAGTTTCCTTCTGCCTTCTTAGCGTTATGGCAACTCATACATTTAGTATCCAGAATAGGTCGTATAATATCTTGGTACACGATAGCCTCGTCTACATTCTCAATACTCATTTTATCCGATGAGCTAGCTTTAGTTAGAAAATCTTCCCCGTGTGTCATGCTACCGCCCCAATGACCCGCCAGAATTAACATAATATTTACAGCAACAAATAGTGGGAAATAGAGTCTAGCCAAAACTAGTTTTTTAGCCTCCTTGGCAAAGAAAATAATTATGGAAACTACAGTTAGTGCAATTGCCATCCATTTATGTCTAAAGAGCAACTCTTCATCATAGGCTCCATGTTCCTCTAACCAAAGTCCAGTTCCTATAGCCGCTAAGGCACTTAGCACACCAAAACCAAGGGCAAGTTTAATACTGCTTCCTAAATTTTCAGATGGTTTTATACGTTGGTATATTTCAAGAACAAAAGCAAACATCAAAATACCGATGGGCATGTGAACCAAAACAGGGTGAAAATTGCCAATGTTTATAAACAAATACGTCATATTATTCTACTAAAATTTCATCAATAAAAAAGAAGGGAGCGGTACCTGTACCTTGGTGCCATTGCGGAATCGTTTCTAATAAATCAATATATATTTCTATACTTTTATACGAACCCGCAATCACAGGAACATCCAATAGGGAAATACCTTTGGGTTCAACCGCTGTTGGGAGTGGTATCGATATACTTGCAATTTTCTCTTTTCTGTCTGCAAATACACTGATCGCCTTTGGAAGAAAAATCCAAGAGCCATGGTCGTTTAAGGAACTTACAATCAGTTTGGAAATCGAAGTTTGGTTTTCAAAGTCCAATACTATTTTAATTTGTTCCCCTTGTAAACCCATCCAAGAGTTACCAGCTCTAAATTGTGTTGTACCTTTTTGCAAATCAACCAAGCCTTTGCCGCCATTACCAGGATAATTAGAATCAGCTTGTGGCGTAAGGCTTACTTTTGCGGAAGACACATCATTCTTCACCTTCAGTATACGCATACTAACGGCTTTACTTGGTAAATAATCTGGATGAAAAGCACGAAAACTAAACTCGGTTGGTTCGTTTACAGTTAATGGTTTTTGATATACAAGCGCATCAGCTGTTACTTCACTTCCATCTGTGGTGTATCTAATGGCTGCTCCTTCCATATTAAAAACGGCAGCTACGGTGGCCGATGTATTGAAAAGTAACGAATCTGCATGTACTCGAGGAGCGGCCAATTCAAAGAATGCGGAAGCAGAATAAACAACCACTACTTTTTCCTTACAAGACGCAAGGATAACAAAACAACTTAAAATAAAATAAAATGTATGACGCATTATACACGGTATAATTTAATAGGATAGGTTTTTCCTGAATTCCACTGTGCAACGTATAAATTTTCATCATCATCAACACAAACATCATGCGGGTGATGAAATACCTTTAAGCTCTGGTACATAGGATTTAGCTTTCCACCTTCATATACAGGGGTACATCCACCAGGTGCGGATATCAACTCATTCTGTTCGTTAAGGATACTGATAAAACCGGTTCCATCCGATCCGTCTCCTGACCAAATGGTGGCCAAGTAAATATTTTTACCATGAATCACAGGTCTGCAAATAAAAGCTCCCGGCAAATCGATACTATCTAAATATTCTCCGGCTAGACTAAAACGTTTTAATTTATTCTGCTGCCTTGCGGTAATCAGTAAGGTAGGATTGGCAGCATCCCTAGTATCTAAACAAATACCATGTGCATTGTTAAACAAATGATTCTCTTCTCCCTTACCTCCAAATACATTTAAAAGTTCTCCGTTGGCATTGTAGTGCATTATGTGTTGCTCTCCGTAACCATCGGCGATATAGACATCCCCATTTGGGGTGATTGCGGTTTCTGTAGGAACGTAGCTTTCCTTTGTTTTGTATTTTCCAGATTCCTTTGGATAGGGGAATACTTGAAGTACCTGCCCTTTTATATTCGTTTTAATGACTTCGTGGCGACTATTATCTGCAATGTAAAGCACGTCTTCTCCATTCTCCACGTTTAAGGTAAGTCCGTGTGCGCCGGGATAATCGGTTCCCCAAACCTCTAAAAGTTTTCCGGAACGGTCATACACGATAATATTATTTTTTGTGTGGTTCGTTAGTAGTAGAATTCTACCCTTAGAATCCTGAACCATTTCATGACAATCGTTGACGGGGTAAAAATTAGAATTTAAAGCGCCCCATTGCAAATCGATTTTATATTGATGCGAATTATGTCCAATAATAGCATCCTTATAACTACTAAAAACATTGGCCTGAGCAATACCGCTTACTATCCCTGCCGAAAGAATACTGCTATTCCTAACAAATTTTCTTCTTTCCATTACACTAATAAATCGTTAAGTACATGACCTTCCACATCTGTTAATCGGAATCTTCTTCCTTGGTATTTATAAGTCAATTTTTCGTGGTCTATACCCAATAAATGCAGCATTGTAGCTTGAAAATCGTGTACATGCACGGGGTCTTTTACCACGTTGTATCCAAATTCATCAGTCTCGCCATAAACAACACCTGGTTTTATACCGCCACCAGCCATCCACATGGTAAAACATCTTGGGTGGTGGTCACGTCCGTAATTGGTATCTGTCAAAAGACCTTGGGAATAGTTAGTTCTGCCAAACTCCCCACCCCATATCACTAGTGTATCCTCTAACAGGCCACGCTGTTTTAAATCGGCAACTAAGGCTGCGGAAGCTTGATCTACATCCTTGGCTTGTTTTTCTATCGCTCCGGGAAGGTTATCGTGCTGATCCCATCCCATATGGTACAATTGTATAAATCGCACATCCTGTTCTGCCAATCTCCTTGCCAAAAGGCAATTCGCGGCATACGTACCCGGAATTTTTGCATCTGCCCCGTACATTTTGTAAATATAGTCGGGCTCATCATCGGTTCTCATCACATCGGGTACCGAAGTTTGCATTTTATAGGCCATTTCATACTGGGCTATTCTACTCTGTATCTCCGGATTTCCAAAATCTTGGAATTGCTTGTCATTCATTTCAGCAAGTTTATCCAAAATAGCCCTCTTTCCCTCTTTGGTTACCCCTTTAGGGTCATTCAAATACAGCACCGGATCTTTTGCCGCCCTGAATTGAACTCCTTGATGCAAAGAGTGTAAAAATCCGTTACCCCATAATCTTGTGTATAATGGCTGACCACTTGGCCTCCCAGAACCTCTAGACAACAACACACTAAAGGCCGGTAAGTTTTTATTCTCGCTACCTAATCCGTAACTCAACCAAGACCCCATACTTGGGCGACCGGGTTGCTGTGAACCTGTCTGAAAGAAGGTTACCGCAGGGTCATGATTAATCGCTTCGGTATACATCGATTTTACAATACATAAATCATCGACCATCTTTGCTGTATACGGTAGCAAATCACTTATATATGTTCCATTCTGACCGTACTGTTTAAAATCGAACACAGAACCTGCCAACGGAAAACTAGACTGACCCGAAGTCATTCCGGTTAGCCGTTGTCCCTGTCTAATAGAATCGGGTAATTCCTCTCCCCTACGTTTAATTAATGTAGGTTTATAATCAAATAATTCCAATTGTGAAGGGCCACCACTTTGAAACAGGTATATCACCCTTTTGGCTTTTGAGGCGTGATGTAGTGCGTTCATTACACCATTATTACCACCGAAATCATTGTCCTTCGTAATAATACCATTTTTGTCCTTTCGAAAAAACTGGTTCCCCAATAATGAGGCCAATGCAACCGAACCGGCACCTAGGGCCGCTTTTCCCAAAAAGGATCTTCTATTTAAGAAAAGTGAACGATCTTCTAAAATTTTCTTTTCACTCATAACTATCCTCTTGTAATTGTTTCATCCAAATTAAGTACGGTATGTGCAACCAATGCCAAGGATGCCAAGTCCTTTTCAGGAACGCCTGTGTCCGACTTAAATTCTCCTATGCCCATATATTCAGACGCCGTAAATACACCATTATCCATTTTGGCTCGCATATCCTTATAATGCTCCAAAAGCATAGTTGCTTCCTCCGCATCCGGTAATCTGGAGGTCGCTTTCTGAAATACATAACCTAGTTGTTTTACAATATTTTCAGGATACTTCTTAACTGTATTCGTAGCTAGGGCCCTTGCAGCTTCTACCATCTGTGGATCATTCAACAGCACCAAGGCCTGCAACGGTGTATTCGTTTCCTGGCGCTTTACAGAACATAAGTCCCTAGAGGCGGTATCAAAAGTCATCATGCTAGGTGGTGGTACGGTTCTTTTCCAAAACGTATATAAACTTTTTCGGTATAAATCCGCTCCTGTACCTTGTACATAGTTTGAGGTGCTACCGCCACCACCACCCGTGGTCTCTTCCCAGATACCCGCTGGCTGATACGGCTTTACACTCGGTCCTCCTACTTCTTTTACCAGTAGCCCACTTATGGATAATGCCTGATCTCGTATCATTTCAGCCGTGAGGCGCAGTCGTGAAGCGCGTGCCAATAATTTATTTTCAGGATCCTGCTCTAAAAGTTCAGGTGTAGTGACAGCGCTTTGTTTATACGTTTCAGACAGCGCCATATACTTCAACATTGCCTTCGTATTCCATCCTTCATCTCTCAGTTTGATAGCCAAAAAGTCCAATAACGCGGGATGTGTAGGTAATGCTCCTTGATTTCCAAAATCGTAAGAAGAGCTTACTAAACCGGTACCAAACATGCGCTGCCATAGTCTGTTCACCGTAACTCTAGCCGTTAAGGGGTTTTCTTCATTAAACAACCATTTAGAAAGGCCCAATCTATTTCTTGGATAACTCTCAGGAAACGACAGTACAGAATTAGGAGTATCTGGGAATACGGCGTCGGTAGGTTGGTCGTATGCGCCTCGGTTTAAAATAAAGGCGGGCTTCATGTCTTCCCTCTCGTACATTACCATTAAATCCAACTCTTTTTTGCGGGAATTTTGCATGTTTACAAAACTTAAAATCCCTTCCGTGTCCTTTTCCGTTATGGTCACGTACGGTTCTGGAGTTGATCCTATTGGCGGAACTATTAGTTTTTCTTTGTTATTATTGAAAAAACTAAACAGTTCAAAATGTTCTTTTTGACTAACAGGGTCATATTTATGATCATGGCACCTTGCACATTCCACCGTCAATCCTAAAAAAGTAGTTCCAAACGTTTGTAAACGATCTTCAACATATTCTATGTGGTACTCCTCTGGTATAGTCCCGCCTTCAAACGTTATTTTATGATTACGATTAAAGCCTGTGGCCACTATTTTTTCCAAATCTACATCTGGCATAAGATCACCCGCCAGTTGATAGGTCACAAAATCGTTATAGGGCATATTTTTATCAAATGCATGGATGACCCAGTCGCGCCATGGCCACATGGTACGTTCAAAATCATCTTGATAACCATGGGTATCCGCATAGCGTGAAATATCCATCCATTCCGTAGCCATATGTTCTGCATAATCCTTGGTGCTCAATAAAGTATCAATCATTCGCTCATAGGCACCTTCCAAAGTATCGTTCACAAATGCCTGAACCTGTTCTGGTGTAGGAGGGAGTCCGGTTAAATCAAAGGAAACCCTACGTGCCAATTTTTCCTTAGAGGCTATTGGTGATGGAGTAAGTGCGTTCAATCGCATTTTATCCAATACAAAGTTGTCTATTTCATTAACGCCCCAGTCGGATTCCTTTGTTTCTGGAACCTTAGGCTTCACCGGAGGAATAAACGCCCAATGTTCCTTGTATTCGGCACCTTGCGCAATCCACTTTTCCAAAATAGCTTTTTCTTTTGTAGTCAAAACTAAATTGGACTCTGGAGGGGGCATAATCACATTTGGATCTTCTGAATATAAACGATGTACGAGTTCACTCTCCTCCGGTTTGTTCGGGACAATAGCAAAACGGTCTTTCAACTTTCCCAAAGCAGCATAAGCATCTTCAGCCTTATGTAATGAAAGTCCAGCCTCAATCGCATTTTTATCAGGACCGTGACATATAAAACAACGATCGGATAGTATAGGCTTTACATCAAATGTAAAATCGATTTTATCGGGAATACCAGTTAGATCAGCTTGTGCAATCACTTTTTCCGAAACCGAAGGGTTTTCCTTGCAAGAATAGTAACTACTGCATAGTAGAATGACACAAAGGAAGACGATGACTCCTCTAAAAAAATCTTTCGTTGTAATATAAGTATTGAGTTTCATAGCTATAGAGAACCTTTTTTATACTCCTTAAAATTAACAACAAAATACCATGAATGAAGATAAAATTCGACTAATAACGATTTTGAAGTCATTAAAACATTCTGCATGATTTAGCCACACTCAAGAGATTCTATACTACAAGACTTAAAATAGCTAATATCAATGGGGCTTAAAAATCAAAAAAGCCCGTTCAAAAACGGGCTTTACTATCTAAAAAAAGAAATAGATTAATTAAATGTTGCATTTACAATAGCAAACACAGATGGTGTTTCACCCTCTTGTACTGCTCCGGTTACATAAATTTTATGCTTTCCCTTAGCTTGTGTAGTAAAAGGTATTAGGATGGCACCACCTTGAGTACCTGGGGTTGAACGCCCAAAGACCCCTTGCCGATAACGTCACCATATGGCGCATCCAAACGGACATCAAAATGATATATTGCTTGTGGTGCTTCTTGCCATCCAAAAGTAACGATAGTTATTCCTTGATCTTCTTTGCCTTAGAAAATTCATCCTTGTTACTGGGTAACACTACAAAGGTGGAACCCGTTAAGGCTATGGTCCCTTCCGCACCTTCATCCGTATAACTTGCGGTAATCACCATCATTTCGCCAGGATTTTTAGTCTCGGGACGTATCTTTCCTTTTACCGGTAAGGAAACTTTCTTGACCCCGCCTGCGGCCAAGGATTTTATGTACATGGCTATCTGCCTAGCTTCTTCGGAAGAAATACCTGGATGTGCCGGCATCATTACCTCACCCCAAACACCAGTTCCACCAGAAACTATTTTCTTCTTTAAGTAGGCTATGGCATCTTTTTGGCCTTTGTATTTTTGAGCGATGTCAGTATAGTTAGGTCCTATGGATGCACCCATTTCTTTGTGACAGGTTTTGCAATCCATAGACTGTGTCAGTGCTTTACCAGTTACCTCAGCAGATACTTGTTGATGTCCTGAGGACATGGCCACTTTATCCATCCCTTCCAAATAATCTACACTGACAAATATATTATCTTCTACAATAGCCTCATTCCCATCTGGATCCGTTACGCTTACCGCATATTGCACCTCTTGCCCAGGAACAAAGAAAGATGTATTCCCACCCATTATATCAATAGTAACCTCTGGTCTTGAATTACCTGCTACTATGGTAACGCCATTACTTTTAGCAGACTCGCCTGCAGTATCCTTGACCTCAACTTTGATTCTATACTCTCCTGCTTTGGCATACGCGTGAGCGATTTGAGGATCTGTGGTTTCCGTAACAACCCCATTACCTAAATCCCAAATATAGGTCATACCATCATTCTCGCGATCTCTTGCGTTCACCGTAGCCGTTACCGATAGTGGTAATTGGCCAGACGTTTTGTCTACAATTAATTGATCTATTAAGGGAGGTCTATTTCCGCTATTATATTCTATGTAACCCAAACCGGAATCAGCGTTTTTTGTAAACCAACCACTTCCGTATTCAAGCAAGTAGATTTTACCATTTGGCCCTACTTCCATATCTATTAGGTTATTCAAATCGATATCGGACGCAAACGGTTCCATTTTGGAATAACTACCATCCTTGTTCAAATGAATAGCCTTCATCCAACCGCGCATCCAATCATAGATGATTACCTTACCATCATAGTAACTAGGTAGTTTTTCAGTGCCCTCGTATAAATCTGAATAATAGGTTGGTCCGGCCATTGCATTTCTACCACCTGTCTCTAGCTGTGGGTAATCTTGTGAAGCTGCATAAGGGTAGAACGCATACGCAGGCATGGCCTTTGGCAACTCCGTTAAACCGGTATTGAACCTAGAGTTATTTATAGGTTTCTCAGGGTCAAAAGCATCACCGGACACACCCGTTTCATAATTGTAAGCACGATATGCTTTGTTATCACCAATAAATAATGGCCATCCAAAATTACCGGCCTCGCGAGCTTGGTTCATTTCATCGTAGCCTCTAGGCCCTCTTGTTTCAAGACTATCTGCTCTAGCATCTGGTCCAACATCGCCCCAGTACACATAACCTCGCTTACTATCGACGGATATACGATACGGGTTACGGTGTCCCATGGTATAAATTTCAGGTCTCGTTTTCTCTATACCCACGACAAATAAATTCCCTTCGGGTATATCATAACTTCCATCTTCATTGACCCTTATTCTCAAGATTTTACCCCTTAAATCGTTGGTGTTTCCCGAAGATCTTCTCGCGTCATACTGTTCATGACCCGGAAGGTCGTTTAACGGCGCATAACCACTATTGGTATATTTTACTCCCTTTTCATTAAATGGCGTTGAATTATCACCCGTGGATAAATACAATAGATTATCAGGTCCAAACGCGATAGAACCTCCTGTATGGCAGCAGATTTCTCGCTGACTTTCTACTTCTAAAATCACTTGTTCCGAAGCCATATCAAAAACACCTTCCGAAAATTTAAAACGGGATAAGCGATTTATTTCTGCGTCTCCTGTAGGGGCATAATATAAATAAACCCAGCTGTTGGTTTCATAATTAGGGTCTTTCTGCAATCCCATTAGACCTTCTTCCGCATTTACACCTGGGGTATTTAAGGTTTTGTGATACACATCTAGTTTGGCCACTTCGGTTAGCTCTTTAGTCGCTTCGCTATACAACAATACTTCTCCCCTGCGTTGCGCTATTAGTACATCGCTATTGGGTAGCACAGTCATCTCCGTAGGTTCAAAAAATTCTCCATCTGCTAATGTGATTTTTGAAAAACGGTCTATTTCTGGTGGTATTTGAGAGGAAGCCTTGGCGTAGTCGAGTTTCTTATTTTCGCCTATGGCATATTGAATTCCACCTAGTAGATGATTCAAGAAAAGATTTTCGGTATAACTTTCATCCGTATGACCTGCACCAGTATAAAACGCCCTTCCACCATCAAACTCATGATACCAAGCAAACGGATGATTTTCCCCATTTTCACCACCTTCATAGGTAGACTCATCCACCGTCATCAATACATTTAGGTCGGGATTTATCTTTTTGTAATTGTAAATTTCATCAGATCTATGCCAAACCGTATCTGTAAAATGTACCGTAGCAATAAAGTTGTTATCCTTGATGTGGAAATCAGCCACAGGTGTTCCGGCAGGGTGACTTAAAAATTGTGCTCCTACCAATTTAGTATACCAGCCCCAATCATACTCGGTATCCGCAGCTGCATGGACACCTACAAAGCCACCACCCGCTTGGATATAACGCTCAAAAGCGGCCTCTTGATAATGATCCAACACATTTCCCGTCGTACTCAAAAAAATAACTGCGGAATATTGCTTTAGATTCTCCTCGGTAAATAGTTCAGCATTCTTAGTCGTATCCACTACAAAACCATTTTCCGAACCTAGCTTATGTATAGCGGCAATTCCAGAAGGAATAGACGCATGCTTAAAACCCATTGTTTTGGAGAACACCAAAACCTTAGGGCTTCCTTCTCTATTGTTGTTGCAAGAAAAAAGAATAAAAGCACAAACTAAAAGTAATAAAACAGGGAAATTCTTCATGTAAAACGATTTAATTATAAGATATAAAAAGCTATAAATTTAGACATAGGAACAAGATTCACCAACAGTTTAGGTCCTATTTTTTGTTAAAACCACACTAGTAAACAAAATCGCCGATATTCAAAGATCAGGGTCGTTGATATTCAAAGGATTTCAAATTTCAGCTTTAAACATTATAAAATTAAGCTTATTTTTGCGCTGTATTTAAAAGGTGTACCAAGCCAGCGTGTTTCCGTTATTGGTTTTCCTTTTAGGTTCAATTTACATGTCAAAATTACCCAAGGAACACCAATTCTTGGATTTATCGGATTACGGTAGACCTGTTGCAAAAGTTATTGCAAAATCACTGAAACATACTTCCTTTACACCCATACACGTTACTATCATGTTCGTAGTTGCGGGATTTATAGCCATTGCCTGTTTGTTGCACCAATACTATTGGGCAACCTTGTTCTTTTTGCTACTTAAATCCGTTTTGGACGCTGCAGATGGTGAGCTCGCTAGAGAAAAGAATACGCCATCCCACACAGGGCGGTACTTAGATTCTGTTTCGGATATTATTTTAAACCTCATGATTTTAATTACCATTTGGTATGTAACCGATGGTTCTATATGGTTGACTTTAGCAGCATTCTTTGGTTTACAGCTTCAGGGTACACTTTACAATTATTATTATGTAATTCTAAGGAACAAACATGATGGCGATACCACCAGTAGGGTATTCGAAACCGATTCCCCTAAGGCTTTACTGGGCGAAAGCCAACGGCATGTAGATATACTATTTTCGCTCTATACTATACTCTACGGAATTTTTGACCGTATTATATACAAATTGGACCGAAAGGCGGCGCATAGCGAGCACTTGCCCAGTTGGTTTATGACTGCGGTATCTACCTTTGGTCTTGGCTTTCAATTATTACTTATTGGCGTGATGTTGGTGCTTGGCCTTGATCAATATATTATACCTTTCTTCATTGGATACTCCGCTTTTATTTTGGTCTTTATCGGAATAAGAAGAGTCATAAATCGGTAATTATTTTTACCTTACCCTGAATATTTATTTCGTATGATGAGGGATTATGTCTTTTTACGTGTTTGCTTAGTTTTTACATGTCTATTTATTTTCAGCTGTAAGATCGATACTCAAGTTGATTATGATATCCTGTTAAAAAATGGGAATGTAATTGACTTGGAAACCGGAACGGTTTCGATTCAAAACATTCTAATCAAGGAAGGTAGAATAGCAAAACTAGCGACACCAGAGGAGATAAAAAACTTGTCTGCCACCCAAACTATAGATGCAACTGGCCAGTATATACTGCCCGGATTTTGGGATAATCACGTTCATTTTAGAGGTGGTGATTCTTTAATAAATGCCAATAAAGAATTTCTTACACTATATATGGCTAATGGTATCACTACAGTGCGAGATGCCGGTGGAGACCTGACTTCTTCCGTAATGGAATGGAAAAATAGCATTGCATCTAACGAGCTGCTTGGTCCAACAATATTTACCTCTGGACCAAAAATCGACGGACCAAATAGCACCTGGGCAGGATCTTTGGAGGTATCAAATACCGGCGATATCCTAAAGGCATTGGATTCGCTGCAGCAAATTCCGGTTGACTTTGTGAAAATTTACGATAGCCGCATCAGTGGAGAAAATTATTTAAACACCATAAAGGAGGCGGAAAAGCGCAATTTGATCAGCTCTGGTCACATGCCATTTACAGTAACCTTAAATGAAACGATTTCCGCTGGAGTGGACGCGGTTGAGCATTTGTATTATGTGATGAAAGGTTGTTCATCAAATGAAAGGGAAATAACCGACCGATTAGTTAAAAAAGAAATCGGGTTTTGGGACGCCATGCCCTTGCTTATGGGAAGTTATTCAGCTACTACTGCCCAAAATACTTTTGCAAAGTTAAAAACCAAAGGAGTTTATGTGGTTCCCACACTGCACATTGGGGAGACCTTAAGCTATTTAGATGAAGTAAATCATGAGAATGATCCGTACTTAAATTATATGGACAAGAATATCATAAAAACATATGGCGGACGCATACAGCGTGCGTTAAACGCCAGCGAACAACAAACGAAAGATCGCAAGGCCTTGCAGCTATTTTTTGGCAAACTTGCCAAATCCCTTCACGAATCCGGCGTCAATCTGTTGGCGGGATCAGACAGTGGTGCTTATAATTCCTATACCTATCCCGGCATTTCACTACATAAAGAATTAGAGCAAATGGTAAGCATTGGAATAGCACCGTTAGAGGCCCTAAAAACCTCGGCATATAATGGTGCGCGGTTTTTGAAAAAAGATAAGGACTACGGTGAAATATCAGTAAATAAAATAGCGGACATAGTAGTGTTGAACGGTAATCCCCTTGAGGATATTTCACAAACACAGAACATTCGAATGGTCATCAAACAAGGGAAAATTTGGGAGCAAAAACTGCTAGAGAAACAGCTTCAAACTTTAATAAAGGACAACAAGTAAACAGATGAACAAACGCTTTCTACTAGTTGCATTATTGGTTTTACAACTATCGTATGCCCAGACAATTTTAAAGCCCGACTACGTATTTGATGGTACTGAATTACATGCAGATTGGGTAATTCTGGTGGAACAGAACAGTATTAGTTATGCAGGGCCATTAAACCGTCTTAAAAAGCCTACAAATGCAAAAACTATAACGCTTGAAGGAACTACGTTGATGCCTGGAATTATTGAAGGACACTCCCATCTATTACTACATCCTTACAATGAAACTTCTTGGAATGACCAAGTGTTAAAGGAATCGCCTGTAGAACGCGCCGTACGAGGAACGGTACATGCGCGCAACTCCTTATATGCTGGAATTACCACCATGCGTGACTTAGGTGCCGAAGGAGCTGGCTATACAGACGTATATCTTAAAAAAACCATTGACCAAGGAATCATTCCCGGACCAAGGTTATTGGTAGCCGGTCCCGCAATTGTTGCCACAGGTGCCTATGGCCCAAAAGGTTTTCATGATGGCGTAACGGTTCCTTTGGGTGCAGAACCAGCAAGTGGGGTCTCTAACGTTATTGAAGTTGTACGCCGGCAGATGGGCAACGGGGCAGACTTAATTAAAATATATGCAGATTATCGTTGGACACCGGGTGCGACTTCCCAACCTACGTTTTTACAAGAAGAAATAGACGCCATGGTGGCAACTGCAACCAGTGCCGGCAAATATGTTGTGGCACACGCAAGCACCCCAGAAGGTATGAAAAGAGCCATATCTGCCGGAGTAGAGACAATTGAGCACGGTGACGGAGGTACTATGGAGCTTTTTAAATTGATGAAACAAAAAGGTATCGGTTACTGCCCTACCTTAGCTGCAGGCGATGCCATAACCCGTTACAGTGGATGGAAAAAAGAAAGCCAACCGGACCCGGAACGCATTTCCAAAAAGAAGGCGTCCTTTAAGCTCGCTTTAGAATCTGGGGTCCCTATTGTTTTTGGAGGTGATGTTGGGGTGTTTACCCATGGTGAAAATTACAGGGAAATGGAATTGATGGTGGAATACGGTATGAAACCTTTAGATGTTCTTATCTCAGCAACTTCAGGGAACGCGCGTATGTTTCATTTAAATACCCTTGGGGAACTAAAAAAAGGTTTTCTGGCGGATATTATTGCCGTGAAAGGCAACCCAATAGAGAACATTTCAGCAATGAAAGAAGTAAGCTTTGTTATGAAAGATGGGATAATTTATAAAGACTAGTTTTTTATAAATTATCCCATCTTTTACAGGTAAATATGGTTTCAAATATTTGGCCTTTCAAAAGGTTTAATCCACTATTTCATAATCAATACTAAGTTTTTTCAAAGCCCGTAAAGCGGAACCAGAATTTTTGTCTTCTATCTCAACCGTAACAGCATCGCATGACAATAAATTTAGTTTCATAAAAGCAGTTTATAACTGCAAGATACAGACTTTAAGGGTATCTAATTCTGTTTTTAGTTTTATCATCCCTTGTAATCATAAAACAATAGTAGCTAGAAGGTGGCCCTTTTTAGCTCTAACGGAAAGCATA
>JBLICT010000056.1:0-16071 GCA_047632415.1 Maribacter sp.
TTAAAGACTTCCTCCCGCTCTTTTACTACCTAAAGGGTATTTTTAGTGCAATATAGCCGCTAAAACCGAAACCGTATTTTGTCCCAAAACAGAAATGAACTACCCATTGTAAGCTTTATACCTAGGTCTAATACCTCGTTTTGTTCATGAATTATTAAAACCCTTACGTTTTTCTGTAAGGCAATACGCCAAATAAGTTTTAACTTATACAATAAAGGCAATCAGCTGCTTCCTAGATAGCTTTAGGGAACAGTAGATTTCTAAAACAAGAAATAAACGTTCTCATACAGATATCTGGAATTATAGCGGCGTAAGAATAATGGCACGAATACAGATACGGTATAGCCAATGTCATAAAAACAATATGAAATCGACTAAAAAACCTACATATCAGGAATTAGAGGAGCGCATTAATAAATTGCAATCAAAAATAAAAATAGAACAAGACTATAAGAGACTATTTGATAATGCTACAATTTCTATTTGGAATGAAGATTTTACGCTAGTATTTGAACAAATAGATAAACTTAGAAAACTTGACATCCCTAACATAAAAATATATTTAGAGGAGAACCCCGAGGTTTTATTCTCATTAATTAGAAATTTGAAAATTAATAGTGTCAATAAGGCTACTTTAAAGTTGTTTGGAGCCGAAAGTGATGAAGAATTTTTAAATAATATACAGGTTACATTTGGTGAGGGAGCAGACAAAGTGTTCTTGGACCTTATAGAATCAATATGGAATAATGAGAAATCATTTATATCAGAAGTAAATTATAAAACGCTAAAAGGAGATGAGTTCGCAGCCTTATTTTCAATTCATATTCCTCAAACAAAATCAGAACAACAATCAGTTCCAGTTACTATTCAAAGTATTCAGGCGTTAAAAGAAGCTGAATCAGCCAAAAAGGAATCCTTAATAAAATTAGAGCAGGCTCAAAAAATTGCTCATATAGGGAGCTGGGAATGGGAGTGGGAAACTGATCATGCAGTATGGTCTGATGAAATGTATAGAATTTATGGTGTTGAAAAAGATGAATTTGACCCTACTAGTGAAAATGTAGGTAAAACCATTTTAGAGGAGGATAAACATAAGATGGAGAATGCGATTAGCCAACTAGTAAAAGGCAAAGTAGTAGATTCATTTGAATTCAAAATTATTAGACCAAATAATGAAATCAGAGATGTAAGTATCATAGGCTTACAGATAAACGAAGGGACAATATTTGGTGTGACTCAAGATATAACGAATAGAAAAAAAACAGAGTATGAATTAAATAAAGCGCAGGCTTTAGCAAAAGTTGGAAGCTGGTTATTTAATGTTTCAAATCAAAAGATAGAATGGTCAAATGAAATGTTTCACATCTGGGGTTTCGATTCAAAGAAGGGTACCCCTGAATATGATGCACTGATTAAGCGAGTGCACCCCGATGACTTAGAATTATGGAATAGTTCTGTAGAAAAAGCTACCAGTCTGGGAACACCATACGATATTGAACATAGAATTTGCCTTCCCAATGGGGAGCAAAAAGTAGTAAGAGGGGTGTGTCAACCTAGATTGGGTGCTACTGGTGAAGTGGTAAGCTTAGCAGGTACTGGTCAAGATATTACCGAGCAAAAGCGGAATGAAAAAATCAAATCAGCAGCAAAATTAGTATTAGAAAAAACAGAGAAGGAATTAAATGAAGCGCAGAAATTAGCACATATTGGTAGCTGGTTATTTAACCTTACCACTCAAAAGATAGAATGGTCGGATGAAACGTATGACCTATGGGGTTACGACGCAAAGAAAGGCGCTCCTGAATTTGAAACATTGGTTAACCAAATTCACAAGGACGATCAAGAACTATTTACTAGTGCTGTTGAAAAAGCAATTAGGCTAGGAACACCATACGATATTGAACATAGAATTTGCCTTACCAATGGCGAGCAAAAAGTGGTAAGAGCCATTTGTCAACCTGTATTGGGAGATACTGGTGAGGTAGTCAGTTTAGCAGGAACTAGCCAAGATATCACCGAGCAAAAACTATTAGCTATAGAACTTATTAAAGCGAAAGAAAAAGCGGAGGAAAGTGACCGATTAAAATCAGCATTTCTCGCAAATATGAGCCATGAACTCCGCACTCCAATGAACGGAATTTTAGGTTTTTCAGAATTATTGAAAGAAAAGAATATTTCCGATGAAAAGAAAGACACTTATTTAGAATTTATTGAAAAAGAAGGAAATCGTCTTTTGAGTTTTATTTCGAACATTGTAGATATTTCAAAGATTGAATCTAATGTTATTACCATTAATAGTTCTTTTTCCAATATCAATATGCTAATTGATGAGCTCTATTCAAAATATGCTATTAAACTAAAGAATGCGGGTATCAAACTACAAGTCAAAAAAGGATTGGGAGATAAAGACAGTTGTGTAGAAACAGACACAAACAAATTAGTTCAGGTACTGTCTAATTTATTGGAGAACGCAATAAAATTCACCAAAAAAGGTGAGATTGAATTTGGATATTCAAATCCACAAGTGAACTTAAATTTTATGTTAAGGATTCTGGTGTTGGAATTGAAATTGAAGAACAAAAGAATATTTTTAACAGATTTACACAAGGTAAACTGGAACAGACTCATAATCATGGGGTGGGATTGGGTTTATCAATTGTAAAAGGTCTAGTTAATATTCTTGGCGGGGACGTCTGGGTAGATTCTCAAACCGGAGTAGGTTCAACATTTTTCTTTACAATCCCTTACGAAAACGTAGTTACGGGCACAAAGGTAGTTTTGGGTAATAGCGATACGGCTCTGGACAGTGGCCATTTTACTATATTAATAGCTGAAGATGATGAGTTTAGTTTTATGTATTTAGAGGCATGTCTTTCAGATTTTAACTGCTCCATTTTACATGCTATTAATGGAAAAGAGGCCGTTAAAATAGTAAACCAAAACGCTTCAATAGATTTAGTATTAATGGATATCAACATGCCTGAAATGAACGGAGATAAGGCATTAGAGGAAATAAGAAAAACAAATAAAGAATTACCAATAATTGCCCAAACAGGTCTGGCTATGTCGGGAGATAAAGAAAAAATGTTAAAGGCTGGTTTTAATGATTATATATCCAAACCCATCTCTACAAAAGTTTTAATCACAATCGTAAATAAACACTTAAAGAAAGTAACTGGTGCTAAAAATGGCTAAAAAACATAAGTGTTTTGGTGCTGAATTTGAATTTTAGAGGGTCAATTGAAAACTATCAAACAAAAATTTTGATATTGAAAATATAAGAAAAAGTTGGCTTGGCTATGGGCTAACTTTATAGGACAGCATTTTAAATTTACCTGTATTTCCTGGCCTTGCGAAAACACACATTGGACACAACACACTTAAAATGAATAAATAAAACCGCAGCTTATGTGTGAAATGAATGTCTATACTTTAATTAAAGATACCTTACAATATCAGAATTAACTATTTATAGGCTGCACGAAGTCGGACTAAAATACTCTTGCTTAGATGGGGCTAAAAAGCTGTTCGTAGATGAAACACCTATCTGCATCTAACTGTTATTAAAGCATTTCAATCAGCAAAGAAGGGCTTCTCAATCCATGTATAAACTTCTTTCTAACGGGGTGAAAATGGTTAAGTTCTACTTACAAAAAATAACCAAAACCTGTGTAGCTCCCACAAAAGCATAGTTACCAACAGGACTTCATAGCAATGCGGACTTTGGGAAAAATCAAAAGGTTTATGTATTTTTAAAAAACCTACTAAATTTATAAATTTGACCTATTCCCAAAACTAAAATAATAACAAAATTTAAAGCTCCGGTGTCTATGAAAAAACAAGTAGCACTACTACTCCTTCTTTTTTCCCTCGCACTCTGTTCTTGTAAATCTGAAAGCACCAAAGACAGGCCCAACATCATTCTTATTATGGCAGATGATATGGGGTATGAATCTTTAAGCGTCAATGGCGCTACATCCTACCATACCCCTAACCTTGACCGTTTGGCTAGTAATGGCATCCGATTTTCAAAAGCAATCTCGCAACCGCTTTGCACCCCTTCTCGGGTTAAAATAATGACAGGATTGTACAACTATCGGAACTACGACTATTTTGCTAATTTGAACACAAACCAATACACCTTTGGCAATTTAATGCAAGAGGCAGGTTATGCCACCTGCGTTGCTGGGAAGTGGCAACTTAATGGGCAATCTCATAAAGATGAAATACCAAATTGGGAGGATAGTACAAAACCAATTCAATTTGGATTTGATGAATACTGCTTGTGGCAATTAACTAAAATAGGAAGCAGGTATGCCAATCCTTTGATCGAACAAAACGGCGCTTTTCTAGAAAGTAAAACCACCGATTATGGGCCTGATATATTTGCGAATTACATCCTAGACTTTATAGAACGAAAAAAGGAACAACCCTTTTTTATCTACTACCCTATGGTTTTAGTACACGACCCCTTTGTTCCCACGCCAGACTCTAAAGACTGGGCAAATACGGAGTTACGAATTAAAAATGACACGACCTATTTTAAAGATATGGTGGCATACACTGATAAAATTGTAGGGAGAATACATACCAAGCTTAAAGAATTAGATCTAGATAAAAACACCATTCTAATCTTTACCGGAGACAATGGCACTCACCCAAGTGTATATTCGGACACCAAAGAAGGAAGGGTACGAGGTGCAAAAGGGAATACCATAGATACCGGCACACATGTTCCGTTGGTAATTTCTTGGCCAGAAAAGATGAATAAAGGAATGGTGTACAATGAGTTAATCGAATTCAGTGATTTCTTTCCAACCTTTGCTGATATCATTGAAAAAGAGACAACATCTGACGGACAAAGCTTCTACTCGCTACTAAAAGGGGAAAAACATAATCCGCGAGAAACAAGCTTTGTTCATTATGACCCACAATGGGGGAAGCGAGTGAATCAATACCGGAATCAATTTGTAAGAACAACAAGCTACAAACTCTATCAAGATGGTAAATTTTTCAATGTTGCCAAAGACAAGTTAGAAGAAACACCCTTACTTTCAGATACCCTAACAGAGGAGGAGCTGCATATTAAACAAACTTTAGCGAACGAATTAAAAAAACATCCTGCTTGGGATAAGCAACAATAACCGTAGAGTACAAAACATAGATAGTACGTATAAATCTGAGTATTTTATCTTTATTTTCGGAGTAAAATAAATTTAAAAGTGGACTACGTATTTAGGATAAAAGGTTCGCTATGCTTTACCTTAGGTTTCAAGCTGCCAACACCAAAGCAGCGCCGCTTCTTATCACCGCAAAGAAAAAACTAAAATGACAGACATAGAAATTGCACAGAACGTTACTGCACAGCATATTAGAGAAGTTGCCAAGAAATTGAATATCCAAGAAGCCGATTTGGAATATTATGGGAATGAAAAGGCAAAGCTACCCCTGCGTTTAATAAACGAAGAGGATGTTAGCAAAAGTAGCCTCATCCTGGTTACGGCCATAACCCCTACGCCTGCAGGAGAAGGAAAAACAACGACGTCCATAGGACTAAACGATGGGTTAAACCATATTGGGAAAAAGTCCGTTGTCGTTTTAAGAGAGCCGAGTATAGGTCCTGTTTTCGGCATAAAAGGGGGCGCTGCAGGTGGCGGATGGAGTCAGGTAATTCCTATGGTGGATATCAACCTACATTTTACTGGGGATTTTCATGCCATAGCTATGGCAAATAATTTACTGGCCGCACTCATAGACAACAACATACAAAGCAAGACCAAAAGCCTAGGCATAGACCCACGTACCATACTCTGGAAACGCTGTATGGATATGAACGACCGTGCGCTCCGTAACATAATAACCGCATTGGGAGGTAAAGCAGGTGGTATCCCTAGGGAGACGGGGTTCAATATTACGGCCGCTTCAGAAATCATGGCCATTTTATGTTTGTGCAATAACTTAGAAAACCTGCAGGAGATGTGCGGGAACATCTACATAGGCGACACTTTTAAAGGAACCGCCATTTATGCCAAAGACCTAAAGGCCGCTGGTGCCATGGCGGTGCTATTAAAAGATGCCATTAAACCAAACTTGGTGCAAACACTAGAAGGGAATCCCGCAATTATCCATGGGGGACCCTTTGCGAATATCGCTCAGGGAACCAATTCGATTATCGCCACAAAAATGGGAATGAGCCTAGCAGACTATGTTGTAACCGAAGCGGGTTTCGCAGCTGATTTGGGTGCCGAAAAGTTCTTGAATATAAAATGCAGAAAAGCGAAGCTATCACCCAAGGCTGTTGTGATTGTCGCAACGATTAGAGCCTTGAAGTATCACGGAGGGAAGCCCCTTAATAGCTTAACGGAAGAAGATGTAGCTGCTTTGGAAAAAGGATTGCCCAACCTAGAACGACATATTGAAAGTATACAAAGTTTTGGATTGCCTGTGGTGGTGTCCGTCAATGCATTTAACAGCGACACCGAAGCTGAAAAAGAACTGATTTATGCGCATTGCGAAAAACTAGGAGTCCCCATAGCATTAAGCTATGGTTGGGCAGATGGTGGAAAAGGCTGTGCCGAATTGGCCAAAAAAGTAGTAGCGGCCGCCGAAACCTGTGTGGCTAACTTTAAACCAACCTACCATCTAGAAGACAATCCCTTATTAAAAATAGAAAAGATTTGCAGAACGATTTACGGAGCTAAAAATGTGGTGCTTACTGTTGTTGCCAAAAGACAGTTAAAGCGCTTTGAAGCTTTAGGCTACGGGAAACTTCCTATTTGTATGGCAAAAACCCAAAAAAGCTTGAGCGATAACGATAAGCTACTAGGCCGGCCCGAGAATTTTGACATCCATATTCGGGAGTTTGAGATTGCTACAGGCGCTGGGTTCCTAATTCCTATTGCGGGCAATATGCTAAGAATGCCAGGCCTCCCATCAGCACCTTCCTCTGAAAATATTCATATGGATAGTGAGGGAATCATCTCGGGATTGTTTTAATGAAAGGGCAGGGAAACATAGTTCGATTCCATCCTTGGATTACTGTGCTCCTTTTGCACCTTTGTTCCGTTTATACCGTGCGCATAGGGCTATATGCAAAACTTTTTCAAAAACTAGTGGTCCTATTGATTGTTTGTCCATCACTTTGGGCACAAACTAGCGAAAAACCTTCTTTTAAAGCGGGTAAACTTTTAGAGCGAATAGAACTAAACGGGTCCTTGGATGAGCCTAGTTGGCAAAACGCTCCCCTACTACAAAACTTTAGAACAACAGTACCCGAAGAAAATGGCCTACCATCACAAACCACCACAGTGCAGGTATTGGCAGATGCAAAGACTATTGTTATCGGTATCGTTTGTAAAGATGATAATCCAGAAGGCATCATCCGTTTTTCCAAAATAAGAGATGCTGATATCTCAGAAGAAGACCATGTAAAAGTGGTCATAGACCCTTTTTTAGATGGCCAATCTGGCTATATTTTTGCTATAAATGCCCTAGGCGCGCGGTATGATGCACTAGTATCAAACAGAGGAGAGTCTGAAAACGAGGATTGGGATGCCGTTTGGGATGCCCAAACACAAATTACGGAGGACGGATGGTCTGCAGAAATCATTATCCCTATTCAGAGTATCTCTTTCAAAAAAGGCCTTAGCGAATGGGGCTTTAATATAGAACGTCGTATTCAGAGAAATCAAGAAACGATACGTTGGGCAAATGTAAAAAGAGACCAATGGCTTATACAGACCAGTAGGGCCGGCCTATTGACTGGACTTCCTGTATTCAATTATGGGATTGGTCTTACGGTGCGCCCTTCTCTAGTGGGTGAACTTAATAAAACTAGCGCCACTACTTCCTCGGTATTTAATCCAGAGTTTAGCTTGGATGCGAGCCAGCGTATTGGGCCCAATGTGCTGGCAACCTTTACCGCAAATACCGATTTTGCGGAGACCGAAGTAGATACACGCCAAACCAATCTGACCCGGTTTCCGTTGTTCTTTCCAGAAAAGCGCACCTTCTTCTTGGAAGGCTCGGACATTTTTGAATTTGGTTTTGGTACGGGAAGCAGTACGGTCATCCCTTTTTTTAGCAGAAGAATTGGCCTTAAGGATAACACACAAGTGCCCATTATTTTAGGCACTAAAGTAAACGGGCGTATGGGCAAAACCGCTTTGGGCGGGCTAGGCATACGTACAAATGACTTTGTGAGCGAAGGGCAGGCGTATGATGCCACCAATATGGGTGTAATGCGGGTACGTAGAAATGTACTAAAAGAAAGCTCCCTGGGCTTCATTGCCACTTCTGGCGACCCCTTAGGCCGAGCGGGTAGTTATATGGTCGGAACCGATTTCACCTACCAAACCACTAGTTTTAATGGTGATAAGAATTTTTTAGTAGGCACCTGGGCCTTATTTACCGATCGCGCAGATTTGACAGAGGACCGCTCCGCTTTTGGTATAAAAGTCGACTACCCCAATGACCGCTGGGATGTAGCATTTATCTATTCACGCATTGGGGAGGATTTTGACCCTTCTTTAAGCTTTGTGCCTAGAAAAGGGGTGCATTATTCCCGTATCGGTGCCACGTTTGCCCCAAGGCCCAAAATACCATGGATGCGGCAAATGTTCCATGAGCTTTTTGTGACCCAGGTTCAGAATATTGCAGGACCTTGGCAGTCTTATAGCGTATTCACGGCTCCTATAAATTGGCGTTTGGAAAGTGGCGATCGCGTTGAAATGAATGTGCGACCCATGGGTGAGAACATACTTACCGCTTTTGACATTGCAGATAATGTAACAATTCCTGAGGGTGCCTACCATTTTACGAGATACCGTATGGAGGCAGAATTTGCAGCAAAACGAAGAGTGAGCGGGCAAGCCTCTTGGTGGTTTGGTAGTTTTTACGATGGTACATTAAATGAGTTTGAATTGGAACTAAATTGGAATCCTTCTCCCCTAGTTGGGTTTGAGTTGACCGGTTTGCGAAATGTAGGACGCCTTCCCTTTGGCGATTTCGAACAGACCTTGGCAGGCTTGCGCGTGCGGTTCAACGTATCATCAAACTTACAAGTGAATAGCTACTTACAATATGATACCGACAGCAGAGTTTTGGGTCTAAATGCTCGTATTCATTGGATATTTTCACCACTTGGAGATGTTTTTTTGGTGTTTAACAACAACAGTATGAACCAGATGCAATCTATGAACCAACGGTGGCAACTGCAGAACCAGCAAATCCTATTGAAAATACGTTACAATTTTAGGCTATAATAACTCATTTAACACCAACAAATAAAACAGGCAAGCCCAACTGAAATACCTAATTTTAAATATGAATAGATCAAAATTTATTTTACTCTTTTTTTTGTATGTACTTAATTCATGCAAAGAGCAAAAGCCTATTGCATCCATTGCCGTATCTGAATTAACGATTGTAGATATACACAAGGCGTATCAAGAAAGCACCTATACCAGCAGTGAATTGGTCAAGGCCTATATGCAACGGATTGAAGGACTGGATAGTACCATCAATTCCATCACCACCCTAAACCC
Organism: Maribacter sp.; assembly: GCA_047632415.1. Lineage (GTDB taxonomy): Bacteria > Bacteroidota > Bacteroidia > Flavobacteriales > Flavobacteriaceae > Maribacter. The sequence goes on from JBLICT010000056.1 coordinate 9,546, forward strand.
AAAGGCACTTGCCATTGCAAAAGCACTAGATGAGGAATTTGCAAAAACTGGTATCTTACGCCCTTTACATGGCATTCCCATCATCATAAAAGACAATATTAATACCGCAGGGATACCCACTACGGCAGGTTCCTTATCCTTGCAGGGTTATATTCCTAAGGAAGACGCGTTTATCATCAAAAAATTGGTAGATGCAGGTGCTATTATACTAGCCAAATCCAACATGGCAGAATGGGCCTTTAGTCCCATGCATACCGAAAGTTCCACAGTAGGGACGACTAGAAACCCTTATAATACGGATTATGTTCCCGCAGGGTCTAGTGGGGGGACAGCAGCGGCAATTGCCGCCAACTTTGGCACTATTGGCCTTGGTACAGATACAGGTAATTCTGTTAGAGGACCTGCAGCACATACTGCGCTAGTTGGTTTTCGCGCCACCTTGGGATTAGTGAGTAGAAGTGCCGTTGTTCCCCTCTACCTTAGAAATGATATTGCAGGCCCCATGGGCAGAACGGTAGCAGATGCGACAAAAGTATTGGAGGTTATGGCTGGGTACGACCCAAAAGACCCGCTTACCAAATACTCAGAAGGAAATATCCCTGAGATTTACAGTCAGTTTCTTTTGAAAGACGGACTTACGGGCGCAAGAATAGGCGTACTTAGAGCGCTAAGTGATGATGACCCACATCCAGAAATAAAAGCCTTATTTGAAAAATCATTGTTAGCTTTAGAGTCATTAGGTGCTACCGTAATTGATACCGTGATTATTCCTGATTTCGCAGCATTACGTGAAAATCAATGGTGTGCAAGCTTCACTACAGATGTAGAAACCTTCCTTGCCAACTATGTGAAAAATGATACTTTAACGACGATACAGGACATCATAAACCTTGGCACCAAATCTGACTATACTAGAGAGCGATTGGAACGTAATGCGGCCAACAACGGCAGATGGGAAAATCCGGAAATCCCCTGTTTGGATGCCTACACGGATGCGAAACGTATCGCGTTCCGTGAGGCTATTGAGCAGCTGATGGATTCCTTAAAATTAGACGCCATTGTTTATCCTTCTTGGAGCCAACCACCTGCAAGAATTGATTTCTTTCAAAAGGAATACAAAGGAGACAACAGTCAGGTAATAAGTCCACATACAGGACAGCCAGCCTTTACAGTTCCTATGGGTTTTACAACTGGAAACCTACCAGCAGGATTACAATTTTTGGGCAGGATGTATGATGAGCCTACCTTAATTAGATTGACCTATGCCTATGAGCAAGGGACGAAACACCGGAGAGCACCTGATTTATCGAGTGGGAACGAAAGGGACTAACTCCCCATCTTCATAAGCAGCGTCCCGAGGTTCTAAACAGATAAAACCATCAGCTTTGGCCAGACTTGCTAAGTCTCCTGAGCCATTTTCGGTAACCGGCTTGGCACATAATCTCGCATTATCCCAATAGGTTTCCACTTGAATAAAGCGCGTTAAAGAACCTTGTATTGTTACTGTTGTCCCTAAGACTGCATGATGCGTTTCTACAGGGATTTTCCATGAGGTATGCAGCCATGCCAGAAAATATAAATGGTAATTAGCAAAGGTAGATACCGGATTGCCCGGAAATGAAAAAATTACCGTTTTGTATTCGTGATGCACGCCAAACCAAAATGGTTTTCCAGGCCGTTGCGCCACGCGGTGAAACACTTTCTCTACCCCCAAAGCATCCATGACCTCTGGTATAAAATCAAACTTTCCTTTAGATACACCACCACTCAACAGCAAGACATCGTTCTCCTGTAATGCCTTTTTTAATCCTTCTTCTATTGCTTGTTTCTCATCTTTTAAATGCAAGGTAGATGCAGCTATATTTACCTTGGACAAGGCTACTTGTAAGGTAATGCTATTTGATTTACGAATCTGATAGGGTGCTGGTATCTGATGCACATCTACCAATTCATTACCCGTGGATATGGCACATACTTTAGGTACCGCCTTTACAGCTACGGTAGCGGCACCAACTGAAGCCATGACACCAATATCGGCTGAAGCAATTCGTTTACCCTTCGCCAAAAGCAACGCACCTTGAGTCTCGTCACTACCTCGGTAATGGATGTTTTGTCCCTTCTGAACTTCCTTTTCTATACTCACCCATCCATCTTTAATAGTAAGATGCTCATACATGATAACAGTATCCGTCTCTAGCGGCACCACAGCGCCCGTCATTACTTCCAAGCAAGCATAGTTGTCGGCTAGCTTCTGTTGTGGCATTCCTGCGCTTGCCACGCCTTCAATTTTGAATGTTGTTCTTCCACTTTCCAACGCTGCATAGTTGATGGCAATACCATCTTTAGTAGCTCTGTTGAACGGAGGAAAATCCCTATCGGCCACTATAGGAGCTGCTAGAATCCTTCCATGAGAGGCTAATAAGGGAACCATCTCGTTTCCCAAATCCAATGGATGGGCCAATACTTTTTGATATGCTTCTTTAAATGTGATCATAAAACTCCTAATCCGTTTACCATTAATACACGTATTCCAACTACAAAAACAAGCACTGCGGTCACACGTTTAATTCCGTTAGCCGATAATCGTTGCAAACTCATGCGAATACCTATTTGCCCCCCAATGAAAACTGCAATACCCAAACATCCTGTTTCTATCCACGGTAATTCCAAGGTATTACTATGCATTAAGCCTATTAATCCTGAAATAGAATTAACGAGAATAAAGAAACTAGCCAAAGCTGCAATTTTAATAGCCTTGTCCCACCGCAGATGATTCAGTATAGGTGCTAAAAATATTCCCCCCCCAATACCCACAAGTCCAGATAACAACCCAATAGCTGCCCCCAGAACATAACTTAGGTATTTTGGATATGCTTTAGTTTCTTTCCTATGCTCAAGTTTACGGATAGTCTGACCTGCTAAAAAAACAGAAGACAGCAGTAACGATGTACCCAAGATGATGAAAAATACGTTCTCCTGTAATTTAATAGAAGCCCCTAAAAAAGTTAATGGAATACTTGTAAGTACAAATGGTAAAAAATCAGCGATGCGCGCATGTCCGTTTTTAAAGTAGAGAAAGGTACTACCAGAAACTACTACCAAATTACAAACAAGGGCGACAGAACGTATGGCAAAAAAGCTGAGAAAGACAATACTTAACAATGCTAAATAGCTAGAGCCGCCACCAAAACCTACAGAGGAATACAAGGTAGCTACCCCAAAGAATCCGAAGCAAAGGAGCATTAAATGTTCAATGGGTATTTGCATAGGTGTCTATCTTGTTCATACCTCCATCGACATTTATAAATTCCTGCTGAGGGAATTTTTGCTGTAAGAGATAGATTGCTTTTTGACTACGAATGCCCACTTGGCAAATGAGATAAACGGGCTTATTTAAATCTATTTCATGGCTTCGTTGCTCCAATTGGTCTAATGGAATATGTTTAGCACCTTCTAAATGTTCGTTATCAAACTCTTGTAGCGTACGCACATCTACCACTTCTATTAGTCCGTCACTTAACATATTCCGTATTGAAATACCTGATGTAGATTTAGCTGGCAGTTCAAAATCATAACTATCGGCCAAGCTATGGATACTCAAATTTTTGGATTGTTGCGGAAAGGTCATGCGTTGCATCCGTTGTGTGAGTGCATCGTATAGCAAAAGTGTTCCTGAAAGTACTTCACCTAAACCACAAATAACTTTTACCACCTCCAAAGCCTGTAGGTTGCCTACAATTCCTGGCAGTATTCCTAAAACCCCATTCTCATTACAATTTGGAATGGCATCCGCCTTTGGCATAGTTGCAAACAGACAGCGATAGGTAGGGCCATTTTGGTAATTAAAAACACTCACCTGACCTTCAAATCCATGTAATGCGCCGTAAACAAAAGGTGTATTTAATATAACACAAGCATCATTTATCAAATACCGTATAGGGAAATTATCAGTAGCATCCACCACGAGGTCATAATTTCCTATAATTTTCAAAGCATTGGAAACATCCAAAAAAGTAGGATATGCATTTATTTGTGTTTCTGGATTCTGTTTTTGTAATTGTTCAGTGGCCGCTTGCACCTTTAACAATCCCACCATCGCTTCTGTGTACAACACTTGTCTATGCAAATTGGAAATCGATACTACATCGGCATCCACGATACCTAAAGTACCCACACCCATGGCATTTAGGTAGATTAAAACAGGAACTCCTAAACCGCCTGCTCCAACCACCAAAACCTTTGCATCGGCTAATTTCCGTTGACCGTCAGGACCAAATTCTTTAAGAATGGTTTGCCTTATATACCGTTTTGGGTTCATGCGTCTAAGATAGTGAAAAGCAAAAAAGCGGAAGATGAGAAAGCCTGGGGATTGGTGTTAAAAATAGGTATTATCCATTGCTTAAAATTAAAGAAGGAATATCTTCTTCCATAATGTGATATATTAGAACCATGGGGCACCTACTTAAAAATAAAAACATAGAAATTAAAATTGATTTTCCGCTTGAAAATTACAACTTCTCTAGATTTGATTGGACTGGAAAAATTGTAGACGTAAAATTCAAAGGCATACCATTGGCGACTGTAGAAGACCCAAGTTGTAGGAATGAAAACCTATTTGGTAAAGGATTTTATAATGAATTCGGAATTGATACCGCCTTGGGTTTTGAGGAAACTAAAATTGGGGAATGGTTCCATAAAATTGGAGTGGGTATTTTAAAAAAAGAAGATTCGAATTATGAGTTTCATAAACCCTATACCATTAAGCCTGCGGAGTTTAGGACTACGGCAAAGGCAAATAGCCTTATTATTGATTGTATATCCGCCAAGGTGAACGGTTATTCTTATGAATTACGAAAAGAAATTGAACTACAAGAGGCAGGTTTTACGATTAACTATCATTTAGTAAATACAGGTAATAAAGCGATTCATACCACGGAATACAGTCACAATTTTATTGCGATAGATAACGATGTGATTGGAGCGAATTACGTCCTTAATTTTCCCTTCGACCTAAAACGGCAATTTTTTGGAGAGACGGTAAATCCGGAGTCGGCTGTGGTTATTGGTCCTAACACCATCAATTTTAATAGCGTACCAACAGCACCTTTTTTCTTTAGTAATCTTAGTGGTGAAGAACGGGTTAAAAGCGCATGGGAACTCCTACATCTAAGAACCAAAGTAGGCATTAGAGAAAACAGCAATTTCACCACAGACAAAATAAATCTTTGGGGCTGGAAGCATGTGGTGAGTCCGGAAGTATTTTTTGAGATCAATATTGGCCCAGGAGAATCATCAGAATGGACTCGGAGGTATGAAATGTTTCAGGTATAGGGATGAAAAAAGCTAGGTCTTTCTTCGATTAATCGACAGCTATTTTTTCAAGTGCTTCTTTGTACTCCGCTTCTGAATTAGCGTTCAACAACACATTTTCATTCTTAGGAAACACCAATTTAGTATCATTATTAATCAGGAATTTTCGTGGGCAGGTACCATTTCCCGGTTCCAAATACGCAAGTGAATCTCGAAACGCGTGCGGTTCCCAAATCGCACACAAGGGTTCTGGCAACGGATTCTCTTTTGAAGCAAAAGCGGTCGCTATTTTCGAAACATCGCGCTGGGATAACAGTTCATGCAAGGCAGCTTCATCCATAAGGGGTAAATCACAGGCCAATACAAGCCATGCTACCTCAGGAAATTGCCGATGAGCAGATAGTAATCCATTATAAGGTCCCCTAAATTCATTCCTATCTATAATAGCATTTACCTCAACATTCATTTCATTGCGCTGATCTTCTCGTATGCTCATATATGTAGCATCACATATGTTGCTTAGCAATTTATATAAATAATCCCGTTGTGGAATACCGTGATAGGCAATCAACCCTTTATCAGCCCCCATTCGCGTACTTTTCCCTCCCGCAAGCACAAGTCCGTATATCTTAGCGTTGGAAATCATTTTTACCTCCCGTTTTTTGTTCTAATTCAATGGTTGTAATTCGGATATCATGTGATAGGACTTTACACATATCGTAAATGGTAAGTGCTGCGATAGAAACTCCTGTAAGTGCTTCCATTTCTACTCCAGTTTTTCCGTCACATTTTACCGTACAAGAAATCTGAAAGGCGTTGTTTATTGGAACGATATCTAAGTTGATTTTAGTAAGATTGATTTGATGGCAAAGCGGAATCAGTTCCGATGTCTTTTTTGCACCTTGAATTCCTGCCAAAACAGCCGTCTGCACTACACTTCCCTTTTTTCCTAGAAAATCTTGCTCCGATAAAATTTTAAATGCTGCTTTTGGAAATTCAACCGTTCCTCTAGCTACGGCCGTTCTATTCGATATCTTCTTATCAGAAACATCTACCATATCCGCTTGACCCGCATCATTTATATGTGAAAGTTTTTTTGTCATTATCCGCCAATAGAAGTCATGGAATTGGAAAAAACATCGGCATATTTTTCTTGCGCCTCAAAGCCAGTTTTTGCCCTACTTCCCACTGCTTTTAAAATTTCTTTCTTAATATT
>JBLICT010000057.1:0-15969 GCA_047632415.1 Maribacter sp.
TTTGGTTTTTCTGGCGTAGCACGATTATATCCTGCTTTGGTATAGTCGCCTATTTTATCCATAATGTTTTTGATGGTATCCAAAGCAGCAGCATCATCCTTAGCTTTATAATCTGTTACCCCGCTAATTTCGCAATGTGTGGTAGCACCACCAAGGGTTTCATTATCTATGCTTTCGCCAATCGCTGCTTTTACCAAGTAGCTGCCTGCCAGAAAAATACTTCCTGTTTTATCAACGATGAGTGCTTCATCGCTCATAATCGGTAAATACGCACCACCGGCAACGCAACTGCCCATAACGGCGGAAATTTGGGTAATGCCCATGCTGCTCATCATGGCGTTATTTCTAAAAATACGTCCAAAGTGTTCCTTGTCCGGAAATATTTCGTCTTGCATAGGTAAATACACCCCTGCACTATCTACCAAGTAAATAATCGGTAGGCGGTTCTCCATGGCAATTTCCTGTGCTCTCAGATTCTTTTTAGCAGTGATAGGAAACCAAGCGCCTGCTTTTACCGTAGCATCATTGGCTACTACCAAGCACTGTTTTCCAGAAACATAGCCCATTTTAATAACAACACCACCAGAAGGGCATCCGCCGTGTTCGGCATACATTCCATCCCCAACAAAAGCACCAATTTCTATACGTTCGGCTTTTGAATCCAAAAGATAGTCAATGCGCTCCCTCGCGGTCATTTTTCCTTTGGCATGCTGCTTTTCAATCTTGGCTTTTCCACCGCCTAAGGCTACCTGTGCCATCCTTTTCCGTAGCTCTGAAAGCATTAATTTATTCGCATCCTCGTTTTGGTTGAACTTGATATCCATTACGTTTCTTTCGATTTATCTCATAAAGATAAGGAGTAAAATTGAGTACATTTGAATAAACCTAAATAGAAAGAGAAATATGATTCGATGGGGAATAGTTGGTGCTGGTAAAATTGCGCATTCCTTTGCAAAGGACCTTGCATTGGTAGCTGATAATCGTTTGTGTGCGGTTGGATCACGAAGTTTGAACAAGGCTGCTGAATTTGCTGAAACGTATGGTGCGGAGCTTGCTTTTGGAAGTTATGAGGAATTATTTAAAAGTGATATGGTCGATGTGGTTTATATAGCAACGCCGCACACCGTTCATGCTGATTTAAGTATAAGAGCCATGAATCATAATAAGCATGTACTCTGTGAAAAACCTATGGGTATAAATAGTGCTGAGGTAAAATTGATGTTGGCTAAAGCAAGAGAGAAAAAGGTTTTTTTAATGGAGGCTTTGTGGACTAGGTTTAATCCCACGATTAAAAAAGTAAAGCAACTCATAGATGATGGTGAGATTGGAACCGTTGCCTATTTAAAGGCTGATTTTGCTTTTTATGGATTGAATCGGGATGAGAGCGGCCGTGTGTTGAATCCTAATTTGGCAGGAGGTTCGCTGTTAGATATTGGCATCTATCCTATTTTTTTATCCTATTTGTTATTGGGAATGCCAAAAAAAATTACCGCACAAGCACAGTTTCATAAAACAGGCGTAGAATCCCAAACGGCAATGATTTTTGAATATGAAAATGCGCAATCATTACTTTTTAGCGGATTGGCATCCAACTCCGAAATAAAAGCCGAAATAGCCGGTAGTTCAGGAACTTTATTTATAAATCCAAGATGGCATGAAGCCTCTTCTTATGTGTTGGAAAAAGATGGAAATTCTGAGCTGGTTACGATAGATAAAAAAGGAAAGGGCTATACCTATGAAATTGAAGAGGTAGCAAGCTGTATTATTAATGGGGCATTAGAAAGTAAACTGTGGAGCCACCAAAATACTACCGATTTATGTTCGCTTTTGGATAGTGTCAGAGAAATCGCGGGTATAAAATTCCCTTTTGAGTAATAAAACCTATTCAATTATAGCATGAATTTTTTTTAAATTCACGATATTTGAAGTTACCACTAACCAAAACCAGAGAATATGGGAATGAATAAAAATACAGTGCTCGCTTGGGCCACATTTATAATGATTTGTGTTGGTTGTGCCCTTATAGCGCTAGGTGCTTTTAGATATGACGATGTTGCTGGTTGGGGTTTTGCTTCCGTTGGCATCGGGTTTTTTGCCATTGCATGGGTCTTCAATGCACTTAAAGGAAGGGTGTAGAATACATTTCAGGTTGTTCTAATATCAGACCTGAAAAAATAGAAAGCTGAAATGTTTGATTTCTGCTGATTTATTTTCAATACAAAGTTTGCTGCCAATATTATCTTTTTAAAAAAATTAATACATGTCCGACGATAAAAAAGTCATTTTTTCCATGTCAGGAGTCACTAAGACATTTAAGACCGCTAATACACCGGTTCTTAAAAATATATACCTAAGTTTCTTCTATGGTGCCAAAATTGGTATTCTTGGACTTAACGGTTCTGGGAAATCTACCTTGCTAAAGATTATAGCAGGAGTCGATAAAAATTTTCAAGGTGATGTTGTCTTTTCTCCTGGTTATAACGTTGGTTACTTGGAACAAGAGCCTCAACTAGACCCTGATAAAACGGTCTTGGAGGTAGTTAAAGAAGGGGTAGCGGAAACCGTTGCAATTTTAGATGAATACAATAAAATCAACGATATGTTCGGTCTTCCCGAAGTATACGAGGATGCTGACAAGATGCAAAAGTTAATGGACAAGCAAGCGGTGCTGCAGGATCAAATAGATGCCTCCAATGCTTGGGAATTAGATACGAAACTTGAGATAGCAATGGATGCGCTTCGTACGCCAGAATCCGATAAAAAAATAAGTGTATTATCTGGTGGAGAAAAAAGGAGGGTGGCGCTATGCAGATTATTGTTGCAAGAGCCAGAGATTTTATTATTGGATGAGCCTACCAACCACTTGGATGCTGAATCGGTACATTGGTTAGAGCATTATTTAGCACAGTATAAAGGAACGGTGATAGCGGTAACGCATGATAGATATTTCTTAGATAACGTAGCCGGATGGATTTTGGAACTGGATAGGGGAGAAGGTATTCCATGGAAAGGAAATTACTCTAGTTGGTTAGATCAGAAATCAAAACGTATGGCCCAAGAAAGTAAAACAGCATCTAAAAGACAAAAAACCTTGGAGCGTGAGTTGGATTGGGTGCGTCAAGGAGCTAAAGGCAGGCAGACCAAACAGAAGGCTCGTTTGAAGAACTACGATAAGTTGATGAGCCAAGACCAAAAGCAGCTAGACGAAAAGTTAGAAATCTATATTCCTAACGGCCCGCGTTTGGGTACCAATGTCATAGAAGCCAAAGGGGTAAGCAAAGCTTTTGGCGATAAATTACTTTATGAAGATTTAAATTTCACCTTACCACAAGCAGGAATCGTTGGTGTGATTGGACCTAATGGAGCGGGTAAAACAACTATTTTTAGAATGGTAATGGGCGAGGAAGTTCCTGATAAGGGAGAATTCATTGTTGGTGATACAGCCAAAATCGCTTATGTAGATCAAAGTCATTCCAATATAGATCCTGAAAAAACAATTTGGCAGAATTTCAGCGATGAGCAAGAAATGGTAATGATGGGCGGACGTCAAGTAAATTCAAGAGCCTATTTGAGTCGATTTAACTTCACTGGTAGTGAACAGAATAAAAAAGTGAATATGCTTTCTGGTGGGGAACGAAACCGTTTGCACCTGGCTATGACCTTAAAAGAGGAAGGCAACGTATTGCTTTTAGATGAGCCTACTAACGATTTGGATGTAAACACATTACGAGCGTTAGAAGAAGGTTTGGAGAACTTTGCCGGTTGCGGTGTTGTTATTTCGCACGATAGATGGTTCTTAGATAGGGTTTGTACTCATATTTTAGCATTTGAAGGCGATTCACAAGTCTATTTCTTTGAAGGTTCCTTTTCCGATTATGAAGAGAATAGGAAGAAAAGACTTGGAGCTGATATTATGCCAAAACGTATTAAGTATAAAAAGTTGATTCGGTAGTGTTCTCTACAAATAGAATTCTCCAGGATATTTATTTTGAGAATTCTCTTCATGATAAAAAAGATGTGTAAAGAACTTTGCAAATAAGGTTTTGAATAAATTTTTTACTGCTACTGCCTTCCACGATTTTGGCGGTACTGCTTAATCAATTGCCGTTTAAAATCTTCTTCCGAACGAAGTAATAGCAGAGTTTTTTTTGCGGATAACACTCTTTTCATTTCATTCAAATAGGATTTGTTCAGCTTCTCTTCTTCTGTTTTAAAATCTGTAAGTTGTTCCAAAAGCGTTATTGCCTCGGCTTCGGATAGTTCCATGGCATCCTGCATTTTACCTTGTATTTGGGTTCGCTCCTTTTGCCGAAGGGACTGTCGTTTTTCTTCAAATTCATTATACACAGGCCAAAATTGTTGTGCTTCTTTACTGGTCAATGCCAGCTGTTCAGTTATAAATGCCACCTTTAAGGATTTAATTTTTTCCCTGTTCCCCCTTTGGCCATAGCCAATAGTGGTACAAAGTATAACTAGTATTATAATAACTCTATTCATCTTCTTCTAAATTTAGTTCTTCAAAATTGTCTGTATGTTCATTGAGGTAGTCCACAATGTGTTCCTCGCTCAGTTCCGAAGTTAAAAAATCTGTTATTTCCAAATCATCAACTGGCATTACTTCTGCTATTTCGTAAGAGGAGAGTCCAATGTCATTAGTATCAAAATAGCTTTCAATATCCGTATTGGCTATATCATCCCAAGAAGGAGTTCCCTGCCCTCTGTTCCAATTTATACCAAAAACTAAGAGAGCTAATGCTGCTGTAGATGCAACTACTAAATAATATTTTTTGTAAAGGTTTAATTGAATTACCTTGGATTCTTTAGGCATTAATTTTTTCTGAATGTTGCAATTTAGGCTTTCAAGGTAGTCTTCCGGTAGGGTGAAACCATGCTCTTTTGATAATTTTAGTTTATCTTCCTTTATCCTCGTATTTAGAGTATCCGAAAACTCCTCGAAATAGCTATCGGGTGTTTTAAAGGGATTATTTTTATCTGATGTTTTCATTCGTATACGCTGATAGTAAATTTCTAAACCGTTTAATTTTTTTTTAGATAGGCTTCCATCTTTTTAACGGCCAAATGATAAGAGGCTTTTAAGCCTCCTACACTAGTGCCTAATATTTCCGATATTTCGTCATATTTTAATTCTTCAAAATATTTCATATTAAAAACCAGTTTCTGTTTTTCTGGCAGGGTAGCAATGGCTTTTTGTAATTGTAGTTGAATTTTGTCACCTTCAAAATAAACATCGGCCTGCAAATTTTCAACCAATCGTTCTTGGTATTCTGTATCGTTCAACCCCAATTTTTTTGACTTTAGCTTTATAAAACTAAGTGATTCGTTAGTGGCAATGCGGTACATCCAAGAATATAGTTTGCTTTCGCCTTTAAATCCCTTAATGTTACGATATACTTTTATAAAAGTATTTTGCAATACATCATCTGCATCATCATGATTGAGTACAATTCTACGAATATGCCAATACAAGCGCTCTTTGTAGGTGTTTACGAGTACCTCAAATGCTTGTGATTGTTTACCCTTATGCTTTAAATCTGCTATTAGTGCTTGTTCGGAAACCAAATATGCTGCCTTTACTAACTTTGACTATCAATGTACAAAAAGGTTTAATGGGATAAGACTTTTGTTTAATCGCTAGCGCTAAGCGTTCCTTCTTTTAGGGTTAGCGGGCTAATGATTGCATGTCTACCAGCTTTTTGTAGCTCCCATTCTTGGCTAAAAGTTCGGTGTGGGAACCTTGCTCAACGATTTCTCCTTTTAGTAGCACCACAATGGTGTCCGCATTTTGAATGGTAGACAAACGGTGCGCAATTACAATAGAGGTCCGGTTTTTCATCATCTTTTCCAAGGCATCCTGTACCAAGCGCTCGCTCTCCGTATCCAGAGCAGAGGTGGCCTCGTCCAAAATCATGATGGGCGGATTTTTAAGAACGGCGCGCGCAATAGATAAGCGCTGTTTCTGACCACCACTGAGCTTGTTCCCACCATCGCCAATATTGGTGTCGTAGCCATTGGGTAATTCCATGATAAAATCATGGGCATTAGCAATTTTTGCTGCTTCTTGAATTTCTTCTAAGTTAGCATCTTCTTTTCCTAGACCTATATTGTTCTGTACTGTGTCATTGAACAGAATAGAATCTTGGGTTACGAGCCCCAACATGCCTCGAAGTGATTTTTTAGAGAGTTCTTTTATATTGATATCATCAATTTTTATATTCCCCTCGTTTACGTCATAAAAACGAGTTACTAAATTGGCAATGGTACTCTTTCCGCTACCAGATTGGCCAACCAAGGCAACCGTGCCACCTTTTGGAACATTCAGATTAAAATCTTTTAAAACATACTCATCTTCGTATTTGAAGGAGATATTTTCCAAGGTGATGTTGTTTTCAAAGGCCAATTTTTCAATCGGATTTTCAATTTCTGCAATTGGATTTTTAGTTTCGAGTATTTCCAATACGCGTTCTGCAGCCGCGTTTCCCTTTTTAACGCCGTAGGATGCCTTACTGATAGCTTTTGCCGGAGTTAGTATGTTGTATGCCAGTCCCATATATGCGATGAAAGAAGAAGGGTCCAGAGTTTCATCTACAAGCACCATTTTTCCGCCGAACCAGAGTAACACACCTATAACCAGGATACCTAAAAATTCCCCGGTAGGAGAGGCAAGGTTTTGGCGATTCAATAAGGTATTGCTAAAATCAAAAAATCGTTTTGTAGAGGCGCTAAAAGTTTGGTAAAATCGCGATTCTGAATTAAAAGCTTTAATGACTCGTAGTCCACTTAAAGTTTCTTCAATAACTGATAGAAATTCACCTTGTTCACGCTGTACATCGTCTGATTTCTTTTTAAGTGACTTGCCGATTCTAGAAATAATCATTCCGGCAACAGGAATAAAAATGAATACGAATAGGGTCAATTTACCACTAATACCAAACATTATTAATATGGTAAATAGGATAGTAAGTGGTTCACGTACAATGAGTTCTAATATAGAAAGGAAGGAATGTTGTATCTCTAAAACATCAGAAGAAATTCTAGCGATAACATCTCCTTTACGTTTTTCTGAATAGTATGAAATAGGAAGTTCCGTAATCTTACGGTACATACTGTTTCTAATGTCCTTTAATACGCCATTTCGTAAAAACGTAATAAAATACATGGCCAAATAGTTGAACAGGTTCTTTAATAAGAATAAAACTAAAATTAGACCTATGACAAGGACCAGTGCTTTCATTTTGTCCTGGCCCGCGTATTGCGTGACATGAAAACCTAAGTAATCTATAAAGTAATCTTTTACGTTGCTAATTCCTTCAAAAACAGGGAGTTTTGTTACGGGTTTCGATTTTTCAAAAAGTACGTTAAGCATGGGAATTAAAGCAGCAAAAGACAGTGCGCTAAACAGTGCATAAAGCACGTTAAAAAAAATGTTTAGATACCCGTATCGCTTGTAAGGCTTCGCAAACCGAAGAATCTTCTTAAAATAATCCATTTACCCTAAATTAAGCTCACTGAGGATGCTCTGTATCTTAGTATCCAATTCAGCATTTACTGTTTTGTAATCTGCAGCGGTGTCCAAGTTTGTGTTGGTGCTTATATAGAATTTTACCTTTGGTTCCGTTCCACTAGGTCTAGCAGCTATACGGGTACCGTCTTCGGTTTCGTAGATCAATACATTAGATTTTGGAATATCGATTACTTTTTCTTCTCCTGTGAGTACATTTTTAGCCGTAGCAGTGTTATAATCTTCTATCCATTTAACCTTTGACCCGGCAACAGATACTACCGGATTTTCCTTGAAATCTTTCAGCATTTGCTTGATTTCTTCCGCACCGCTGATTCCTTTTTTGGTAATGGATACCAAATGTTCTTTGTAGAACCCATAATCCACATAACAATCAATTAAATCCTTATAAAAAGAACTGCCATTCGCTTTTGCTTGGGAGGCAATCTCACAAGCAAGCAGGGTGGAGGTCACAGCGTCTTTATCACGCACAAAATCACCAACCATATAACCAAAACTTTCCTCTCCTCCACCGATGAAGTCAGACTCAGGGAAATCCTTTATCATTTTACCGATCCATTTGAATCCTGTTAGTGCTGTTTTAAATTCTACTCCGTAGGCTTTTGCCATGGATTCCATCATTGGAGTAGAGACAATGGTAGTGGCAATGAATTCGTTACCCTTAAACCCTTTTTGTTTTCTTTTTTCTAAAAGAAACTTTGTCATCAGCACCATGGCTTGGTTTCCGTTTACGATTTCCATCTTTCCATCCAAGTTACGCACCGCAATACCTAGTCGGTCACTATCAGGGTCGGTTCCTACCACCATATCAGCTCCAATTTCTTCCGCTTTTTTAACGGCCATGGATAATGCTTCTGATTCCTCTGGATTAGGTGATTTAACCGTTGGAAAATTCCCGTCTGGTTCCGCCTGTTCAGCGATAATGGTTACATTATTATATCCTGCACGTTTCAATACTTCAGGGATGGCTGTTATGGATGTGCCGTGCAAGGAAGTGAATACAATCTTAAAATTGTCCTTGCCTTCGGCATTAAAATTTCCATTGGCTACAGAGGCTTCAATAAAAGCTTCATCTACTTCTTTGTCTATAATCTCGATTAGACTTTCATCTGCTTTGAATTTAATATCTTCAAAGGGTAATGCGTTAATTTCAGCAATAATTTTTTCATCTTGTGGTGGTACTATTTGCCCGCCATCTGTCCAATAGACTTTGTATCCATTGTATTCTGGAGGATTGTGCGAAGCTGTAAGCACAATGCCTGCATGGCAATTTAGATACCGTACGGCAAAGGATAGGGCAGGGGTGGTTCGCAATTCCGAGAAGAGAAATACCTTAATTCCGTTAGCAGAAAACACTTCGGCTACTGTTCTTGCCAGCGTATCGCTGTTATGGCGACAATCAAACGCAATCACCACCTTTATCTCCTCGCCGGCGTATACCTCATTTAGGTAATTGCTGAGCCCTTGGGTGCTTTTCCCAAGGGTATATTTATTAATTCTATTGGTTCCAACACCCATAACGCCCCGCATTCCACCAGTACCAAATTCCATTTGTTTATAAAAACGGTCTTTAAGTTCGTCTGTATCGGTATCTATTAGATGTTGAATCTCTTTTTTTACAGCTGGGTCAAAAAAATCAGTCATCCAGCTTTTGGCGGTATCAAGGAAATTATCCATGTAATCTGTATTTTGTTTATGTTTTAAATCTACGAAGAAATATAATTTTTATGGTGTTTAAAGTGCAATCTTGTCAGAAATCACATACCTTTTTTCTGTCTTTTTCGAGCGTATCATAATTTCCCCTAAAAACCCTGCCAAAAACAATTGAGTGCCAATCACCATTGACGTTAGTGCGATATAAAACTGTGGTCTATTCGTAATCAGTCTTCCAAAGGGATTGATAAAAAGTTTGTCCACGCCTAGGTAAATCGCAAAACTAAAACCGATGATAAACATAAGCACGCCAAGTGCACCGAACAAGTGCATAGGCCTTTTTCCAAATTTGGAAACAAACCAGATGGTTATTAAATCCAAGAACCCATTTATAAACCGCTCCATACCAAATTTTGTTCTTCCGTATTTTCTGGATTGGTGTTTTACCACTTTCTCTCCAATTTTTGAAAAACCAGCATTTTTAGCCAGAACAGGAATGTAGCGATGCATCTCTCCAGATACTTCTATGGTCTTGATGACCAATTTTTTGTAGGCTTTAAGACCACAATTAAAATCGTGCAGTTTTACTCCAGATGTTTTACGGGCTGCCCAATTGAAGAGTTTAGAAGGTAGATTTTTAAAAAGTATGGAATCGAAACGTTTTTTCTTCCAACCAGAAATAAGGTCGTACCCTTCGGTGTGAATTAATTCATAGAGTTCGGGTATTTCTTCTGGATTGTCCTGTAAATCGGCATCCATGGTGATGATAACATTGCCCTTAGCAGCTTTGAAACCAGCGTGAAGTGCTTGAGATTTTCCAAAATTTCTTGAAAACTGGATTCCTTTTACGCTAGGGTTTTCTTCGGATAGTTTGGTTATTAATTTCCAAGAGGTATCGGTACTACCGTCGTCCACAAATAAAATCTCATAAGAAAAATGCTTGGATAGCATCACAGATACAATCCAAGCATGTAGCTCCTGGAGCGATTCTTCTTCGTTAAGTAAGGGGATTACAATGGATAGTTGCATTGGTCTCTTAAAATATTCCCTTCAAAAATACAAACTTAGTCTAGAACTTCTTGCTTTTTTAAGACCAAAGCAGGAATAAGAGAAAGTACAAAGCCTAATACCACGCTGATGATAAGGCCAAACAAAATCTGCATTGAAGTAGTCTGGAACTTTTTACCCATTTCCATTTGCGCATCGATTTGATCTCCTGTCAATGCCGTAGTTTCCATCAGTTGGTCGCGCTGGTATTCCATTGCCTTGTTCATCATTTCTGGATCAATTACATTAGCCATAATTTGATTGAAGACAATACCAATAATTCCACCAATTAAACATACACCGACACCAATTTTAAGGGCTTGGCCAAACGACATAAAACCGTTGTTCGCTTTTTTAAACTGAATCATTGCAAATATTAAAGCTGCCAATGACAATCCTAGACTAATAAGCATTACCGATGCGCCTCCTTGGTAATGCATATCCATAGAATATAGCATAAAGGCATAAATAACACTTACTGCACCTAAAATAAGACCATAGGTGAGTGCAAATTTTCCGGTTTTTGGTTGGTTTTCTTCCATTTTCTTGGTTTTAAAGATTGATTAACCTATCAGTGGTGATAGCATACTAATTGTTACAAGATAAGGTTTAAATTATTTTATTTTAATTTTGTATTAAAAAATTGCGGATTTCTAGAAAATAACTAAATTTGCAAACTTAAAATAAGCTCCCGTCGGAATGGGGGTGTAAAATATGTAGTACCATGCAAAAAGGAATACACCCAGAAAATTATAGATTAGTTGCCTTTAAAGATATGTCCAATGAGGAAGTGTTTTTAACAAAGTCAACTGCAGATGCTAAGGAAACATTAGAAGTAGATGGTGTTGAGTATCCGTTAGTAAAATTGGAAATCTCAAGAACTTCTCATCCGTTCTATACAGGAAAATCTAAATTATTGGATACAGCAGGTCGTATCGATAAATTTAAGAACAAGTATAAGAAGTTTGCTAAGCCAGTAGCAGAGGCAACAGAAGAAGTAAAAGAAGAGGAAGAAAAGTAAACTTCTTCTTAAAACGATACAGAACGCCCTTGATAGTTTAATCATGGGCGTTTTTTGGTTTTAACTAAAATTTTATCGTCTTAACCAAAAAAATAGAATGGTGTATTTCGATTACCTAATTTTGCCAAAATTCAATGTTTTATGAATTATGTTCTCTTTGATGGTCCTGAAAGGGATAATCTATTGCCTTTTACCTTTACAAGGCCTGTTGGTGAAATTAGGTTAGGGATACTCAATATCCGACAAAAGTGGGAAGCCCATTTAAAAGCTTCCATCTCCTATGCCACCCAAGACTATTTATCGGTAAAGTACCCGTTAACCATTGATGATGATAATATCTTTATCAATGGCTCATTTCTACCCGATGCAGTAATTATTTCTGCGTTAAAGGCATTAGAGGTAAATCAAGTGTTAGTTTATAAAGAGCGATTTGTTGGGTATAAATCAAAAGATATTCAAAAAAATGCTGCTTTTGATGATTTTGAGCAGATAGTTTTAAACCATAACCCATTAGAGATAGAATTCACTTGGGATATTTTTTCTAAAAATGGGGAGGCCTTGGAGGCCGATTTTGAATTTTTGACCAAGGGTAGAAAAAGTCAGCCAATATCCAAGACCAACAACCTTATTCATCCAGAACATATTTTCTTGGAAGAAGGGGCTAAAGTAGAATACAGCATACTTAATGCCACCGAAGGTCCAATTTATATTGGTAAAAATGCTGAAATCTGGGAAGGCAGCCTCATCCGAGGAGGACTCGCTTTATGTGATAATGCAGTTATAAAAATGGGTGGAAAGTTGTATGGTCCCACGACTATTGGGCCGCATTCTAAAGTATGCGGAGAAGTTAGTAATTCGGTTATTTTTGGATATTCCAGTAAAGGTCATGAAGGTTATTTGGGAAATGCTGTATTGGGTGAGTGGTGTAATATTGGTGCGGATTCTAATAACTCCAATCTTAAAAATAATTATGCGAAGGTGCGTTTGTGGAACTATGCCAGTGAAAAGTTTGAGCAAACCGGACTTCAGTTTTGCGGACTTATGATGGGTGATCATAGTAAAACGGCTATTAATACGATGTTGAACACGGGTACCGTAGTAGGTGTAAACGTAAACGTATATACCCCAGGTTTCCCAAGAAATTTTATACCAAGTTTTAGTTGGGGTGGGGCTTCAGGCTTTTCTACCTATATGCCAAAAAAGGCTTATGAAGCAGCGGAGGTAATGATGGCAAGAAGGGGAGTGGTGTTTGATGATGTAGAGGCAAGTATCCTTAATCATGTTTTTGAAATCACTAAAAAGTGGCGGAAGTATTAATAGCGTGTAGTACTAACTTCATACTTCTAAGTTCTAGAGTTGTCTCCGACCTTCATTCAAATATGTATCTTTGTAAGCCTGTATTTAAAACATCATGAGAAAGAAAGTAGCATTTTACACATTGGGCTGCAAGCTCAATTTTTCTGAGACATCTACCATAGCTAGAGGTTTTGTAAACGAAGGCTTTGATAGGGTAGATTTTTCGGAGTCAGCGGACATGTATGTGATAAATACGTGTTCCGTAACGGACAATGCGGATAAGAAATTTAAAACGGTAGTTAAACAAGCTCAAAAGGGTAATCCGCATGCGTTTATAGCCGCAGTGGGTTGTTATGCGCAATTAAAACCAGAAGAATTAGCTGCTGTTGATGGCGTAGATTTAGTTTTGGGTGCGACAGAAAAATTTAAGATTAGGGATTACATAAATGATCTTTCCAAAAATGATTTTGGCGAAGTACATTCCTGTGAAATTGAACATGCCGACTTCTATGTAGGGAGTTATTCCATAGGGGATAGAACTCGTGCCTTTTTAAAGGTGCAGGACGGTTGCGATTATAAATGTACCTACTGTACGATTCCCTTGGCTAGGGGAGTTTCTAGAAGCGATGCCTTGGAAAATGTATTAAAAAATGCTGCTGAAATCTCTAAGCAAGGCATAAAAGAAATTGTTCTTACTGGGGTGAATATTGGTGACTATGGTAAAGGAGAGTTTGGAAATAAAAAACACAAACACACTTTTTTAGATCTTATAAAGGCCTTAGATACGGTTGCTGGTATTCATAGACTTCGCATATCTTCCATAGAGCCGAACTTATTAAAAAATGAAACGATAGATTTTGTAGCTCAAAGCAACTCCTTTGTACCTCATTTTCACATTCCGCTCCAAAGTGGCAGCGATGCACTACTAAAGCTGATGAAAAGGAGGTACATGACAGCTTTATATACGGAGCGGGTAGCGCGTATAAAAGCGGTAATGCCTAATTGCTGTATAGGTGTGGATGTTATTGTTGGATTTCCTGGGGAGACGGAGGAACACTTTTTGGAAACGTATCATTATTTAAATGAGTTAGCTATATCTTATTTGCATGTGTTTACGTATTCTGAACGTGATAATACTGAGGCTGCTGAAATGGAGGACGTAGTTCCAAAACAGGTGCGAAACAAGCGAAGTAAAATGCTTAGAGGTCTATCGGTTAAAAAACGAAGGGCTTTTTATGAAAGTCAGATTGGAGAAACCTTAAGTGTCCTTTTTGAAGGGGAGAACAAGGAAGGGTATATTCACGGCTTTACAGAAAACTATATTAAGGTGCGAGCGCCTTGGAACCCAGAGCTGATAAACACCATACATAGAATTACCTTAACCGGTATAGCTGATGATGGGTTGGGTACGATGGATATAATAAATGTCTCAGAAGCAGTAGTAAAGGCATAAAAAAAACCTCTCGATTGAGAGGTTTTTTATTAGATTCTGATACCTACTGGTAGCATTTCTTTGTACTGTCTGTTTCTACGAAGGAAACCTGCAATTTGAGGACTCGTAGGAACTACTCTTAAGTTATTTTCTTGTAAGTGATGCAGGACAGCTTTAATAAAACTTTCGTTAAAGCCTTCTTTAGTGATTTCTTCCGGCACTACAATTTTGGTTAAAAAAACTTTTCTTTCCTGAGAAGAATATTCGATTTTAGCCAAATGGCCATCCAAACTTGTTTCAAACTGGCGCAAGAAAGTATTGTCCTTAATTAGTA
Source organism: Maribacter sp. (assembly GCA_047632415.1). GTDB lineage: Bacteria > Bacteroidota > Bacteroidia > Flavobacteriales > Flavobacteriaceae > Maribacter. Next base: position 14,324 of record JBLICT010000057.1, read on the forward strand.
CATCGTTCATATAGTTGATTTTAGTATTGGTTCAAGACAAACAAATTACGATGTTCTCAAATCGTAATTATCCAAATAAATAATACATATTGATATAAATCCTAAAGAAATTTAAATTTAAATCACATTCAGCCTATAAAATTACTAAAAAAATAGCTAATTTCCTAGCTTTTATAGCGTTTCATTAATATGTCTGTATCTAAAATCCATGTTTACTTTATGCCGGGAATGGCTGCCAATAGTTCCATTTTCGAATACATTAGCCTGCCAGTAGACCAGTTTGAAGTCCACTTTTTAGATTGGACCATACCTGCAAAGGGGATAGATATCGCGGCTTATGCGAAACAGCTCTCCTCATTAATTCACCATAAAAACCCAGTTTTATTGGGAGTTTCGTTGGGTGGCATAGTAGTACAGGAAATAGCGAAAATTATTCCTACGCGAAAAGTAATAATTGTTTCTAGCGTTAAAAGTAAAAACGAACTTCCCAAGAGAATGCTATTTGCACGCTATACGAATATCCATAAAGTACTCCCAACTGGTTTGGTGAATAATGTAGAGCTTTTAGCTAAATATGCTTTCGGCGAAACGGTTACTAAAAGATTAGCACTTTATGAGAAGTACTTGTCCATTAGGGATAAACACTATATAGATTGGTGTATTCATGAACTGGTGAATTGGCAGCAAACAGAACCAAGCATGAGTGTGATTCATATACATGGCGATAAAGACGTTGTTTTTCCAATTGCGAATATTACCAAGTGCATCAAGGTAAAAAATGGGACCCACACTATGATAATACACAGGGCAAAGTGGTTTAACGAACACCTGCCTACAATTATTTTGGATTAAGGCAGTTCTATTAATACCTTTGATAGTAACTAATTTATTAAGTATGAAAGTTCTAAAAAATATTCTTACCCTATTGGGCGTACTTTTCGTGGTAGGCTCTTTAATCTTTGCTGTAAATTCTGATGGAATTAATGGTACGGTACATACCGCTATAGCGAACGACAGCATAGAAAAAAATGTAGCGAACGAGTATCGTATTTCTTCCATAGATATACCTGAAGACTTAAATTTTGCTGGGGAAGCGGTTCCGCAGCAAGACCCGGAGATTATGGAGCGTGTAGATAGGGAGTTTTTGGTAAACACCTATTGGCAGTCGAATGCCCTGTTGCTTATGAAAAGAGCGAATAAATATTTCCCGGTAATAGAACCAATCTTAGCTAAGAATGGAATCCCTGACGATTTTAAGTATTTGGCTGTTGCAGAAAGCGGATTAACCAATGTTGTTTCTCCTGCAGGCGCCACAGGATTTTGGCAGATTATGCAGGAAACAGGAAGAGAATATGGTCTGGAAGTCAATTCAAATGTAGATGAGCGTTATCACTTGGAAAAATCTACTGAGGTAGCCTGTAAGTACTTAAATAGATGGAAAGAGAAATATGGCAGTTGGACGCTAACCGCTGCTGCTTATAACGCAGGGCCAGGGGGAATAAACAAATACATGAGAATTCAGCAAGTAGATGACTATTATGACCTTTTGTTAGGGCAGGAGACAGGTAGGTATGTTTTTAGAATCATGGCTATAAAGGCAATCCTCTCTAATCCAGAGAAATATGGTTTCCATTTAGAAAAGGACG
>JBLICT010000058.1:0-15742 GCA_047632415.1 Maribacter sp.
AAACAAAATGACGGGAAGGCTCTAGCGGAGTTGGATAATGCACTCAGAAAACTTGATGCTGCGGACCCCGTAAAATATGATTTTGCACTGTTTGGGTTGGGTGTTTTTGAAAAATTCTAATGCTTATACGGCACAAAAAAAACGATAGATCTACACAAAAATCTTTAGGACACAATACCCATAGTTCCCAAATCCAATAGTTGCTTTGCACCATTTTGGGCAATGGATTGGTATATGGCCTCCACGATAATCATATCCCTTTTACCCATTTCCCCAGGCGCTATGTTTTTACTTCCCAGCAAAATATGTTTGGCAAAATCATCCATTTGCAAAGCTTGTTGGCGTTTATAAGGAAATTTAATTTCGGCACCCTTGGATGTTCGGCCGCTGATAGGCCCATAGCTATGTGCAGGATCTAGCTCAAACCATCCTTTGTTACAATGTACTTTTAATCGATTAGCATTGGCATTATGGGAAGTCATCATATGACCAATTATGCCTGATGGAAATTCGAATTGAGCGGTAATCGTCTCATCCGTGTCCTTGAAATACTCAGGTCGTGTACTAAATTCTTGTGCACTTACGGATATGGGATTTTGTCCCGCGCCATAAATCGATGTCTGTATGGAGTAGACCCCCATATTCATCAAGGCGCCTCCTCCAGAAAGTACTTTATTCAACCGCCACTGGTTAGGATTACCACCGGATATATAGGCAGCATCCGATGATACGAAATTGACTTCTCCAAACGTCTTTTCCCGAACGTACCTTTTAACTTCATGGGTATAAGGGTCTGATTGCATCCGGTATCCAACACTAAGTTTTACCTTGTTATCTTTACAGGCCATAATGATAGCATTGCACTCCACAACACTAATGGCCATGGGTTTTTCACAGATAACGTGTTTTCCTGCTTTGGCAGCCCTAATACAAAAATCGGCATGCATGCTATTCGGTAACACAACATACACCACATCTATTTTGGGGTTATTTATAATAGAATCAAAATTCTCATAATTGTAAATACTATCCCCAGATAAACCATATTTTTCTTTCCAAATTTGCTCCTTTTCCTTTGTTCCGGTGACAATGGCGGAAAGATAACAGTAATCCGTTTCCAACAAGGAAGGTGCTAGCTGGTAGCTGCTATAGCTCCCAAGTCCCACGAGGGCTACCCCAAGCTTATCCGGACTTGATTTGTTAGAACCAAACGAAGAATAGGTAGGGCTTAACAATGCACTTGCTACCAGGCCCTTTCCTAGGGTAGTTGTAAAGGTTCTTCTTGTAATTTTTTCCATGTTTAGAAAGGTATGTTGCTGCGTTTTAAAGATAAGGATTATTAGGTCTTAAAAAAGCACTGTTTTAAGGGGGAATATGTTGATATTTCAGTAATTTTAAAGCTGACTAATTCAATATAAACCATGAGAACACCTTACATTTTACTTCTTGCCTTTTTGGCAACGGTTAGTGGTATTTCACAGAGTAGGAAATTACCAATAGATACCGTCATTACGACACAACACAGTGTCACTATAAACGGCGCTGCTATTAACTACACAGCACAAACAGGAACCCAGCCTGTGTGGGACGAAAAGGGTGAGCCTACGGCTGCGCTGCACTACACCTATTACACCCGAAACAATGTAAAGGACCGTGCGTCAAGACCATTATTAATTTCATTTAATGGAGGCCCAGGTTCCGCGTCTGTTTGGATGCACTTGGCTTATACAGGACCGAGAGTGCTCAAAATTGACGACGAAGGCTACCCTGTACAACCTTATGGGATTAAGGATAATCCATTTTCGGTATTGGATGTTACTGACATTGTTTATGTAAATCCTGCCAATACGGGGTATTCACGTACCATTCCTGAAACTGGTAAAGAAGTAGATCGCTCTAAGTTTTTTGGTATTAATGCAGATATTAAATATTTGGCTGAGTGGCTAAACACCTTTGTGACTCGTAACAATCGCTGGCGTTCACCCAAGTACATTATTGGCGAAAGTTATGGTGGCACTAGGGTTATGGGACTTTCATTAGCCTTGCAAGACCAACAGTGGATGTATTTAAATGGGGTAATTATGGTATCTCCTGCGGATTATAAAGTGATACGGGAAGACGGTCCTGTTTCGCAAGCAATTAACCTTCCCTACTATACGGCTGCTGCCTGGCATCATAAAGCATTGCCCCCAGAATTACAGCAAAAAGATCTATTGGATGTACTTCCAGAATCCGAACAATACACAATCAATACCTTAATTCCTGCATTAGCAAAAGGCGGTTTTATTTCTGAGGCTGAAAAAAATGATGTAGCTAAAAAAGTAGCTTACTACTCGGGAATTTCTGAAAAGGAAGTATTAGATCAAAACTTGGTAGTGCCTACCTCCTACTTTTGGAAAAACCTATTGAAAGATAAAGGAGCCTTTACCGTTGGACGTTTAGACTCTAGATATTTAGGAATAGATCGCCAAAAGGCCGGCACACGCCCAGATTATAATGCCGAGATAACTTCTTGGTTGCATAGTTTTACACCCGCCATAAATTATTACTTACAGGAAGAATTAAATTTCAAAACTGATATTAAGTATAACATGTTCGGCTCTGTAAGGCCTTGGAATAATGAAAATGATACTACAAGGGAAGACTTAAGACAAGCAATGGCGCAAAACCCATACTTAAACGTAATGGTGCAGTCTGGCTACTACGATGGTGCCACCACTTATTTCAACGCTAAATATACCATGTGGCAGGTAGATCCTAGCGGCAGAATGAAAGATCGCTTTAGCTTTAAGGGATACCGTTCTGGCCATATGATGTACTTGCGCAGAGAAGATCTTAAGAATGCGAATGATGATATTCGGGATTTTATTTCTAATAGCTTGAGTAACGGAAAAAGTGCTAAATATTAGGGAATAGTCGAACGCACTTGGGTTGACATACCCAAAACCGTTAAAGGTACTTTGTTATCTAAAACAGATAAATCAAAAGGCGGGATGTTTTCTTTACGGCCAATGGCCTGCTTAAAAAGTTCATCTCGCTTTCTTTTTTTCTTTTGTTTGAAAATATCTATAGTAACCCCAACACTGACACCTCCTAAAACAGTAGCTAGCAAATCTGCATTGTCCCAGCCGTTATACTGATTCTTATCTATCGCCTCCTTGGCCAAACCAATAAGCAGGCTTCCTCCAATAGAACCTACAAACGTCCATGCTCTATTACCCTTAGAAATTTGAGATGCCAAACCCGCACCCACTAGTCCATATAAAGTACCCCCTAAAAAGTGAAGTGCTTTATCCTTTTCTATTTGGCCGTAGGATTTGGTGATTAATAAAAATAGGATTAAAAATAATACCGTGATTCTTCTCATAGTGAGCGCAAATGTATTGAATATTGGATTAATACCTTATGTGTTTAAAATGAAAAGGATTACAAATATAAAAAGTATCAAAAAATAGTATCTTAGGAAGCTAAAGAAAATTATGGATATAAAAACTTATCTTAAAACGCTGAAACTTCTTCACTTATCCCTAGTGGCAGGGCTTTCTATTTTTATGGTCGTTGCGATTATACAGGGTGACGGTTTTAATACTGATTTAAGCACGAATTCAACATTTCTATATATAGTTCCAGTGGCTTCCCTAATTGGTTATTTTGGAAGTCAGGTTTTATTTAAAAAAATGTTATCAAGCATATCCCAGTCAGATTTATTTAACCAAAAATTACAACGATTTCAATCCGCATTACTTGTTAAATATGCGCTTATAGAAGCTCCTGCCTTTCTATCGCTTTTTGCGTATTACGCTACTGGAAATGCGCTACCACTGGTCATTGCTGGTTGCCTTTTGGCTTATCTTTTTGTTCAGGGCCCCACAAAGGAAAAATTAAAAAGCAGTTTACCCTTAAATGCCGAGGAAAAAAGAACATTGGATTTTAAATAACCCAAATAATTATGATACAAAAAACAATTTTACTCATGGGGCTTATAACTTCCCTATTTAGTAGTCAGAACATGACAGCCCAAGTAATTTCCCAAGACTGGGCAAATTTGAAGCAATTTCAAGAAGCTAATGCCCAAGTGAATATGGCAGCGCCAGATGAAAACAGGGTGGTATTTATGGGAAATTCCATAACCACTGGTTGGGGTAATGCTCGGCCAGATTTTTTTAAAGGAAAGCCATATATAAATAGGGGAATAAGTGGCCAGACGACACCACAAATGCTTATACGATTTCGCCAGGATGTAATTGATTTAAAACCAAAAGTAGTTGTGATTTTAGCAGGCACCAATGATATTGCAGGAAACACAGGTCCCTCAACCATAGAAATGATTATTGATAATATTAAAAACATGGCAGAGTTGGCCCATGCCAATGGTATCAAAGTGATACTATCCTCTACCCTGCCCGTGTATGATTACCCTTGGAAACCAGGACTAGAACCCGTTCAAAAAATTTTTACTTTAAACAAGTTATTGAAGGGATATACCAAGGAGAAAGGTCATATTTATTTAGATTATTTTACTCCAATGGCAGATGAGCGTAACGGTCTTCCTAAAAAATATGCCGAGGACGGAGTACACCCAACCGTTGAAGGCTATAAGGTAATGGAACCCTTGGTAGAAGCTGCAATTGCTAAAGCTTTGGAATAGTTTTCTGTCTAAGACACCTTGGATAAACAAGAGGCAGGATAGTAGGATTATAAACACAATAAAATAATTCTAAAACCCATATTGATATCCAATAGCTTATGTCCAAACATAAAATTCTAAAATGTACTCTACTCCAAAGAAAACATGGAATTTACCATTCCTAAGAATACACCCTAACGGACTTATTACTCTTAGGAATACAGTAAAGGAAAGAATTTACCCTGCATTTTTTCGCCTTTTCTTACTGGGGGTACCCCTTTCAATAGTTCATCATTAGTATTGCTTACGGTACCATCTGCAAAGGCATTAAGGACAAATGCTCTACGCGGTCTGTTCGATTTATTTTCATAGGAGCCATGAACCAATAAAGGATGATGAAAAGATGCGTATCCCTTTTTTAATTCAATGGGAACCGGGTTAAATTCCTTTTTTTGCTCGTCAGTGAGGTAGTTTAAAAGTCCCTCCATGTCACCAGCAATTTCAGGTGCTTTCAATAAGCCCCACTTGTGACTTTTAGGAATGTATTGTAGGCATCCGTTTTCAACTGTAGCGTCATCCAGGCCTGTCCAACATGTTAAATGTTGCATGGCTATAGTGCGGGTCCAGTATGAATAATCTTGATGCCATGCCACTACCCCGCCATGCTCAGCAGGTTTGTAAAATAGTTGGTCGTGCCAAAAACGCACTGGTTTTTTTTCTAGCAGTTGGTGCGCAGCCATCACAAAAGCAGGGTTCCACAATACATCATGAAAACCCTCTGTAATTCTCCAATGACCTAAAGAGTGAAATAAAATATTATCAGAGTTTCCAGATTCGTTGCTATGAAATTCATAAAATAACGAATTACCGGGATGTTTGGGATCAACGAGTTGGTCAAGTTCCTTTTTCAGTTGATCTATTGCTTCACTATTCAAAAGTTTGATTCCGGACACATATCCAAATTCATGAAAGTGTTGCACTTGCTCCTCAGACAAGCGATAGGGTTCCCACTCCTCTTTAGTTGTTGGCCATTTGAATAACTCAGAAACCAAGCCATGTACGTCCGCTAAATCCTTTATCATAATTTCTAGATACTTTGTTAACCTTCTAAAAATAATGAAATTTTATAATACGGATGTCATTCGATTTTCCTGAACAGCATAATAAAGTAAAATAAAACCAGGAGACACAAGTTCTCTACGCGACTATCAAAAGTGTAGTTGGTACACCTGATATACTAGACTAGACTAGACCAGATTAGCCTAACGTAATGGCAATTGCATTAATATTTTTCAAAAAGCTAGATGCTTATGGCAAAATCGATTGCTAATCTTCCAATGAACTGTATTCCCTTTATATCTTTTGTTTACTTTTGAGAAATTTTTATGTCTACTAAAATGAATAAAACACTATCCCTTTCCCTCGTGGGCCTTTTACTGGCCTGTAATTCTTCGCAAAAAACCGTTTTTCCCAAAGTTAAGCAAGTAGCAAGCCCAGAGGTCTATGCAGAAACTATTACCGAGGCCGAGCTAAAAGAACATCTTTACATATACGCCTCGGATGAGTTCGAGGGTAGAGAAACCGGAGAACCTGGCCAGAAAAAAGCCATTGCCTATTTGAAAGCGGAGTATGAAAACTTGAATATTCGAGCAGCAAAAAACAATGGTGATTATTTTCAAAAAGTACCTTTGGAAGTAGCACAAATGCCAACAGGTTCCCTAATGATCAACGGAACCGCGTTTACCTTAGGTAAAGATTTTATAAGTTTTAATGATGCTGGGGCTAATTTTAATGAGATTGTATATGCTGCTTATGGCATAGAAGAAGGAGCGTATTCTGACTTTAAAAATATAGATATTAGTAACAAACTTGTGTTAATTAAAGATGGTGAACCTACAAATAGTGACGGTACCTACCTGCTAACAGGTACTAAAAAACCTTCTAAATGGAGTGAAGATCCCATGAAGAGAATTCAATTTGCTATGGATAAAGGAGCAAAGGGAGTCTTATTATATTCACCTAATTTGTTCCCCAGAGTTTTGGCTTATTATAACAGGTCTAAAAATAATTCTTCGGGTAGGATGAGTGTGAAAGGTCTGCAGAAAACAGGATTTAGCGCCACTATAAGCGATGATATGGCAGCTTCTATTCTACCTGATATACTAAAGGATAATACTCCAAAAATATTAAACAAAACCGTATCATCAGATATTATAGGCAATGCAGATGAAATAGATTCCGAAAATGTAGTTGCTTTCATCAAAGGAACCGAAAAGCCAGATGAATACGTGGTTATATCTTCGCATTTAGATCATATTGGTGTAAACGATGATGGTCAAATAAACAACGGTGCTGATGATGACGGCTCCGGCACTGTAGCACTTTTAGAAATTGCCGAGGCTTTTAAAAATGCTTCAGAAGCTGGTGATGGCCCCAAACGTTCGGTTGTCTTTCTGCACGTTACAGGAGAAGAAAAAGGCTTATTAGGTTCCTTGTATTATACCGATGTGGAACCTATTTTTCCATTATCAAAAACGGTTGCCAATTTAAATATTGACATGATAGGTAGAATTGACCCAAAAAGAGAAGGCGGAAGAAACTACATTTATTTGATTGGTTCTGACAAGTTAAGCACAGAGCTACACGAACTATCGGAAGTTGTAAATTCAAAATATACTAATATAGAATTGGATTACACCTATAACGATGAAAGCGATCCTAACCGTTTTTATTACCGAAGTGATCACTACAATTTTGCAAAAAATAACATTCCAATAATCTTCTATTTTAATGGCACGCATGACGATTATCATAAGCCTGGAGATACTCCAGATAAAATAAACTACGACTTGTTGGAGAACAGAACTAGACTTGTTTTCCATACTGCGTGGGAAATAGCAAACAGAGAAAAGCCAGTTTCTGTAGATATACAGGCAAAATAAACAGCAACAGAATAAACTAAAAATGCCCGTCTTAAATTAAGAGTGGGCATTTTTTATACTTTATTTTATAAAGTGGTAAAAACAAAAAATCCTAAGTAAAACTTAGGATTCTTGAGCTTGTTTAGGGTGGAAGACCGGGTTCGAACCGGCGACCCTCGGTACCACAAACCGATGCTCTAACCAGCTGAGCTACAACCACCATTTGTAAGCGTTGGCAAAGGTAATTTTTTTAAAATACTTATCAAAATAAAAAACCGAATTACACCGTAATTTAATATACGTAAAAAGTAAATTCATGCAGGCTACGAACTGTATGCAGTATAAATCTGATTGACAACAGATTAGTTCACCAAAACAGCTAGTTTATAAAATAAAATATGAAGCATATGTCTTTGTCCATGCTTACAATTTCTATAAGCCATTAAAAAAAACATCCGATTCATTACTATAATATTGAAGTCTTAACTTTCCTAATCCGTTTTTTTGACTATTTTAGAACTCCGAGAAAATTTCTTTAATCTTTTCTTATGGAGCTCATCATCCTATGAAAATCATGATTAAAAAAATCGTCTTTGTTTTTTTTATCTTTTCTATAAGCACTGCCAGCCTTTACTGCCAAGTAGATAGTGCTGATTTTTACAGGAAAGAGCTTTCCAACATGAAAGCCTTGACTAGCTTTACGCCTAAGGACACATCCTATATAAAATTATTAAATACACTAAGCAATAATTACAAATACATTAATACAGATAGTATAACCATCTTGGCTACAGAAGCATTACAATTAAGTACAACTATTGACTATGAAATGGGTAGGTTTGAAGCGCTTTCCAATCTAGCCATATACGAACTCCTCACAGGAAATATTCAGCAATCAATCGATTATAATCAACAAATTCTCAAAAGGCTAGATTTAAAAAAATTCCCAGAACTAGGGTCAAATATTTACAATGTATTGGGTAGAGCCTACTTCACATTGGGCAATCTCCCAGAGTCCTATAAACATACCCGAAAATCTTTATTGTTAGCAGAAATGACAGTTAACAAAGATTTAATTAGAAAACTAAATTCAAATCTTGGTACTTTTTTCACCTACCTAGAGGATTACAATGAGGCTTTAAAATTTTATGAACTTGCTTTGAATAGTTTTAGTGATGCAGAACTTAGTATTACCAAAGCAAGAATACTTACCAACCTCGGGTATTTGCATATGGAAAATAAAAATTACGATAAAGCATTAGAACTTTTGGATGAAAGCTTTCCTATACTTGAGAAAGCTAATATAACAGAGTTATTAAACGAAGTATACCTGGCTTACGGAGCTGTTTATTATCATGACAAAAGGTTTGACAAAGCCTTTTATTATTTTGAAAAGGCAAATAGTTATTATTCATCTTCCAATAATTATATGAATAAGGCATTATCCTTTTACGGATTGGGTATTTCCCATTTAGCCGTCGATAACCTTAAAGCATCTGGTGAATTTCTAGACTTAAGTTTAGACCTCTACAAATCGATTAATTATAAAATTGGAATTGAAGAGACATGCAGGGCTTTATATCAATTATTCAAGAAAAAAAAATCCACTAAAAACGCGCTCTACTATTTAGAATTATCAGAACGTTATTCGGATTCAATTTATAAGGAAAAAAGCGCTCGTGACATTTCTATGTTGAAAGCAAAAATAGAGTTTGAAGAAGATAAAGTAAATTTAAATCTCAAAAATGATGAGGAAGTTGCTAAACAAACGAAATATATACAATGGACGAGCTTGGGATTAGCTTGTATGATTACTATATCAATACTATTTTTTCAAGCAAATAAGACGGAGAAAAGACTAAATCAAGAATTGGTACTTCAAACCACAGAGCTATCGGAAAAACAGCAAGAACTTAATACGATAAATAAAAATCAAGATAAACTCTTTTCAATTGTAGGACACGATCTAAGAGGACCTATTGTTTCCTTAAAGCAATTACTCGGCCTGGCGTTAGAAAATAAAGAGGGTGTTCAACACTTTTATAGATTTGGCCCAAAACTTAAAAAAGATGTTGAACATATCCATTTTACCTTAGATAATTTATTGAATTGGGGTAAAACACAAATGCAAGGAGAACCCGTTAAACCCGTTAAAATTGATATAAAGCAGAATATACTGAGAATAGAAGAACTATTTAGAGAGGTGTTAGATAAGAAGTTTATCACCGTACATAAATCTTTCGTCGATAATCTAGTTATGGTTGTGGATGCCAACCATTTTAATATCATTTTTAGAAACCTTATTAGCAATGCTATAAAATTCACTCCGCAAAACGGACAGATATGGTTGAATACCTATAAAGAAAATGATACTACTTTTATAAGCGTAAAGGATAACGGCATAGGCATGTCTAAAGAAGTGTTAAGCCGTGTTTTCGATAGTTCCGAACACTACAGTACCTTTGGCACCGATAATGAGCGGGGTACTGGATTGGGTCTTGTTTTATGTAAGGAAATGATAACAAAAAACAAGGGCGCATTAACTGTTGAGAGCGAGCGAGAGAAAGGAAGTGTTTTTGCTGTAAGATTCCCAAATATTGTTAGGGGTTGACTAACATTTATATTTTTATAACCCCATTTTTATTAGTATAACTTTAGACTAAACCAACTTCAATTTGATTCATAAAATGACTCCCAATTATAAAATAGCAAATCAAATTTTAGTACTGCTTTTTATGGCCTTAAGTTGTTTTACTTATTCGCAAAAGAAGAATGCAAACGAGCTTAAAAGGGAAATAAAGGAGCTGAAGAATACTAGTGATTTTGTACCAGAAGATAAACACTATATAGATCTTTTACTAGAGCTTGCTCATTGGTTAAAGTATTCCAAAACAGATACCGTTAAGTTCTTAGCCATTAAAACCTTGAATCTAAGCGAAAAAATAAATTATGAAAAAGGTAAGGTCCAATCACTCCTAAATTTTGGTTATTATGAATTATTTAATGGTAATTCTGACAAAGCAATCTATTATTACTATAAAAATTTAGACAATTCAGTTATAAGTAATTATCCTTCTTTAGCCATTGAAGCCTACAATGGTATTGCCCAAGCACATTACATAAAAGCAGAATACCCGGCTGCCTATACTAGTTTTCTCAAATCATTGGAAATAGCAGAGAAAACTAATGATTTAGAAATGGTGATTAAGATGAACACCAATTTAGGAACGATGTTCTCCTTATTACAGGACTATGATGATGCCTTGATCTATTATTCTGAGGCGCAAGCCAAATTTAATAGTAATACGTCAAAACTCACAAAGGTTTTTGTATCTGTTAATTTGGGATATTTATACTCAAAAACAGAGGAATATGAAAAAGCAATTGATTATTTGACCCAAAGCGTGGCAATTTCAGAAAAACAAGAAGCTGTTAAAGTTTTAGCTTTCGCATACCTTACACTAGGAGAAGTATATAACCAAACTAAGGAATATAAAAAAGCAATATTATATTTTGATAAAGCAAATTCCATATATAAAACTATAAATGACAAAAAAGGAGAAGCGGATCTTTACTACGCTACCGGCATGTCACATTTTAATCTGAATGAGCTAGTAATAGCAGAAAAGTATTTTAGTAAAAGTTTAGAACTCTACACCTCATTCTCTTTAAAAACTGGTATAGAAAAATGTTATAAAGCCTTATACAGCCTAAACAAGAAAAAAGGTTTTGATGCAGAATCACTATATAATTTAGAACTAGCGCAAAAATATGGAGATTCTGTAGAAAAAGAAAAAAAGAAACGGGACATTTCTATGTTAAAGACCAAACTATCTTTTGAAAAAAATAAAGCAGACCTTACAGAACAAAATCAATTAAGAGTAGACAATCAAAAGAAACAAGTTAAATGGATTACAGTGGGCCTCATGGTAGCAATTGTCATGGCTTTCCTTGTCTTTCGTGTGAATAGAACCAAAAGAAAATTAAACCAAAAATTAACGTTACAAACTACGATTCTTTCCAACAAACAAAAAGAACTCAATAACATCAACAACAATCAAGATAAGCTCTTTTCGATAGTGGGTCACGATTTAAGAGTCCCTATTCTTTCCCTTAAGCAGTTACTAGGAACAGCACTAGAAAAAGATAAGGAAATTCAACACTTCTACACCTATGGACCGAAGCTTAAAAAAGATGTTGATCATATTCACTTTACCTTAGATAACCTTTTAAACTGGGGTCTTACCCAAATGAAAGGAGATGTTACCAACCCAGTTAGTATAGCAGTAAAAGAAGTTTTATTAGAAAGTGAACAATTTTTTAAAGAAACTTTGAATAAAAAAAATATCACGGTAAATAATCACATACCTGATAATTTGACACTTACGGTTGACTCCAATCATTTTATTATTATTTTTCGAAATTTGCTTAGTAATGCTATCAAGTTTACACTTGCAAATGGGAAGATATTTATCGATTCTTACACGGAAAAAAATACGATTACCATACGTATAAAAGATACTGGAATAGGAATGTCCAAAGCGCTTATGGATAAAATTTACCGTAATACGGAGCACTATACTACTTTAGGAACTAATAATGAGCGTGGTACCGGTTTAGGCCTTATTTTATGTAAAGAACTTATTGAGAAAAATAAAGGCTACATAAGTGTTCAGAGTAAGCTGGAAGAAGGGAGTATTTTATCAGTACATTTCATTACAGATTAAATTAACAATTGAAGTGAAAGTTATCTAGCTTCACCTATTCAGAAAATAATCTAAATCACTTATATTTCTAAAACATAACCCCAATTCTTCGACAAAAGACACATTTTACTAGCTGAAACACACATAAATACGTATTTCACAACATATTTTAGTTCTCCATTTAAACATCTGTTATTTTTAGCTTTCGTTAACCAAAGAAGATAATGTTTAGTAAGGTCAATTATTCCGTTACAAAGGGCACCCTAACCAAAGTACAAACGCTTTGCGTTTTAATCCTATTTTGTTGTAACACATCTTTCTTTGGTCAGACTAATGCTACCAAGGATATTTTAGTAAAGATTACTGTGTTAAAATCACAAGAGAATTTTTCAGAAATAGACAGCACATATATCAACACGTTGTTAGAATTAGCAGAAGAACAGCGCTTCTATAACTCAGACAGTCTTTATATTCTAGCTAATCAAGCCTTACAATTAGGTAAAAAATCGAACTATAAATCTGGACAGTCTAGAGCGTACTCCAAACTGGGTAATTATTATTCAGATAGTGGCCAATACGATAAAGGTATTAATAATTTAGAAAATGCTTATAAACTGGCCAACGAATTAGATGATTCATCTTTAAGATTGAGAATAACAAACGACTTGGCTGGCGAATACGGGTATAAAGGAGATTATGCTAAGGCCTTAAAACTATATCTAGAGGGAATAGAACTGGCGGACATAATAGGTAATAGGAATATGCAATCCATACTAAATGAAAATATTGCAGACCTCTATGTTTCTCAAAACGATTTTGAGCAGGCGATGAAGTTTTATAACAAAGTAAAAAAAATCAACGAGGAAATCGGAAATCCAGTCTTCATGGCTGAGACCTTAAGCAATATGGCATCAGCCTATGCCGATATGGGTGAGTTGGATGTAGCCATGTTTAGCGTAAACAGTAGTATCCATGTTTTTGAAAAGGAAAAGATAATGGATTGGTTAGCTTATGCCTATGAAATAAAAGGCAAGGTCTATCTAAAACAACAAAACTATAATTGGGCGTTGTACTGGTATAAACAAAGCGAGCTTATACACATAAATCTTGAGGATGACCGATCAGAAATTGCCCTATTGAACGGTATGGCAGAAGCGAGTTTAGGTGCTAAAAATGATAGTATTTCGCAAGTGTATGCGAACAAGGCTTTAGATTTATCCACAAAACTAAACTATATGTCCGGGACTAAGGACTGTGCTAAAATTTTATATGTCATACACAAAAATAAGGGAGATTATAAAAAGTCTTTATATTTTCATGAGCTGTTCCAGCGCTTATCCGATACCTTGTCTAGAAGTGAAAATCAAAAAAGCTTAACCCTTTTAAAAACTAAATTTGAATACGACCAACAAAAAGAACAACTTATCCTTGAAAACAATAAGGCCTTAGCCAAGCAAAAGATATATGTTTATGCATCTTTGATTATTCTCCTAATATTCCTCTGTATCACCTTTCTTGTAAGAAGAAACGAAAAAATACAAAAAAAGCTAAATAAGAAATTATTGTCTAAACAGGCAGATTTAGAACAAAGTGAAGTTCACTTAAAGGAAGTAAACCAAACCAAAAACAAACTATTTTCGATTATTGGGCATGATTTAAGAGGACCCATTGGAGCATTCCAAGGATTGATAACACTCTTTAAGGAAGGCGAAATGAGCAAAGAAGAGTTCCTAGGTTTTGTTCCAAAACTTAAAACTGACATAGACAATATCGCATTTACCTTGAATAATTTACTTTCTTGGGGTCAGACTCAAATGAACGGATCCACAACTTCTCCAGGTATTACATCTTTAGAGCATATTGTGGAAGAAAACATAGGCTTGCTTTCGGAAATTGCTTCAAGCAAATCTATTACCCTTATTAACAAAATAGAACCTAACACTATCACCTATTCCGACAGTAATCAAATCGATATCGTGATTAGAAATCTATTGAGCAATGCACTCAAATTTACATCTGAAAAAGGTATGATAACCATTGGTGCTGTGCAAAAATCCCAATATTGGGAAGTACATATCCGTGATACCGGCATAGGTATGAACGAGGAAACTTTAGGGAAAATTTTTAACAAAGATTCTACGTATACCACATACGGTACTAATGATGAAAAAGGAACGGGTCTAGGTTTGTCTCTTTGTAAAGAAATGGTAGAAAAAAACAATGGTATTATTTGGGCAGATAGTGCCGTAAATAAAGGTTCTAGTTTTTATTTTACCATTCCTAAAGCTAAAAAAGAATTCAAGCGAAGTGCTTAAATTATACTACTTAAACGGTCAACAGCTATTAATCGCTCTACCGTAAACCCCTCAGCATAATCCTTTCCAACCAGTCTGCCCATATCTTGGGCCCTGTATTTTACACTTTCTATAAAAGTTTTACTGCTAATCGGAGTTTCTGGCTCCTTACTATTTCGGTCGTAGAACTGTGAGCCATAAGCCAAAATAGCAGCTACTTTTTTATCCATAAAACCACTTATATCCAACACAAAATCTGGTGTTATATTTTTCCATTGAATATAGTGATAGACCAATTTAGGTCTCCACGGGTCTTGAATTTTTCCATCCAATTGAGTCTCTATTTTTATAAGTCCACTTAGAAAACAGGCATCACTTACTAATTTACTCCCTTTTCCATGATCAATATGGCGGTCATCGATGGCATTGCACAAAACGATTTCTGGTCGATATTTTCGAATCATTTTTATGATTTCCAATTGATGTGTTTCATCATTTACAAAGAAACCATCCCTAAAGCCAAGGTTCTCCCGAACGGCAACATTTAATATAGCAGCAGCGGTCTTTGCTTCTTTATCTCGTAGCTTCGCAGAACCACGGGTGCCAAGTTCGCCACGTGTTAAATCTATAATTCCCACCTTTTTTCCGTTAGCTACTTCCTTTGCAATGGTTCCGCCCGCGCCAAGCTCTGCATCATCTGGGTGGGCACCAAATACTAGTATATCTAATTTTATCATAATATCTACTGGAATTAAACTGGGTATACATAGATTATAAAAAACTATTCGCTTGCTGCTATTGAAGTTGAAAGCTTAACATGGGCTATTGCCTGTTCTATATCTTCAATTAAATCGGCTACTTCTTCTATACCTACGGAAAAACGGATGAGTCCGTCCTTTATCCCTTGCTCTTCCCTGACCTCCGCACTCATTAAGGCGTGAGACGTCTGTGTTGGTGACAAAAGCGTGCTTTCTACACCTGCCAAACTCATAGAAGATTTTATGAGTTTAAGGGATTTTTGAAATTTTGAGGCATCTACATAAGGTTTAAGCTCAAAGGAAAGCATCCCACCAAATCCTTTCATTTGGCGTTTGGCTAATTCATGATCTTTATGAGAAGGCAAACCTGGATAATACACAGCATCTATATCCCCATGATCAAACAAATAGGTGGCCATGGCCAAGGCATTTTCGT
>JBLICT010000059.1:0-15726 GCA_047632415.1 Maribacter sp.
TGTTCATAGGCATGCATTGCGCAACAGCCCAAGAGGATGATAAGAAGGAAGATATAGGAACGGAGACCGTTACAGTAACCAAGGCATATACGCCTGCGGTTTCGGATGCCTTTAAAATAAAGTCCACACCCAATCTTAATGACTCTATCGTATTACAAAAAAAGAAAATTAAGTATAGTATTTTCTCTGTGCCAGTAGCATCTACGTTTACACCATCCAAAGGAACGGCATCTGCGGTAGAACGAACACCGCCCCCCGTACTTTTTAACTCCTATGCGTCTTTAGGAGTTGGTAATTTTGGCAATGTAAATGCCGATTTTTATACGAATAGGACCTTAAGCAGGGATGAAGACTTGGTTATTGGACTGAACCACCACTCCACCCAAGGTGGTATTAAAGGGGTGCAATTAAACGACAGGTTTAGCAATTCTGGTGTTGATGCAGCGTTTAAAAAACGTAATCGGGATTACAATTGGGGTGCGAATTTAGGAGTGCAACATCGGTATTACAACTGGTACGGTTTACCCGAAGGCATTTTTGATGATACCACTATAGCCGCTATAGACGAAGGCCAGAATTATTTTATGGGAGAAGTTTCGGGACATTTTAATTTAGAGGATTCTTTCTTTAAAGGTGTAGATGCGAAATTTCGTAGGTTCGGGGATTCTGTCGAGTCCGGCGAGAACCGAGCGATAGTTAATGCTGCGTTTGAGTTTCCCTTAAACGAGGAGCTATTTATTGTTGGTTTAAATACCGATTATGTGGGCGGGAGTTTTGAAAATACCAATTTAAGTAACACCGTAAACGAAGGAGGTATAAACTATGGTCAGCTACAAGCCGGGATACGTCCTAGTTTGCAGATGCTTAGGGATGATTTGTCTCTTAACCTAGGTGTGAATTTAGTGTATGGTATGGATTTGGAAAATAGTGAAGGTAATTTTTATATCTATCCAGCAATAACTGCTTCCTACCGCTTATTAGAGGAAACGGTCATCGCCTATGGTGGAGTGGTAGGGGAGTTACGTCAAAATTCTTTTTATGGATTTGTAGAAGACAATCCTTTTGTTTCTCCCACCTTAGATATAGCACCGACGGATAGTCAATACAACGCCTACGTTGGTGTAAAAGGCCAGTTATTACCCAATTTAAGTTATAATCTAAAGGGTTCTTATAGTGCGGAAAACAATAGGCCCTTGTTTCGATTAAATCCACAGAATCTGTTTAGGAATGATGATAGAGGGTATTATTTTGGTAATTCTTTTGATGTGTTCTATGACGATATAAAGACCATTGGTGTTTTTGGTGAATTGAATGTGGATGTGAACCGAAATTTTATTTTAGGTGTCAATGTTCAGATAAATGAGTATACCACCGAAACCGATAATCCTGCTTGGAACTTACCGAATTTAGAAGCTTCCTTGTTCATGGATTACCAGATTGGGGAGCAATGGTTTGCAGGTGTTAATTTATTTTATGTTGGCGAGCGTGAAGATTTTTCCAGTGTAGCGGTTGCCAATGTACCACCCTCCGAATTTCCTGTGACATTTATAACTTTAGACGGATTTTTTGATGCTAACGCACATGTAGGATATCGTGTAAACGACCAATTGTCTCTATTTGTAAAGGCATCCAATATAGCTAACAACAACTACCAGCGCTGGGCAAATTTTCAAGTTCAAGGGCTTCAGGTTTTGGGTGGTGCTACCTATAAGTTCGATTTTTAAAAGGTTTTGAAATAAGCATACAAAATCCCTACTCCTGCAAAGGAGTAGGGATTTTCTTATTTTAGGGGTGTACAACAAACATCCATGAGCTGTCGCGACCCTCTCTTTGTTCTTTTTTCTATGCTCTTTACGGTATGCATACAAAATACTATTGCCCAAAATCTAGTTAAAAACCCCAGCTTTGAACGTTTTGTCAACTGCCCTCAAAAATTAGGAAATCTACACGATGATGTGGTAGATTGGGTAACACCCACCAAAGGGTCTACAGATTATTTTAATGGCTGTAGCCTGGCAATGGGAACTCCAAAAAATTTTAACGGTGAGCAACCTGCCAATTTTGGGGTCGGGTATGTGGGGTTCTACTTTTACGCACCAGAAGATTATAGGGAGTATATACAGGCTCCGTTAATTCAAAAGCTGATAAAAGAGGAGACGTATACGGTTTCTTTTTATGTAAGCTTGGCGGAGCGCTCTGATTTTGCTATTAAAGAATTTGGGATACAGTTCACGGAAAACCCTGTCATGGTAGCCACGCGAAAAACCTTGTCAAGAATGCACCTTTCCAAAATCTCTGGGGACGTCTCCAATTATTTCGAAATAAAATATTCTGATTTCTATTCGGATAAAAAAGATTGGGTAAGAGTAGAAAAGGAATTTGTAGCAAAAGGCACGGAGAACTATATCATTATTGGCAATTTTAAAAATAATGCACGCACCCAAAAATTTAGAACTAAGCGGAATGTTACAAAGGGCTCGTATTACTATGTTGATATGGTATCTGTAGTGCCACTAAATCTTAAGATGCATCTTGGAACAGGTGATCTTACCGATGGAAAATTTTTTCAGCTGGATAGCATCCATACATTCAAAAATTTGCTGTTTCTCTTTGATACCTTCCAGTTGTTACCCAAGTCGAAAACAGAGTTGGATGAAATAGAAGTCTATTTGTCTCTTCACAAAAACCTAAAGATTCAAATATCTGGCCATACGGATGTTATAGGTAATAGCGCATACAACAAACAGCTATCCGAAAACAGGGCCAAAGCCGTAGCTGACTACTTGATGGAGAAGGGAATTGACAGTACACGGATATCCTATCACGGATTTGGTAGCGAAAAACCGGTAATGCAAAACGCTACAAGTACCGGTCGCCAAAGTAACAGGCGGGTGGAATTTCAGATTATGGACTAGGGTATGGCTATTCTGAAATATTATAATCACAGACTAAGCCAGTATAACAAACGTTAATCTCAATCAAAGATTTACTTTTGCAGGGAAATTAAAGCATGTCTACCAAACGAAATCTCCTAAGTATTAATCCTGCTAAAAGTCCATTTTTTTATGGCTATGTTATTTTGGCAATTGCCACTGTGGGTGTTTTCTTTAGTATACCAGGGCAAACCATAGGGGTTTCTGTTTTTACGGATCCGGTAAAGGATGCCTTGGGTCTTTCTAGAAATCAGTTTAGTAATGCTTATATGATTGGAACTATTGCAAGTTCTCTTTTGATTGGGCGTGCAGGGGTTTGGTTCGATCTTTATGGGGCTAGGAAAGTTGCTTCTTTGGCAGCCTTGGGTCTGGCATTGACCTTGTTCCTTTGTTCTTGGTCAGCCTCCATTAGTAGTTTGGTCAAGGAAATGTTAGACCAAGATACCTGGGTTATCCCTTTTATTTTAATGACTATTTTATTTTTTATGCTACGTTTTTCTGGTCAGGGAATCTTGACCATGGCATCACGTAACGTAATAATGATTTGGTTCGATAAGAACCGTGGAAAAGTAAATGCTGTTAGCAGTGTGGCCGTTTCCTTGGGTTTTTCTTCCTCACCTTTGTGGGTAAGTGTATTGATTGATTCTAATGGATGGGAACATGCGTGGCGTTATTTGGGTGTAGCCGTATTTCTGTTCAGTATACTAGCATATCTCTTGTATAAAGACGCGCCAGAGGTTTACGGACTTGTTCCAGATGGCGGTAAAATTATTGAAACGGAAGGCTCACAGCCAAAAGCTGTTAAAAAGCAGTACACTTTAAAGGAAGCCAAGTCTACACGTGCTTTTTGGATGTACGGACTTGCGTTGTCCTTCAATAGTTTTTTTATTACAGGACTTACCTTTCATATCGTTTCTATTTTTGAAAATGATGGGTTTGCGAAGGCCGATGCCATCAGCATATTTTTACCGGCCTCCATTGTGGCCGTAACTATCTCTACCATTTTTAATTTTCTAAGTGATTATATTGCATTGCAGCTTTATCTATACTTGTTGCTTTTAGGTGGTGTACTTTCTTCTTTAGGGTTTTTGTTACTTTCTACTTCTGTAGGTGTTCCGTTTTTAATTGCTGGTTTTGGTATTATGGGTGGATTTTTTGCTGTTCTAAATGCCGTGGCATGGCCTCGTTTTTATGGAAGGACATACTTAGGGAGCATTACCGGAAAAGTAATGAGTTTTTTGATTTTAGCCAGTGCCTTGGCGCCGAGTATATTTAGCCTAAGTCTGTCTACTTTTGGCTCGTACCATCTGGTTGGTTATTTGGGACTGGTGTTTTTGGTATTCCTGCTTATTGCTTCGATAAAGGCGAAAAATCCGCAGTAAATTACCGCTAATTTATACTTGTTCTATCACTTTTTTTTGAGCTAAAAAACGATTACCTATAATACACCCTATTTTTTTAATAATCAGAATATTCAGTAGGATAGAGCAGCATAATGTCCGCTTTCTTCATATTGTTCTTATAATAGTCATCTTCTTTTAAGGCTGTCCATTTATCAGAAGAAAAGAACCCTTTCCATAATTCGTCCCGTTTGGCCATATTGGAAAATGTAGTCATATACATGAGATTGGGCATGGCATCGCCAGAAATTACTTCGGCATAGAAAACTGCATTAAACCCTAGGCTATTAAAAAGGGCCACTTCGCCGCCTTGATTAAACATGTGTACTTTATTTTTATAAGTTACCTCTGTGGGCGATTCATAACTTCTAAGTTCATAAACCCTTTTTGCTCGTGGCCCTTCCATTTTTACGGGCATCATTTTAGGCATATCAGTAAACGCCCGCATTAGTACAGAGTTGATGCGTTCATACGGTGCTTTGTCGTATGCTGCTTGTAAATACGTTTCGCCATCGGCTAGATGCGCTTTATCCTTTAGTAAAAAGTCTTCCAGTGCTTCAAACTGAAGCAAAGATGAAAAGGGAATGAAAACGTATATTTTATCTGCCTTAACTAACGTATCATTGTGAAGTTTAAAGACACCAACCCTATTGATTCCATACCTTTTTATGGCAGGCAAAAATGCTTTTTCAAGATAGGTGTCCACCAGCTGCTCTTGCATTTCGTTTTGTACCGTGTAAGTTTTAAGCTGGTAGTACTCTTTTTTATTCTGAGCATGTATGTTTACACTAACAATTAGTATTAGCAATAGTAATGGGGTTGTTCTAATCCAAGAAAATAACATAGTAGATTTTTGTGTTACTGTTTTTATATGTTAAAGTTACTAAATACTTGTATACGAATTGATTATTGGAAAACTAGAGTGGGTAATTTCCTAAAAAGCCTTAAAACATCCTACCTTTACAAAAAGTAATACGATGGATAAGAATTTAGCTGTATTGATAGATGGAGATAATATACCTTCTGCATATGTAAAAGAAATGATGGAAGAGATTGCTAAATACGGTAATCCAACCATTAAACGTATTTATGGAGATTGGACTAATCCTCGTTTAGGTAAATGGAAGAATGTGCTACTTGAAAATGCAATTACACCCATACAGCAATACGGGTATACACAAGGTAAGAATGCTACCGATTCCGCTATGATTATCGATGCTATGGATGTCTTGTACTCTGGTAAGGTAGACGGTTTTTGTATTGTAAGTAGTGATAGTGATTTTACTCGTTTAGCAACTAGGCTTCGTGAGGCGGGAATGCAGGTATACGGCATAGGAGAGCGGAAGACACCAAACCCTTTCATTGTAGCTTGTGATAAGTTTATTTATATAGAGATATTAAAGGCGCAAGGGGAAGAGGAAGCAACTAATCCTGATAAATCCAAACCAAAGACAGATAATAAGGTAGATAAAATTACACCTAAAGCATTACGCTTTATGTCTAATACCATCGATGACGTTGCAGATGATGAAGGATGGGCGTTTTTGGGTGATGTTGGGAGTTTATTGCAGAAAAAACAGCCTAATTTTGATGCTAGAAACTATGGTTTTCAAAAACTAACACCACTTATTAATAGCATACCACATTTTGAAATAGAACGAAGAGAAGATTCAAAAGGCAGGAAGAAGCTTATTTATGTTCGTATTAAAGAGAAAAAGAATACCCGTTCTTCAAAATCTTGATTTTGCTGCAGCAGAGGGTACTGGTAGATAAAAAGGATGATGCTTTCTCAAAATCCATCAGTTCCTATGAAATTACAAACGCTAACCGAATAATTTTAAGAATTTTACGTTGTAAGGTCATATCTAAGTACACATTTAAAATGATAAGACGATTTCAGTTTTTAGCCGGACTCTTAGTTTTTGTTTTAACAACAAGCTACGCAGTATGTGCTGCACCAATTAATCTAATACCAATAACGGAGTCCTTGACTACGGTTGTGAATAAAGGAGTTGTTGGTGTTTGGGATTATGAGGTAGAAGGAACGGAGGACGCCTATAGAAAAGGAGTCCTGTTTGTGCGTATGGAGAACGGAGCGCCCATTGTTGAGGTACATTTAGGTAACGGAGTCTTAACAGGGCAGGATGTGCAACTAAAAGGCAATACTCTAAAATTTATTGTAAACATAGAGGGTACAGAACGTGTATCTGTAGTTTTGAATGCCGCAGCCGATACGATCCAAGGCCAGGCATCTTCCAGTCAGGGAAGTTTTACCATTAAAGGGATTAGGAAGTTACCTCCGCAGTAAAAACCCTAAATAGTATTGAATAAAAAAACCTAAGCGAAGCTTAGGTTTTTTTATTCAATACTATTTTAATTTACCACATTACCGGCACGGCTACCCTAACAGTATCCCAGCCCATAACCATGTGGGCGCCACCATCTACATCCTTAAAGGCTATAGAAAATTCTTCAAGGGAATCTCCTGAACTAGTGCTTCCCATAACACGCACCACGTCTGATGCTTCCTTATAAAAATAAGAACCCCATTGATTTAATTGGCTGTGCAGGATTACTGTCCACTCTTTTTCACCAGGTATGGTAAGTAATGCATACGTACCTGCTTTAACTTCTTTTCCTCCAAAAGTCACATCTTTGTAGAATGTAATTTCTGGAGCTTCGTTGGCGCCTGTTCTCCAAACTTCGCCTGCTGGTGCAAGCTCCGATAAAGAACGACCGTTTAGTTGTGGTCTTCCGTAAGAGATGCGTACTACTTTCTCAGAGATTTTATAATCGCTTGGGTAGGAAGCCATGTCGGATGGACTTTTATCCATTTCTGGGAATTTTTGGGCGTTGGAGTTTGTTGTAAAAACCAAGGCAAATACAAATAGAGCAAGGGTAACTAATTTTTTCATCATTAATGTTTGTTTTAAACTATTTCAAAGCTAAGTAGTTCGTAAATTAAATTTGCTTAAAAAGTCGTTAATTTTTTTCAATACTTACATATAGATTTAATATTTGTAAAATTTTAGCATTAAAGTTTTAAATTATATTAATAAATTAAATTATTGTGATATAATGAAATCATATAATTAACTTTAGTTTGATAATTGAAACAATAAAATCATATTTGTATTCAAATTGATATAATAGTAAAAATTATGTGTGGAATAGTGTGTGCATTTGAGGTTAAGGAAAGTACCGAGGTACTAAGGCCTAAGTTGTTGGAAATGTCAAAAAAAATCCGGCATAGAGGTCCAGATTGGAGTGGTATATATAGTAATGATAAAGCAGTTTTAGCCCATGAAAGATTGGCTATCGTAGACCCTGCCTCTGGAAAACAACCGCTACTTAGTAAGGATGGTAAATTAGTGCTAGCCGCCAACGGTGAAATTTATAATCATAGGGAATTAAGAAAGCAGTTTGTAGGGAAGTACGATTTTCAGACAGAATCTGATTGTGAAGTCATCTTAGCCCTGTACCAGGAAAAGGGAGTTGATTTCTTGGATGATATGAACGGTATTTTTGGTTTCACCATCTATGATGCAGAGAAGGATGAATATTTTATAGCACGGGATCACATGGGAATTATTCCCTTGTATATGGGATGGGACCAAAACGGAACTTTTTATGTGGCTTCGGAGTTAAAGGCATTGGAAGGTACTTGTACCAGAATTGAACTTTTTCCTCCAGGGCATTACTTGCATAGTTCAGACGGAGAGCTTAAAAGATGGTATTCTAGAGATTGGATGGAGTATGGCGCCGTTAAGGAAAACGAGACCAGTATCTACGAAATTAAAGAAGCGCTGGAAGCTGCCGTACACAGGCAATTGATGTCCGATGTGCCTTATGGAGTATTGCTTTCTGGTGGATTGGATTCTTCCGTAATCTCTGCTGTTGCAAAGAAATACGCGCAAAAACGAATCGAATCAGACGACACGACCGATGCTTGGTGGCCACAATTACACTCTTTTTCGGTGGGACTAGAAGGCTCTCCGGATTTGGCTGCTGCTCGTAAGGTAGCCGACCATATTGGTACGGTGCATCACGAGATAAAATTCACCATTCAAGAAGGCTTGGATGCTATAAAGGATGTGATTTATCACCTAGAAACCTATGATATTACGACTATTAGAGCTTCTACACCGATGTACTTAATGGCTAGGGTGATTAAATCGATGGGGATAAAAATGGTGCTTTCCGGTGAAGGCGCAGATGAGTTATTTGGTGGTTATCTATATTTTCATAAGGCACCAAGTCCAAAAGACTTCCATGAAGAAACGGTTCGGAAACTAGATAAGTTGCATATGTACGATTGCCTTAGGGCGAACAAGTCATTAGCGGCTTGGGGAATAGAAGGCCGTGTACCGTTTTTGGATAAGGAGTTTATGGATGTTGCCATGCGCATCAATCCACAGGATAAAATAATCAATGGCGAACGTATGGAAAAATGGGTAGTAAGAAAAGCCTTTGAAGACATGTTGCCAGATAGCGTTGCTTGGAGGCAGAAAGAACAATTTTCTGATGGTGTTGGGTATAGTTGGATAGATACACTCAAAGAAGTGGTAAATACTGAAGTATCGGATGAGCAGTTGGCAAACGCTAAATTTAGATTTCCACTACAGACACCTACCAGTAAGGAGGAGTTTTACTATAGGTCTATATTCGAAATGCATTTCCCTTCAGATGCCGCAGCACTTTGCGTACCCCAAGAACCATCTGTTGCTTGTAGTACAAAGATTGCCTTGGAATGGGACGAGGCGTTTAAAAACATGAACGACCCTTCTGGTAGGGCAGTAACCAACGTACATGACGATGCTTATAAGAAGTAAGGATCATTATGAATCTGTTTGCTATGCTTAAGGAATAACTCAGTTTTGATTTTTTAATTAGTCTTTAAAGGGGTGCCATGAATTTGGTGCTCCTTTTCTAGTTTTAAATGAAATAGAAATGTTACTCCCTTTAAGGTTTAAAATGCTGTATTAATTGAATATATTTAGGGCTATTCTAAAATTTAAGAAAAATGAGAGGAGCGGTGGCAACTTGTATAAAGTCTTTTTTGTTTATTTGGTGTAGTTTACTGTTCGTTTCCTGCACGGATCAGCCTGCTACCGAGGCTGAAAAACCAAATATTCTGTTCATCTTATCTGATGATCATACCTCACAGGCTTGGGGTCTTTATGGGGGTATTTTACAAGACTACGTTCAGAACCAAAACATTCAACGCCTGGCTAACGATGGTGCTGTGCTGGAAAATGCCTTTTGTACCAATAGTATTTGCACGCCTAGTAGAGGTGCCATTCTTACAGGGCAATATAGTCACATGAATCAGGTGTATACCTTAAACGAGCCAATTCCTGCCGGACATCCCAATATAGCCAAGACCTTTAAGGAGAATGGCTACCAGACTGCTGTAATTGGGAAGTGGCATCTGGTAGAACAGCCAGAAGGGTTCGATTATTTTAACGTGCTACCGGGACAAGGAGAATACTGGAATCCTATATTAAAAACCAAGGAAAACTGGATAGATGGCCGTGATGGTTCTTCCGGAAAGCAGTATGAAGGTTTCTCAACGGATGTGATTACTGAACTTACTATAGATCACCTTAAAAAGAGAGATAGTACCAAACCCTTTATGATGTTCTGTAACTTTAAGGCTACGCATGAACCTTTTGATTATCCACCACGGTTTGCTTCGCTTTATGAAAATGATACTATTCCGGAGCCTGAATCTCTTATGGATTTTGGAAAGGAAACTACGGGGAGAACTTTTAAAGGACAAGTGTTGGAGAATTTGGCAGCGCGTTGGCAAAAAGCTACCGACACCGATAATTTTTGGACCACGTATCCTGGACTTCCCTATCCATTAGATGGTTTGGATAGTATTCAAAAGCGTAAAAAAATCTATCAGAAACTCGTGAAGGATTTTATGAGATGCGGAGCTGCAATCGATGATAATATCGGGAAGCTCCTCGATTATTTACAGGATGAAGGAATTGCTGAGAATACGATTGTCGTTTATACTGCAGATCAAGGCTACTTTTTGGGCGAACATGGGTTTTTTGACAAACGCTTGATTTACGAGGAGTCCCTCCGCATGCCTTTTGTTATTCGATATCCAAAGGAGATAAAAGGAGGACAGCGTATCGATGATATTATTCTGAATATTGATTTTTCCGCTTTATTAACGGATTATGCGGGTATTGCTAAACCAGCTTATATTCAAGGGGAAAGTTTTAGGGCAAACCTAAACGGGAATACCTCCAAGGATTGGCGTAAGCAGATGTATTATAGGTATTGGTTGCATAGTCCAGATAGGCCAGCGCATTTTGGTATCCGAAACGAACGTTACAAATTGGCGTTCTTTTACGGTCAAGATTTGGGTAAAAAAGGCGCATCCAAAGAAACAACACTGCCTAGTTGGGAGTTTTATGACCTTAAGGAAGATCCAAAAGAGTTGAATAACGCAATAAATCAAGGCAAGTACGAAACTATTATTGCCGACATGAAGTTACAGCTCAAGGAAGAACGAAAAAAGTATACTGACCAGGACGAAGACTATCCTGTAATGCGCGATATTTTATCTCAGGCTATGTTGGAGTAGATCACCTTTGAATTCACGCAGGCTTTTAATTTTACTGTAAGAGTATTTGTTCTTATTAGTAGTCGATTTCTATCTTTTTCACTGCAAATAGCAGCTGTTTTTCGCAGGTATTTTAAAAGCTAAAAATACTATGGGTTTTTCCACATTTTTTGTTGATAACTTGCTAATGGCTAAAGGCTATAAACATCATATTTCATGGGGTATTGCGTATATTTGTAGGATGGCAGAATTTGAAGTAAAAACAACCTTAAATTTATGAGTGAAGCAGCAAAAAACGAAGACGAAAAAAATAAGGAAGAGGCATTGAAGAAAAAGCCCGAAGGGCCCGCTAAGGATTATTCAGCGGATAGTATTCAGGCTTTGGAGGGAATGGAGCATGTTCGCATGCGTCCTTCTATGTATATCGGCGATATAGGCACTAGGGGATTGCACCATTTGGTGTATGAAGTGGTTGATAACTCCATTGATGAGGCCATGGGAGGGCATTGTGATACTATAAGTGTTATCATAAACGAAGATAATTCGGTAACTACGAGGGATAATGGTAGGGGGATTCCTGTAGGAATGCATAAAAAAGAAGGGGTATCCGCACTGCAGGTTGTAATGACTAAAATTGGAGCCGGTGGTAAGTTCGATAAGGATTCTTATAAGGTATCCGGTGGACTGCACGGTGTTGGTGTTTCTTGTGTGAACGCCTTGTCTGCCCATTTAAGGGCTACTGTTTTTAAGGATGGTAAAATTTGGGAGCAGGAATATGAGCGCGGTAAAGCTATGTATCCTGTAAAGTCAATTGGGGAGTGTGCCCCGGAAGATAGCGGTACGGAAGTAACTTTTTTGCCGGACACCACCATTTTCACCCAAACCATAGAATATAGTTACGAAACTTTGTCAAGTAGAATGCGAGAGCTTTCATTTTTGAACAAAGGGGTTACGATTTCTATCACAGATAAGCGGCAAAAAGACGAAGAAGGAGAATTTGTATCCGATGTTTTCTATTCTGATGAAGGTTTAAAAGAATTTGTTAAGTTTTTGGACAGTAATAGGGAATCGCTCATTCAGAATGTGATTTCAATGGAGGGAGAGAAAAACGATATTCCTGTTGAAGTTGCCATGATATATAATACTAGTTACACAGAGAACTTACATTCTTACGTGAACAATATTAACACACATGAGGGTGGTACACACTTGTCTGGCTTTAGAAGAGGATTGACATCTACGTTAAAGAAGTATGCAGATGCTTCCGGTATGTTGGATAAGCTAAAGTTCGAAATACAAGGAGATGATTTCCGTGAAGGACTTACAGCCATTGTTTCCGTTAAAGTTCAAGAGCCTCAGTTTGAAGGACAGACCAAAACAAAATTAGGTAACAGAGAAGTTTCTTCTGCCGTTAGTCAGGCAGTGTCTGAGATGCTTACAAATTACTTAGAAGAACATCCGGACGATGCTAAGATTATTGTTCAGAAAGTTGTATTAGCTGCGACCGCAAGACATGCTGCTACAAAAGCGCGTGAAATGGTACAGCGTAAAACGGTCATGAGTATCGGAGGATTGCCAGGGAAATTATCGGATTGTTCCGAGCAGGATCCAGCCTTGTGTGAAGTATTTCTAGTTGAGGGAGATTCGGCAGGTGGTACTGCTAAACAAGGTAGGGATAGGAAGTTTCAGGCAATTTTACCACTTCGAGGAAAGATTTTAAATGTGGAAAAGGCAATGCCTCACCGTGTTTTTGAAAACGAAGAAATTAAGAATATCTATACAGCCCTCGGCGTAACTATTGGAACAGAAGAAGATAGTAAGGCT
Organism: Maribacter sp.; assembly: GCA_047632415.1. Classification (GTDB taxonomy): domain Bacteria; phylum Bacteroidota; class Bacteroidia; order Flavobacteriales; family Flavobacteriaceae; genus Maribacter. Next base: position 12,741 of record JBLICT010000059.1, read on the forward strand.
TTGAATCTAGAGAAACTACGTTATCACAAAGTAGTCATCATGTGTGATGCTGATGTAGATGGTAGCCATATTGAAACCTTAATCCTTACCTTTTTCTTCCGCTATATGCGAGAGTTGGTAGAAGGTGGTCACGTGTATATTGCCACCCCTCCTTTATACTTAGTAAAGAAAGGGCAGAAGAAGCAATATGCTTGGAGTGATAAGGAACGCGACGAGATTGCGGATAGTTATAGTGGAGGAGTTGGAATCCAAAGATATAAAGGTCTTGGAGAGATGAACGCAGAACAATTATGGGACACGACCATGAACCCTGACTTTAGGACTCTGCGCCAAATAACCATAGAAAATGCAACTGAAACAGATCGTGTTTTTTCTATGCTAATGGGAGATGAGGTGCCACCACGCAGAGAATTTATAGAGAAGAATGCCGTCTATGCGAACATTGACACATAGAAATGCTTACTTACACAACAAAAACCTGCACGATACGTGCAGGTTTTTTAGTTTTATCTGATTAAAGTTTAGTAGTTATTGGAGCGTTCGGTGTGTTTAATCCATATGCGTAAAAACAATCGTATGTGTTCCAGTAGAACCAAGGATTAAAATTTTATAAGATGAAACGTATTTTTACAGGTTTAATAATTTGCAGTTGTTCTTTGTTGACAGCCCAAACGAGTATCAATAATATTTTTGCTGCTGGCGTGGAGGATGCAGAACGCTTCACCACGGATTATTTGGCTCCTTTTTCAGAAAGTACAGTTTATGGTTTTTCTACGGGATGGTATAATACTGCGGACGCCAAACCTTTGGGAGGATTTGAAATATCCCTAATAGGTACTATTACAAGTCATAAGAATAAAGAGGATAAAAAGACCTTTATCTTGGATCCTAATGACTATGAAAATTTAGATTTTGTTCAAAATCCAGGTATTGCTAGGCCGGTTTCTTCTGCATTGGGAGATATAGATGATATCCGTGTTTTCGTTGAAGGAGGGGTAGATGGAGTTACTGTCCGTGAAGAATTTGAACTCCCGTCAGGACTTTCTGCAGAAGGCCTAGATTTTGTTCCCTTAGGCTATCTTCAAGCTAGTGTGGGAATCTTAAAGGGAACGGAAATTAAAGCACGTTTTTTACCTAAGATAGATTATGACGGTGCTTCAGTTGGTCTTATTGGTTTCGGTTTACAGCACGATTTTACCAAATGGTTACCAGCGGATAAGATATTGCCTATTGCTATATCTGGAGTTATAGGATATACAAAGCTCGATGGTGATTTTGATCTTTCGAATATCAATTTGGTAGATGGAGCAAACCAACGTATTGAGGCTGAAATGAGTACTTGGTCTTTTAGTGCTGTAGTTTCAACAAAATTACCCATTATCAACTTTTATGGAGGCTTAGGTTATATAACAGGAAAATCCCAAACCGATGTTCTTGGAGAGTATAGGGTAACCAGCGGACCGTTCGCATCCGAAACGTATGTAGACCCTTTCTCTATTACCGAGAATGTAAGCGGTGTAACTGGTAGTATCGGAGCTAAATTAAAGCTAGGGTTCTTTCGATTACATGCTGACTATACATTAGGTGAGTTTAACACCGCCACTGTGGGGGTGAATTTTGGGTTTAGATAGTCGTGAATTGGTCGATATTTTTAAATAGCGATTAACGAAGATTATACCTATTGGCAAAAACGAAATTAGCTTTTTAGAAGAAACGCTTAATGAGGCGTTTATCGATAAACTATTGTGATCTTACGAAGCATTAGATGTGACTGCTGTTTCCTTAAGTGTCTATGAAAATAGCAAAGCATACAAGCAATATACTAAGGCTATATACTAAAGCTAGAATTAAAGTTATGTTTATACAGGGGTGTCGGTAATCATGAAAATGGATCGTTGAGTACCTAGTCTAAATGCTTTGATTGCTTACAAAACGTATTAGTCTAGTGGACCAGTACTCCCAAAACATAAAAAAGCCTACCCAGATTACTCCAGATAGGCCCTTTCCCATGGCTCTGTTAAAATTGTTTACTCCTTTATAGCAAGAATATTCCCATCGTTTTGTTGAAGCAAGGCACCTTTTGATATGATTACGATATCGATAGGTTTGTTTATTACACCCCCGTACTCTAAGGTATAGATGCCATCTTCTTGAGACCATCTAAAGTCGGTTTGCTCAATTATTTTTCCTGCATTAAACTCGTGGTACCTTCCCAGGTATACATCGTTAAAAATCCATTCTTTACGTGTGGTGTTTTTGGCTGTACTACCTTCCTGAACGGATGCAGCTTCAATCCATATCCCAATAATGGGATCGTTGTTCTGTTCAATTCTAGTGCAATTACAAGAAAAGATAATGGCAAGTATCGCCATTAACGAAAGTAATTTTTTCATCATTAAAGTAGGTTTTCGGATTTGGGTATCCAGATATGATAACGGGCATGTAGATTGCCTTATTACTAAAATTCGTTGTATGGTAACAATTTTCCGATATCTTCGTTGAACCACCCTTTTTTTTAACGTACCTGTCCGTTCATCGATATTTTTTGTATGGGTTTATCGTGCATTATTAAAGTAGTCCATCCTGTTTTTTATCAATAAATACTTATTTTTGAAGTCGAGGCTATAACCATAGATAATGATAGTTGTGGTCTTACAGTGATAACCATATAAATTAATCAATAGATGAAAGTTACAGTAGTAGGAGCAGGAGCAGTAGGTGCAAGTTGTGCGGAGTATATCGCAATCAAGGATTTTGCATCAGAGGTTGTCCTTTTAGACATAAAAGAAGGGTACGCAGAGGGTAAGGCAATGGATTTGATGCAGACGGCCTCTTTAAACGGTTTTGATACTAAGATTTCAGGAAGCACGAATGACTATGCTAAAACAGCCAATAGTGATATTGCGGTAATTACTTCTGGAATCCCAAGAAAGCCTGGGATGACGAGAGAGGAGCTTATAGGTATTAATGCAGGTATCGTAAAAAC
>JBLICT010000060.1:0-15715 GCA_047632415.1 Maribacter sp.
AAGTTAGGGCTTTTTAATTAACCTTTAATTTATTTAATCTCTTCTAGGCTTTCTATCACGATTACGATCGTTTCCACGACGGTCATCTCTGCGTTTATCATCACGTGGTGGTCTTTCTACAAAGCCTTCTGGTTTTGGTAAAAGTGCTTTACGAGAAACTTTCTCTTTACGTGTTCTTGGATCTGTACCTAAATACTTCACTTCAAACTCGTCACCCATATTCACAACATCAGTTACATTCTCTGTGCGTTCCCATGCCAATTCAGATACGTGCAATAAAGTCTCGTTGCCAGGAGCATCAAGATATTCTACTACAGCTCCAAAATCAAGCATCTTGATGACCTTAACTTTATAGGATTCATTCATTTGAGGTTTGAACAGAATAGCATCGATTTTTGCCATAACAGCATCAATACCTTTACTACCTACACCTAAAATTTCTACGATACCTTCCTCAGTTACTGGATCCTCATTAATAACAATAGTGGTCTCAGTTTCCTTTTGCATCTCTTGAATGACTTTTCCACCAGGTCCAATTAAGGCACCGATAAATTCGTTAGGGATACGTCTTGTTACCATTGTAGGAGCGTGATCTTTAACATCTGCATTTGGTGTAGCAATGGTATCCGTCAATTTCTCTAAGATATGTAAACGACCAGCACGCGCTTGTTGCAGTGCATTCACTAAAATCTCGTATGATAATCCTTTTACTTTAATATCCATTTGGCAAGCGGTAATACCGTCTGCAGTCCCTGTTACTTTAAAATCCATATCTCCTAAGTGATCTTCATCGCCTAAAATATCAGATAATACAGCATACTTTCCAGAAGCTGCATCAGAAATTAATCCCATAGCAATACCAGAAACTGGTTTAATCATTTGCACACCAGCATCCATTAAAGCCATCGTACCTGCACATACAGTAGCCATAGAAGAAGAACCGTTAGATTCTAATACTTCAGATACTATACGTACTGTATAAGGACAATCGTCAGGAATCATTCCTTTTAAACCACGTTGTGCTAAGTTACCATGTCCAACTTCTCTACGAGAGGTTCCACGAATTGGTCTAGCTTCACCTGTACAAAAAGGAGGGAAATTATAATGCAAATAGAAATTTTCTTCACCTTCGTGAGATGGCATATCTATTTTGTTTGCATCTCTAGATGTTCCTAAAGTTACGGTAGCTAATGCTTGAGTTTCTCCACGCGTAAAAATAGAAGAACCGTGAGTTGATGGTAAGTAATCTACCTCACACCAAATTGGTCTAATTTCATCTGTTTGACGACCATCTAAACGCAACCCTTCGTTTAAGGTTAAATCTCTAATGGCTGCTTTTTCAGCTTTACGGTAATAATCAGAAACTAAACCACCATAATCTGCTAATTCTTCTTCAGAAAAAGTAGCTTTTATGTCTGCTTTAATTTCAGCAAATGCAGCACTTCTCTCGTGTTTAGCTGATCCAGCTTTTGCTATAGCATATACTTTATCGTATGCCATATCATGAACCTTCTTCTCTAAATCTGCATCTGTTTTTTCACCTTCGTATTCACGAACATCTTTCTTTCCAAATGCTTCTGCCAATCTTAATTGAGCAGCACACTGAACCTTAATAGCTTCATGAGCAAACTTAATGGCATCTGCCATTTCTTCTTCAGAAATCTCATCCATTTCACCTTCTACCATCATTACTGAATCTGCAGAAGCACCAATCATCATATCTAAATCAGATTCTAATAATTGAGCACGTGTTGGATTGATTACAAATTCACCATTTACACGGCCAACTCTAGCTTCAGAGATGGCACATTCAAAAGGGAAATCTGATAATTGAATCGCTGCCGAAGCTGCTAATCCTGCCATTGCATCTGGCATAACGTCATCGTCATGAGACATTAACTGTATCATCACCTGAGTTTCTGCCGTATAATCTTTTGGGAATAATGGACGTAAAACGCGATCCACTAAACGCATTGTTAAGACTTCACCATCACTTGGTCTTGCTTCTCTTTTGAAGAATCCTCCAGGATAACGACCTGCTGCAGCAAATTTTTCTCTGTAATCTACTGTTAGTGGTAAAAAACCAAGGTCTTTTTGTTCGTAATTGGAAACTACTGTACATAATAACATACATTTTCCTGATTGCACAACAACGCTCCCATGCGCTTGTTTTGCTAATTTTCCAGTTTCGATAGAAATTTCTCTACCGTCACCTAGGTCAATGACCTCTCTAAAAACTTTTGGAATCATAAAATTGATTTTTACCCGAACCTTCGGGATTTTGTTAAACAATGGTCATCCGGTTGTTGAAGCCAGAAGGTTGTGTTGTTGTATGTGCGGTAAGCACTCGACCAATGAAAAACTGTGTGCAGCTTTTAATTTTGCCTATCCTTTATATATATAGGATTTGATTTCAGGACTTTGAAATTTTATGTACTGGAATCCCCAGAATCCTCGGGTCAGCTTAATTTTAAAAAGGGGAAAGCTAGCTTTCCCCTTTTTAAAATTATTTTCTAATATTTAATTCTTTGATAAGCTCACGATACTTAACAACATCATTCTTTATCATATAATCCAAAAGACTTCTTCTTTTTCCTACCAACTTCACTAATGAACGTTCTGTATTGTAGTCTTTGTGATTTTTTTTCAAGTGACCAGTCAAATGATTTATGCGATGTGTGAACAGCGCGATTTGACCTTCCGTAGAACCTGTGTTCTCCGTTTTTCCGCCGTGTTTCTTAAAGATTTCGGCTTTTACTTCTTTTGTTAAATACATTCCAATATTCGTTTAATGATTTTTATGTATCTGAGTGATTTTCAGTCAGGCTGCAAAGATACTATTATTTTTTAATTTTTGATTTCTTGAAAACCAAAATTTATACCTAATCTTTAAGGATGTCTTACACTTGGTCAAAACCTTTGGAAAAGGTACCTGTTACTACCTCATCGTTTTCAAGTTTCAGATCATAGGCGATGGTATAAACCCCAGACTCCACTTCAATTTCAATGATTACTCCAGTGATTTTCAAGAATTCATTGTTGGCACTTTTCAATTTCCCATCCCTATTCAAGTCTACTGCGAATTTACCTTTTTTAAAGAAATGTATGTTGGCCAGGCTAGTAGTATCTTCGTCCGTATTTCTTGTTCTAAAGATATAGGTGCCGCTGGTGAGTCTATTACATCCTTGAGCGTAGATTAGTAAAAAAAAAGCCAAACCGATGCGTTTCTTGCTTTTGGGGTCAGGTTCAAATTCCTTGATGCCTTTATCTGGGTGCTGTATAATTCTAAATTGGTCATAGTCCACTGGCTGGAAGAATGAATGTCATCTTTTTAAATACTTCCTCATATTCCCTTATTACTTTGATATGGTATAGAACCATAAGTGATAGTCTTATTATTTGCTGCTTTTTCTGAAGTGTGGTTAGTATTTTAATACAAGAATGTGAGTAGTGATGTAAAAAACAAAACTAATCTTAATATAGTTCTGGTTTTATAATAGAGAAAAGCCCGAAATTCAAATGAATTACGGGCTTGTATTTTAATTCTATTACATTAGATGTATTATGCAGATTTCTCTTCTGCCTTTCTTACAGGAATATTCTGTATTAAATCGATATAAAGATTTATTTTTTTCTTTAATTCTCTGCGGTGCGTGATAAAATCCAAGAATCCATGCTCCAGTAGAAACTCTGAAGATTGAAATCCTTTGGGTAAGTCCTTACCTGTAGTATCTTTCACAATACGTGGTCCTGCGAACCCAATAAGAGCGCCTGGTTCTGCTATGTTTATATCTCCCAACATCGCATAAGACGCTGTCGTGCCTCCTGTGGTTGGATCTGTACAAAGCGATAAATATGGTAAACCAGCTTCGGCTAGTTGTGCTAGTTTAACAGAAGTTTTTGCTAATTGCATTAACGAAAGAGCAGCTTCCATCATACGCGCACCACCAGATTTTGAAATCATAAGAAAGGGAACTTTCTTTTTGATAGCATAATCGATACCTCGCGCAATTTTTTCTCCTACAACACTACCCATAGAACCACCTATAAAGCTAAAATCCATACAGCAGATGACAATATCCTTTCCTAAAGATTTTCCAAACCCGGTTCTCACCGCATCTTTAAGTCCCGTTTTTTTCTGAGCCGCTTTAAGGCGATCGGCATATTTTTTTGTATCCTCGAACTTTAGAGGGTCTTTAGAAGAAAGTTTGGCATCCAGTTCTGTAAAGGTATTGTTGTCAAACAAGATTTCAAAATATTCCTTACTGCCTATACGAACATGGTAATCGTCCTCTGGACTAACATAAAAGTTGTTGGCTAAATCGTCAGACTCTACTATTTTGCCCGTTGGCGATTTATACCAAAGCCCTTTTGGAGTGTCTTTCTTTTCTTCTGTTGAAGTTTGTATTCCTTTTTCTTTCCTTTTAAACCAAGCAGTCATATCGTCTTCCATTTTAAATATTAGATAGGATATTTTACAAAGTATTTACGTTGTTTAAATCTTCAAACGCTTTTTTCAAACGCTCTATAAAGGATACTTCCCCTTTTCTCAACCAAACTCTTGGATCATAGTATTTTTTGTTTGGCTCATCTGCGCCCGTTGGATTACCGATTTGTGTTTGTAAATAATCCTTATTGTCTTGAACGTAGTCTCTTACTCCAGCAAGAAAAGCATATTGTAAATCAGTATCAATATTCATTTTAATAACACCGTAGCTAATTCCTTCTCTAATTTCTTCGACTGTAGAGCCTGAACCACCATGAAAAACAAAATCAATATGATTGTGTTCTACATTGTATTTTTTTGATATGTATTCCTGTGAATTTAAAAGAATTTTTGGAGTCAGCTTTACATTTCCTGGCTTATAAACACCATGAACATTGCCAAAGGCTGCAGCAATAGTAAATCTTGGGCTTACTTTGGAAAGTTCCTCATAGGCATAAGCTACTTCTTCTGGTTGGGTATATAATTTAGAATCATCTACATCAGAATTGTCAACACCATCTTCTTCACCGCCTGTAATGCCCAATTCTATTTCTAAGGTCATTTCCATTTTGCTCATGCGCTCCAAATACCCTTTACAGATTTCGATGTTTTCTTCTAAAGGCTCCTCTGAAAGGTCAATCATGTGCGAGCTGAACAAGGATTTACCCGTTTCTGCGTAGTGTTTTTCACTGGCATCCAACAAACCGTCTATCCAGGGCAACAATTTTTTTGCACAATGGTCTGTATGTAAAATAACGGTCGCTCCATAAGCTTCGGCTAATTGATGTACGTGTTTTGCACCTGCAATAGCTCCTTGTATGGCCGCATTCTGACCTTCGTTCGATAGTCCCTTTCCTGCATTAAATTGCGCGCCTCCATTTGAGAATTGAACAATAACGGGTGCATTAAGACTTGCCGCTGTTTCTAGTACACCATTTATGGTATCGGATCCTATTACATTAACTGCTGGTAATGCAAAACCTTTTTCTTTTGCGTAGTTGAATATTTCTTGAACTTGATCTCCGGTAGCAACTCCCGGTTTAATGTTGTGGTCCATAGTCTTTCTGGTCTTTAGTTTTCAAAAAAAAATTAAGAAACAAAAGTAACAAAAGAATTAGACTTAAAAAGGATAGTTAATACCTATTTGCAATACTGAATTGGCAAAATTATAATCCCGGAACCATCTTTTCGATTGTTGTTCTGCAGGATTATATGTTTTGAAGCCTAGGTCTAGGCGAAAAAGGAAATATGTAAAATCGTAACGGATTCCAAATCCAGTTCCAAGAGCAATGTCCTTTAAAGAGGATAGACCACTGAATGTGGCATTGGGATCTGTTACATCATCAAAAACGTTCCAAATATTTCCTGCATCAGCAAAAATAGCCCCATTTAAATTACCCGCAACAGGAAAACGATATTCTAAGTTAAGGGCTAGTTTAAAATTAGCCTCATTAAAATCGTTTACCGCGGATGTACTTCCTGGACCCAGAGAATATGGAAACCAAGCTCTATTGTCGTTAGAGCCACCACCGAAGTAACTGCGTACAAACGGAATATTATTAGAATTTCCGTAAGGAATTGCGATTCCTAAAAAACCTCTTGCAGCGACCACGTTGGAGCGCGATAGGTCCCAGTATTTTACATAATCCAATTCGGTTTTTATGTATTGCGAAAAGGGAACGTTGAAAACTAAAAGCTGGTTATCCTTTTCATTGAATGGCATTATATTGGACAGAGCGGACAATAGATTACCTGCGCTTTCTAGTTTGAACCGGAACTGATAAAATTTATTATCCGTTATACCGTTCCTATTGTTCTTGTTAAAGGTATAATTGGTTGAAAGAATAAGATTGTTATCTGTAAGTCTTGTTTCGCGCTCATTGATGCTTTTAACATCGTTAAAATCTTCTTGGGTCAACCCGTTTGAGGTGACAGGGATGGCACCATCTAAAACATCGTCGGTGAAACCTGTGGTCCCGGAAATATTGCCATCTGTAGCTTCTATTGGCGTTGTAAGATTTCCATCAACATTAAAATAGGTTGGGTTAACTGTTATATTGTCCTTTATAGCTATTCTGTTTAAGTCGTTGTAGGTGTTGTTATACACATTAAAGAAGCGCTCGGGGTTTACATTACGTACATACTGTATGTTAAGCAATTCGATGTTATGATTTTTGAATTCAGAAGGGGTCCATTTGTAGCCTAATATACTATTCAGCGCCTGTTTGTCCAATCCAATGTTTTTTTGAAAACTTGTTCCGATTCCGATTCTGGTTTTGGGTAAGGTGTAGTTTGGGATGAGTTTTGTGGTATTTAGAAAGGGAAACCATATCCGTGGAAAATTTAAGGTAATTTCACCCCCGGTTTCGGAGAAAAAATCTTCTTGGAAAGAGGGACTGCTCAGAAGTCCAAATGCGCCGTCTACCGATATGCTTAGATTTTCTGCGCCTTTAAAAATATTTCTTATTAGCAGGGATGCACCAACACCTATGCCCAGTCTTCTAATATTAGACCTGCTTACCTCAAAGTTCGTTCCTAAGGAGTATTTGGTTTTTGGTGCTAAGTATATACTGGTATTTACTTTATTGGTAAGACTGTCCTCCTGAAATATAATATTGGGATATTTGAAAATATTTAAACTATTCAATTGTCTGGACGTTCTTATTTTGTCAATATCCCTATAGGTATTACCCCTTTTAAAAAAGATGGCGTTTGCTAAGGTTTTTGGCTTTATTCGAAATTTCCCGGAATAGTGTATGGTATAATCCTCGTAGGTAATTGTATTTAGTTCATTCTCATTGTTAGAAGAAAGATAATCTGTAAAAATATCAATATTATTAATTTTTTCCACCTTATACTCCTCAGTGGTAACTTGGTTTTCCCCTCTTTTTTTAAGGTCCCCAATGTTCAGGACAATATTCATGTTTTGATCGTTCCCTTGCACTATAGTGTCCCTAGCAATATCAAAAGTAATGGAGCTTTCTTGAAAATTTCGTATCCCGTTATTTCGGAAGATGGCAGTAAGTCGTTCTCTTTCTTCATTAAAAACATCGCGATTAAACTGTTGCCCTCTTTTAACCAACGATTGTCCCGCGTTGATAAAGTACAAAGAGTCTATTGCTTTGGAAGATATTTCGTTGGATACTGAGTCTATTAAAAAGGGTTTTCCTAGCCTAATCTGATAGGCTACTGAGGCCCGCTGCTTTCTGTCAGTGGAATCTACGCTATAATGCGTGGTATTGTTAAAGTAGCCTCTATCGTAATAATAGGAGCTAATACGCTGCAAGCTTCTTCGGGTTTTGGAAGTATCTAGCACTGCGGGTTGCTCTCCTATGTCTTTGAGCCAGTTACTCATTCCTGAAACAAAAAAGGATTCTCCCAAACGTTTTACCTGTTTTTCGGAAAGTAGCTTCGTCAATCGTTCTTTTCTGTTGGGTTTTCTGTAGAGCCAGGTTTGGAAAAGAGAATCTGGGTTTTCTTTCGCAAGATTGTATAGGTTAAGGCGTAAAGGGTAACCCAAAAGGGCCGCGTTTGGTCTTTGGTAAATTAGACGTTCAATGGTCTCGTCATTAATTTTGAGCGAATCAACCAGTAAAGTGTTATTTGCCACCAAATATTCATCACCATCAATTTTTTTAAGGGAATTACATGACAGCACTACCATTGCTAGAAGCGATAATAAGCTTATTTTAGCTATGTTGTTTTTAAAGCATAGTGCCGTATTCATAGAAATCAAAAATACATTATTTGAATGGTTGTTAAAAGTGAATTGAAACTAATAAAAAGCTTACAGCAAAAAAAGTACCGAAATGAACATGGGCTATTTGTAATAGAAGGGAAAAAGGCCTTGGAGGAACTTCTTACTTCCATTATTTTGCCATACAAGGTATACGTTACCAAAACTGCAAATTTTAATGTGAAGTATGATTGCCTACAGCTAGTTTCAGCCAAAGAATTACAGCAGATGAGTGCACTTAAAAACCCCAACGGTGTATTGGGCGTATTTCATATACCTCCTTCAGAACCTATTGGATTTAAAGATTGGATTTTGGTTTTGGACGGTATTCAAGATCCAGGTAATTTAGGGACGATTATTCGATTGTGTGATTGGTTTGGAATTTCAAGTTTGGTCTGCTCCCAAGACACGGTAGATTGTTATAATCCTAAAGTATTACAGGCTACTATGGGTTCTATTGCAAGAGTAAATATTTCATATACGGATCTCTCACTTTTTTTACAGGGCAATATTCTCCCAGTTTACGGTTCGTTTATGAATGGTGCATCGGTGTATGAAAGTGAATTGCCAAAAAAAGGAATTTTGATCATGGGCAATGAAGGTAATGGTATTTCTATTGCGGTAAAACAGTTTTGTACCTATAGTGTTTCTGTACCGCAGTATGGAAAAGCTACTACTGAAAGCCTAAATGTAGGGACGGCATCGGCTATTTTGTTAAATGAAATTAGACGTAGGGAATAAGCTTTTATTCAAAAGTAAAGTTTACAAAAATACCTCTGGTACGCATAGCATCAATGTTTCCTGTCCATGGGCTGTTTGGGTCATTATCCCTAATTAGTTCGTCCGTCAATGCAAAAACACCACGGATAGAAGGGCTGAACTTAAAATATTCCAGGTAAAAGTCAATGCCAAAACCGAGTTCGTAGTTGTAGACCCATTTTGTCATTCTAAAAGTCCCTGCTGAATTATCATCAAGGCTACTTTCGTTGCTGCCTAAGTTTAAGGACATAGAGCCACCACCGATAATGAACGGTTTCCAATTACCTATTCTGCGTGTACTGGCTTTTAGTAGTAATGGAAAGTTGATATATGTTGATTTTATTTCCCTTATTGCATCTCGCTCTTCTTCAAAACCTGGAAAGCCAATGGTCCTTGCCGTGTAATGTAATCCTGGTTCTATTCGAAGATCCAGAAATTCATTCAACCGCATTTCGCCAATAAGTCCTACATTGAATCCTAGCGTTTTGGTTGTAAGTATATCCCTGTCGTTATCTATATAGTCGAACTTGAAGTCATACTGGTTAAAACCTAGGAAGTAACCATAATTTAAAAACTTCTTATCCTCATTCTCCTTGTTGAGCACTGGTTTTTCGTTAAATTGGGCACTAGTCCATTGCGTGGCGAATAGCAAAATAATACCTATCAAAATCCATTTCTTCATCTAAAACTAATTACAAAAACCTGCATAAAGCATGGTTGAATTACAGCGTAAGGATAGCTAAATCTATTACGCTTTCTTAGCAACATAAATTGATGCCACCCCAAATGTTTGGGGGATATTGGTTACCTCTATAAACCCGATTTTGCGTAAAATATTGTTGAAGGTTTCACCATGTGGAAAAACGGCTGCAGATTCGCTTAAATAACCGTAGGCGGAATTATCTTTTGAGAAAACCTTCCCTATCACGGGTAGCACATATTTGGTGTACAGGTGATAGCCTTGTTTAAAGGGCGTCTTTGTAGGTACGGAGGTTTCAAGAATAACCAAGGCTCCTTGTGGTTTCAATACACGTAGAATTTCGGAAAGTCCAGTTTCTAAGGTTTCAAAGTTCCGAACTCCAAAGGATACGGTGACGGCATCGAACGAATTATCGGCAAAAGATAGTTTTTCGCTATCGCCTACAACCATTTCAATTGTGCTATCTAGGTTTTTGTGTTTGACCTTATCTTTTCCGACTGCCAACATACCTGGAGATATATCGAGGCCAACGATTTTCCGTGCACCAGTTTTCACCAAAGCAATAGCTAAATCTCCAGTTCCTGTGGCGATATCCAAGATGGTCTGTGGGGATTCTTTTTTAAGTAAAGCGACGACTCTCTTTCTCCATTTTATATCTATTCCAAAGGAAATAACACGGTTTAAGCCATCATAGTCTTTCGAAATCGTATCGAACATTTTAGTGACTTGTTCTTTCTTGCCAAGATTAGAATCTTTATACGGAGTAACCTTTTCGGGCATAATATTTTTTTTTGCAAAGATACGATATAGGAAAGTAGACTTCCAAAAATTTCGATTTTCATGATGTAACCAGGTCGATGCTTAAAAAGGCTAAAAAAAATGCTACCCTAATAAAATTATGTAATTTTGCATTGTATTACATGCCTAATTCTTTAAACGCAGTTTTAATAATGGTATAATTGACCCTTATTAAAAAGTGTTACGTAAACTACGAATAGGTAACCTAAGAAATTAAATGAAAATTATTATTGCAGGTGCGGGTGAGGTAGGGTTTCATTTGGCTAAGCTACTCTCCTACGAGTCGCAAAACATCACGTTGATAGATACACATAAAGAGAGCCTTGCTTATGCGGATAGTCACTTGGATATTCGAGTCTTAAAAGGTGATGCTACTTCCATTTCAGTGCTTAGGGATGCTCGAGTAGAAGAGTCTGATTTGGTAATTGGTGTCACTTCCTCTGAAACTACTAACATCACACTTTGCATGCTGGCCAAGCAATTGGGATGTAAGCAGACCATCGCTAGGATTTCTAATACCGAGTTTGTAGATAATAAGGAGCTGTTAAAGTTCTCGGAGCTGGGTATAGACGAACTTATTTCTCCAGAGGAGTTGGCGGCAAAGGAAATTCAGTTATTATTGAATAAATCTGCCTTTAACGATACGTTTGAGTTTGATGATGGCAAATTGATTATGGTGGGCGTATCCTTGCCGAAAACTGCCCCTTTTGTGGGTAAGATGGTAAAGGAGGCCGCGAAAATTTTTCCTGAACTTCACTTTATGCCTATTGCCTTAAAACGTATGGGAACCCAGTATACGGTTATACCTAGAGGAGATACCGTTTTTAAGGAAGGTGATCAAGTGTATTTTATTACAGTAAAAGAAGGCGTAGATGAGCTATACAAACTTACAGGAAAGAAGAAAGAGGATATAAAAAATGTAATGATTTTGGGCGGCAGCAAGGTGGGCTACAAAACCGCTAGAGATTTGTGCAACAATAAGTTTAACGTTAAACTTATTGAAAAGAACAAGGAAAAAGCATTTGACCTAGCGGACGACTTACCAAATGCTTTGGTGATTAACGGGGACGGAAGGAACGTAGAGCTGTTAGACGAGGAAAGTCTGGAATCTATGGATGCTTTTATAGCTGTTACCGGTAATTCTGAAACGAATATCATGTCCTGTTTGCTTGCCAAGTCCAAACATATAAAGAAGACCATTGCCTTGGTAGAGAATATGGATTATTTTCAATTGTCCCACTCCATAGGTATAGATACTTTGATTAATAAAAAATTATTGGCAGCCAATAATATTTTTAGGCATATTAGAAGGGGAGAAGTAGTTGCCATGATGCGATTGAATAATTTGAATGCAGAGATATTGGAGTTTATTGTAAAGAAAGACTCTCGTGTTACAGGAGCTGTTATTCGAGATCTTAATTTTCCTAAAGCAGCTACAATTGGAGGTGTAGTGCGAGATGGTGAAGGGATTATTGCCTTAGGTGGATTTGAAATTAGGGCTGGAGATAGGGTTGTGGTTTGTTGTCTTCCCGAAGAAATACCAAAAATAGAACGAATGTTCCTTTAACATGCGCCTAAACTCAAGGATTATATTTCACATCATGGGGCTTTTGCTCTTATGCAACGGTGGCTTTATGCTAATCGCAGCAGTCGTCAGTGCGGTATATCAAGACGGTGCTGCGCTTAGTATTTCTTTGGCTTCTATTTCTACCATGTTTGCTGGGGTTTTTGCCATGTACAATACACGTGGGCATCGCAAAGAGGTTAAGAAAAGGGAGGGGTATATTATCGTGACCTTTGGTTGGATAGTGATGTCCATTTCAGGAATGCTACCCTACATATTTTCAGGAGCTATTCCTAACGTTACTAATGCTTTTTTCGAAACTATTTCTGGCTACACTACAACCGGAGCTTCTATTATAGATGATATAGAGTCTATGCCAGAGGGCATCCTATTTTGGAGGAGCCTTACACATTGGATTGGCGGTATGGGAATCATTGTTCTGGCTATCGCAATTTTACCATTGTTAGGTATTGGCGGTATGCAGTTGTTTGCCGCTGAGGCCCCAGGGCCAAGTACAGATAAATTACATCCAAGGATAACAGATACCGCTAAACGTTTATGGCTAATTTATGTAGGGTATACCGTAGCCGAGACTATCTTGTTGAAATTAGCAGGAATGTCTTTTTTCGATGCTATAAACCACGCACTGGCTACATTGTCCACAGGAGGATTCTCTACCAAGAACGCTAGTGTTGCCCATTGGAACGATCAACCGTTGATACAGTATATTATTATTGTCTTTATGTTTTTGGCAGGAACCAATTTTGTCTTGAGTTATTTTGCCTTTAAGGGGAAGGTGCAAAAAGTAATTAAGGATGAGGAGTTTAAGTTTTATTTACTGTTTATAGTATTGGCAACTGTTATTACTGGTTTAGTTATTTATTTTAGAGCGAATATTAGTGAGTTGACTCCTGGCTATCCCATGGTTTTAGGACAGGCAGAAAGCTCATTTAGGCACGCTTTGTTTCAGGTAATTGCCGTTGTAACCACAACCGGTTTTGTAAGTGCGGATTTTACCCAATGGACACCATTCTTAACGATATTCTTTTTTGGACTATTCTTTATGGGAGGTTCGGCTGGATCTACTTCTGGAGGTATAAAAGTGATGCGACATTTGTTGATTATCAAAAATGGACTATTGGAGTTCAAGCGCACGTTACACAGCAATGCGGTGATACCGGTACGTTACAACAACAAAACTGTAAAGGAGAATATCGTTTACAATATTATTGGATTTTTTGTTCTGTATATGCTCCTTTTTATAATAGGTGCCATGGTGTTAGGTTTTTTAGGACTCGATTTTGAGTCTGCTATTGGTGGTGCTGCGTCCTCCCTAGGTAACGTAGGTCCCGCTTTGGGCAGTTTAAACCCAGTAAGTAATTTTAATAGTTTGCCAGATTTAGCCAAATGGTGGTGTGGTTTCTTAATGCTTGCAGGAAGGTTGGAGCTTTTTACCGTACTTATTCTGTTGACGCCGTACTTCTGGAAGCGTACTTAAGCATCGTATTCTTCACTTTGTATTAATTAATAGCGTTGAGGCGATTTTGAAATTTAAAGGTATTCGTTAACACCACAAAAGCTGTTACTTCAATTGTGCTCGAGCAATCATATAATAATGAGAGGGAGGGTTCTTTAAGCTGGGAGTGATTTAACTAAACTTATGAGCTGGCATACATTACGTGTAATAAAACATGTGAATATTTCACTAAAAAAACCTCAGATGAATATACACAAGAGGTTTTTTATTATTCAAGTTGGATATTCTAAAGCTTATAATGCCGCTTTTATTCTCGAAACTGCTTCTGTAATCTCTTTTTCTGAAGCAGCATAGGATATTCGTATACAATTACCGTTTCCAAATGCATCACCTGTTACAGTAGCTACATTTGCGTTTTCTAATAAATACATGGCAAAATCGGATGCATTATCGATTTTGGTTCCGTTCAAGGTTTTTCCAAAATAGGCCGTAACATCTGGAAAAACATAGAATGCTCCTTCTGGCTCATTACAAGTAAACCCATCAATATTATTCAAAAGTTCGAGTATCAATTTTCTACGAACTTTAAACTCATCTACCATATATTGAATACGGCTAGGTGATTCGGTCAAAGCTGTAATTACTGCCCGTTGTGCGATACAATTTGCTCCGCTGGTAACCTGTCCTTGTAGTTTGTTACATGCTCTAGCTATATACGCCGGAGCGCCAATGTAACCAATACGCCATCCCGTCATGGCAAATGCCTTTGCTACGCCGTTTACGGTAACAGTGCGGTCATACATATCAGGAAACTCTGCCATAGATGCATGTGCAGTAACTCCGTAATTAATATGCTCGTAAATTTCATCGCTTACGACAATAATTTGCGGATGTTTCTGTAATACATCTGCTAAGCCACGTAATTCCTCTTTGCTGTAGATAGACCCACTTGGGTTGCAAGGGGAACTGTACCAAAGCATTTTGGTTTTAGGAGTAATAGCCGCCTCTAATTGTTTGGGCGTCATTTTAAAATTGTTTTCCAAAGTAGTAGAAACTTCTACCGGTACGCCATCGGCCAGTTCTACAATATCGGCATAACTTACCCAATAGGGACAAGGTAAAATAACCTCATCGCCTTTGTTCAGGATTACTTGTGCCACATTGTAAAGTGATTGTTTGGCACCGGTAGAAACCACAATTTGTGGTAGTTCGTACGTAAGACCGTTGTCGCGCTTAAATTTGGTGATAATGGCAGTTTTCAGCTCAACATAACCGTCTACTGGAGTATAAGCATTGTAATCATCCTTTACGGCTTGGATTGCCGCTTCCTTTATATAATCTGGGGTATTAAAATCAGGTTCACCAAGGCTTAAACCAATGATATCTTTTCCTGCTGCTCTTAATTCACGGGCTTTTGCTGCCATTTCTAAGGTTGCAGAAGGTGTAACCCTATTAATCCTATCTGATAGTTGATTGCTCATAAGAATGTTCTTTTATTTTGATTCCCATACCTGTCCCTAACTTGTAACAGTACGCACGTGAATCTAATTCCATGAATGCTTTCATGCAAAACAAAATTAAAACATTTGGGATTCTTTGTTGCTTTAAAAAGCAATTGATTATTAACTATTTGAGCGTAGTTTGTGAATAGTGTGAAAATGAATAGCTCAATAACCTTTTCCTCTATGTTTTTAAAATACATACAGCGATTATTGAGCTATTAAAAGTTGTTTTTAGGCAGTACTACGCTTGTAAAGCGGGTTGTTTTCCTAATTCCTTTAAATGTGAAAAGTGCGAAATAATTGCTTTTCTAGTCGTTTTATACTCGTTATAGGGCAAATTGAATTCTTTGGCTGTTTCCCTTACGATTTTTGATATTTTTGTATAATGGACATGGCTGATATTTGGAAAAATATGATGCTCTACCTGATGGTTAAGCCCGCCTGTAAACCAATTTACAACTTTGTTTTTTGTGCCAAAGTTTACTGTGGTAAATAATTGGTGAATGGCCCATGTGTTTTTCATTGTACCGCTTTCGTCCGGCAATGGAGTATCCGCTTCATCAACAATGTGCGCTAATTGGAATACGACACTTAAAATTACTCCGGCAACGTAGTGCATAATAAAGAAGCCTAGTAATATTTTATACCAAGCAATATCCAATATTAGCATTGGTAGTACTATCCAAATAGTCA
>JBLICT010000061.1:0-15701 GCA_047632415.1 Maribacter sp.
CTGGGAAAGAGAGGGGCCGATGCTATTGCTATTTCTAAGGAAATGAAAAAAATCACCCCTAAACACTAAGTAAAAAAAATTAAAACCTCTAATACATTGATTTAACACCTTGCTTGAAAAAGTAAAACCCGAAAATCTTATCTTCAGGCTGATAATTCATAGAAACCCATCCAATGTATACATCATGATAAAAAAACGATACAACACAGTAAAAAATAACATGCTGAGACTATTTGGATTGCTATGTTTTTCAGTAACGGCGATAAGTGCACAAAGTGAAACCAAACTCATGCACCAACCGGCACTAAGTGATACACACATTGCTTTTATTTATGCCAACGATCTTTGGGTAGCCAATAAAGATGGATCCAATCCCAAAAGGCTCACTATTGATGAAGGAGTAGAATCTAGCCCTATATTTTCGCCAGATGGTTCCATGATTGCTTTTAATGCGGAATATGATGGTAATTCGGATGTATTTATTGTCCCTGCAACAGGAGGAATTCCAAAACGACTTACCTGGCACCCCTATATAGATTTGGTGCGTGATTTTTCTCCAGATGGTAAAGAAGTACTTTTTGCTTCTAGACGCAATTCACACACCAATAGACATTTCAAATTATTTACCATTTCGGTTAATGGTGGAAACGTGAATCAACTAGATATACCTAACGCTTTTTGGGCAGCCTATTCGGATGATGCCAAACACATAGCCTACACCCCCATTTATGATGCGTTTAATCAATGGAAACACTACCGTGGAGGTACAATTTCTCGTATTTGGGTATATGACACAACAGACAAGAAGGTTGTTGAAATCACAAAACCGGAAGGAGGTAGTAACGATACGCAACCACAATGGATAGGCAAGGACATCTATTTTAGAAGTGACCGGGATGGCGAGTTCAACCTCTACAGCTACAACACTGCAAATAAAACGATAAAGAAGCATACCAACTATACAGATTTCCCTGTCATTAACGCAAAAGCACATAAAACCGAAGTAATCTATGAACGTGCCGGTACACTTCACATGTATAATACTGCTTCTGATACCGATAAAAAATTAACAATACATATTACCACAGATCTTTTAGAATTAAGAGAACGTTTTGTTTCCGGAAAACAATATGTTCGTTCAGGTCATATATCTCCTTCTGGTGCAAGAGTAGTTTTAGATTTTAGAGGAGACATTGTTACAGTACCTGCTAAAAAAGGCGATATTAAAAACATAACCCAAACGCCGGGTGTGCATGAAAAATTTCCTGCTTGGTCACCAGATGGTAAATACATTGCCTATTTATCTGACGCTTCTGGGGAGTATGCGCTCCATGTACAAAATACCTCCTCTGGGTCTATCAAAGAAATTAAATTAGATGGCTCTGGTTTTTACGGAAACTTACATTGGTCTCCAGATAGCAAAAAAGTAAGTTATGTTGATAATGGCCGTACTATCTATGTAACCCAAATAGCGGCTGGAACAACTATCAAAATTGGTCAAGACGATCTATTTGTACCAGGAGATTTAAGAGAACTATTTAGTGATTGGTCTTTTGATTCGAATTGGATAGCCTATACCAAAATTATGGCTACTAATTTTGAAAAGGCTTTTCTTTATTCTTTATTAGAAAATAAATCTTATGAACTTACAGATGGGCTTTCGAATGTAACTAACCCCATATTCGACCCGAGTGGTAAATACGTTTATCTATTAGCTTCTACAGATGCAGGTCCCTTGGTCAATTGGTTTGACCAGTCTAATATTGATAATGAACTCACCAATTCTATTTATGCCATCACACTTCAGAAATCTGTTGTTTCGCCGTTAAAAAAGCAAAATGATGAGGAAAAAGGAGAGGTAAAAGAAGAAGAACCAGCAAAAGAGGTTTCTAAAAAAGGAAAAAAAGCTACCCCCCCTACCAAAGTCTTAAAAATAGATTGGAACGGCATTCAAAATAGAATGATTGCATTACCTGTTGAACCTGGGAGTTATAGTGCTTTAAAATCTGTAAAAGAGGGAGAATTGTATTACCTGTCAAGTTCTTTCCACTCCAGTGATTCTAAACTCTATACGTTTGCTTTTGAGGATAGAAAGGAAGAAGAGTTACTTCCGTTAAATATCTACGAGGTAGCGGCCGGTGGAGAAAAAATGTTTTATTATAGTGACGGTTCTTGGTATGTTTCCGACCTCGGAAAAAAATCTGAAGATGCTGCTTTAGACTTAGCAAGCATATCTGTTAAAATAGACCCTAAGCAAGAATGGAATAACATCTTTGAAGAAGCTTGGCGTGTGAATAGAGATTACTTCTATGACCCGGGAATGCACGGTGTGGATTGGAATGCCATGAAAGTCAAGTATGGACCTTTAATTGCTCAAGCTTCCTGTAAAGATGATTTGTATCGTGTTATGCAGTGGATGTTTAGCGAGCTAGCTGTAGGTCACCACCGTTTTAATAGCGATGGAGATCAACTAAACGAGCCAAAAGAAATTTCTGGCGGACTTTTAGGTGCAGATTATAAGATGGTTAATAATAGATATCAAATCACCAAAATATATGGTGGACTTAACTGGACCCCAGATTTAAGGTCTCCTCTTACGGAACCTGGAGTTGATATTTCTGAAGGTGATTATATCATTTCTGTAAATGGAAAAAATGTGAGTGGTGCTGATAATCTGTATCGCTTTTTTGAGAATACGGCAAATACTTTAATAGACCTTACAATAAGTAAAACTGCAGATGGCTCCAACGCCAAAAAAGTAATCGTTACACCTTTAGAAACAGAGTGGGCCATTAGAAATAGAGATTGGGTAGAAGGAAATATGAAAAAAGTGCACGAAGCCTCTAATGGCGATGTAGCCTATGTGTATGTGCCAAACACATCAGTTGCCGGATTCGAATATTTTAAGAGATACTTTTATCCACAGGCCAATAAGAAGGCAATTATTATTGATGAGCGCTATAATGGTGGAGGTTCTTTGGCTGATTATTATATTGATATTTTAAAGCGACCGGAACAGGCCTATTGGAATTTTAGATACGGTCAGGATTTAAAATCGCCTAGTGCGTCAATACAAGGACCCAAAGTCATGATTACCGATGAAACTGCTGGCTCCGGCGGCGATTATTTACCTTGGATGTTCAGAAAATTTAAACTCGGAACGATTGTAGGAAAGCGAACATGGGGCGGTCTTGTAGGTGTCTTAGGTTATCCAGAATTTATCGATGGTGGTATTGTTAGTGCACCTAATTTGGCCTTTTATACCAAAGATGGTTATAGGGTAGAAAATGAAGGTGTAGCCCCGGATATTGAAGTAGAACAATTGCCAGAATTAGTTATTCAGGGAAAAGACCCTCAGTTAGATAGGGCACTGGAAATAGTATTAAAACAACTAAAAAAAAATCCACCTAAACAGATCGAACGCCCACCATACCCAATCAAAACAAAGTCTTAGAACCATTCATAGTGGACTGAAAATCCAAAATCCTTCCTAAGACAAAGCCCTAGGGTATGATGTGAATAAAGAATGCTACGTGCTTTAACACCATGATTAAAATAACACTATAGTGAAACGCAACATAAGGAACTTCTTATTAGTATATGCCCTACTTTGGGTGCTTAGCTTTGTCGTATTTATGCTATTGGTGAGTAGAGGCGACAGGGAATTTATAGAACGCGTGGAGTTTTTCATTGATATTGCCTCGAACCGTAACTTCCTGATAGGTTTTCATGTTGTTGTTTTTGGTTGTAACCTACTCCTATTGGCCGTACAACACTTTATTGTAGTATTCCGTACCAAAGGAAAAACTATATTTTTTAAGCAGTTTAGTTATCGATTCCTACTCCCAATACTAATTGCTTTTATTGGCGTTAAGACACTTATTTATGCTAATTCCAACGAATGGAACGATTACCAGTGGGATAGTTCTGTTATGAACCAGAAAGGCGTTGCTACTAATTTACATGAGACCGACAACAAGCAACGAGGCATGAGTGTTTTTGGTTGGTCTGAAGATAATACAGAGGCTATTAACAGCCTTATAAAGGCCAACGTTGAATGGGTAGCTGTGGTCCCGTTTTTATATCAGGAAGATGAAAAAACTAAAGTTATAGATATTCCAGAATTTCCTGAACAGTACGGTCGAAGGGATTCTAGCTTTATCCGTATCATCAATGAAATTCATAAAAAAGGACTTAAGGTACACTTAAAACCACATTTATGGATGAGCAGCGGATGGCGTTCAAACGTAACCTTGGACAATGATAAAGAATGGGACGAATGGTTTTCATCCTATCGTATAAATATGCTTCGCTACGCTCGAATGGCCGAAATCACAAAAACCGAGCTGTTCTGTATTGGCACCGAGCTAAGAACCTCAATCAAAAAACAACCGGACAAGTGGTTTCAACTGATTACCGAAGTAAAAAAAATCTATTCAGGAGAGCTTACCTATGCCGCCAACTGGTACGATGAATATGAACATGTTCCTTTTTGGAGCGAATTGGATTATATTGGTATACAAGCTTATTTTCCTTTGACCAAAATAGAGAATCCTAGCTTGGAAGCTATCGAAAACGGTTGGAATAAACATATAGCCGCCATGGAACTGTTACATAAGAAATATCAGAAACCCATTTTATTTACAGAAGTAGGATATAAAAGTGAAAGTAAGGCAACCATTAAACCCTGGGAATGGAGTTCTATTCTTAGTCCATTGACCAGAAAAAAATCAGATAGAACCCAACAATTGGCCTATGAAGCGCTTTTTAAAAAAACGTGGCAACAGCCTTGGCTTTCCGGAATCTATGTATGGGAATGGAACAATCGCACTCCTGAAGAAAGTGCCAAAAAAGACCTGGACTTTTCACCGCGTTTTAAGCCTGCTGAGAACACCATTGCGAAGTGGTATGGCAAAGATACTTCCTTAAATTAACGATATTAGCACTATGAACACAAGAAGAAACTTTATCAGAAAAACGGGCTTGGGAGCCCTTGCTCTTGGACTTTCAAATGAATTTATTTTTGCCAATGCAAATAACCTACTTGAAAAGGACTTGAAAATCTCCCTTGCCCAATGGTCATTAAACAAAGCTTTTTTTGGCGGAGATTTAGATGCAGAAGATTTTGCTGCTATCGCAAAAAACACATTTAACATCAACGCTGTAGAATACGTAAATTCCTTTTATAAGGATAAAGGCGAGGATGAAACTTTTTGGTCTATCATGAGAATGAATGCAGAAGACCATGGCGTCCAGAGCTTATTAATTATGGTAGATGAAGAAGAAAAATTAGGGGATTCGGACACCAGCAAAAGAAAACAAGCAGTAGAAGATCATTATAAATGGATTAATGCAGCAAAAATATTAGGCTGCCATTCTATTCGCGTAAATGCTTTTGGAGATGGTGCCCCAGATGAACTGGAAACTGCATTGGTAGACGGGCTAGGCCAACTAACGGAATATGCCGCAAAAGAAAACATAAACGTACTTCTAGAAAACCACGGCCTT
The DNA here is from genome assembly GCA_047632415.1 of Maribacter sp. Taxonomy (GTDB): domain Bacteria; phylum Bacteroidota; class Bacteroidia; order Flavobacteriales; family Flavobacteriaceae; genus Maribacter. The sequence continues at coordinate 5,509 of JBLICT010000061.1, forward strand.
CACACTTCCAACGCCATGTACATGGCCGGTATTATAAAGCAAGTAGACAGCCCCTATTTAGGTACCCTACCGGATTTTGGGAATTGGTGCCTAAATGCCGAATGGGGCGGCACTAGTGAATCTCAGAACTGTACCAACATATATCCGCCAGGTCAAGGCTTAAAAGAATGGTTACCCTTTGCGAAGGGCGTAAGTGCCAAAGCTTACGATTTTGATGCCGCAGGTAACGATACCGTTATAGACTACCCTAAACTGCTTAAAATAGTAAAAGAGTCTGCTTTTGATGGCCATATAGGTATTGAATATGAAGGCTCAGGTATGGGCGAGGTAGAAGGCATAAAGGCCACCAAAGCATTAATTGAACGCGTTTGGAAAATGGTTTAGAGGCTATGGATTATTATGAAATGGAGGTTGTAGCAAAATTAAGTTGGTCGTGTTAATGCGTTCTTTTCTATTACCAACCTTTATTGAAATTGCCCCTATTCTTAACCTTAATAAATACCATTTTTCAGCATTTTTGTGGGTACTCTTTAGTTAACGGCTAACATACGGCTTGCCATGTATTAAAAGGAGTATCAAGTTTTCAAAAGTGCTTATATACAATCAATGAGCTGTATATAAGCACTTGATAAAATTATAACGTATAACCCTTGTAATTGGGTCGTATATAACAGATTTTTCTTTAAATTACTTATATCAACTAGTTGTGTTTCATGCTAAAAGAATACATAAGAAAAATGGAATCCACTTGGACAAAACAAATTATCAGAATATAAAAGCTATTAAAATTGGACTATTTTACTATACTAGGGTTTAGCTTTTTTGGTGTTGGAAGCTTTTTATCATTATTCTTTATTCTGAGAAAGGGTTTGAATGATGGTGGGTATTTATTTCTCTATTTTTTGCTGTTTTTACTTTCTTATGAGTTGTTCTATAAAACACTTATACATAGTAAGTTGATTTACAGTTTTCCTGCCTTATATATAAGTGGCAGGTTCTTTAATCTTCTGGTTTATCCTGTCTTTTTGTTCTTCGTGCTTTCTATCACGAGATCCAACTTTCGACTGAGAGTCAAACATTGGATACTGATAAGTACGATAATCGCTTTCTTCTTAATCAATTATTTTCCTTCACTTAGCTTAAGTATAAACCAAAAACTTGAAAATCTAGAATTATTTTACCAAGATACCAGACCAGGGTCTTTTAACTATTGGAAGAATTGGCAAACCTTATTGAAGGGAACAATTATTCCACTTGTATTTGTGAGTTCAATCGCCTTTGAGTTTTTTCGTTTCACTCGAAATAACCACAGTACACCTAAAAAGATACTATTGCGCATCCTGCTTATAGTGATCTCACTCTTTTTCTTATTTAATCTGTCTTCAAACCTTCTTTACAAAAGGCTCGAAATTGCATCGGGTTGGTCTATGATTGAGTGGCCTGTGGATATCTTTTTTCTCTCGGTCGTAATTGCACTACTTTCTTTCACAGCCCTTCTTGTTAATAGTGGTGTTGCTTTTTTACCCCCATCAAAATATGCTTCTAGCTCTTTAAATAAGAATAGTTATTATGAAATGATTTCAGAAATTTCTCGAGTCATCAGAGAGAAGCAATTATACAAGCAATTTGACTTTAATTTGCAACTCCTTTCTGATGAACTAAACTCCAACTCGAGCTATATCTCACAAACCATTAATCACGGATTAGGTCTACGATTTAATGATTATATCAATCAATTTAGAGTAGAAGAAGCAAAGAGTCAACTCCGATCCTCTGAAAATAAGCACATAACTATTGAAGCTATTTCAGAACTGTGCGGATTTAAGTCAAAATCAACTTTTTTCAGAGCTTTCAAAAAAGAAACAGGCCTCACCCCCAAACAATTTATTCAAGACAGTAATAAGAGTTCTAATTGATAAATTGAAACTTCATTAATTGCTGAAACAACTCTAAAAAGAAGAGAAAGCATCATTTTTGTAATCGAACAGTAAATATTACAAAGATGAAATTAAGATGTATAATATGGCTCCTTTTAATGAGCTTTTTTCCTGGGGTTTACAGTGGTTGTATTGCTCAGGAAAAAAGTAATGACCTGCATATTTTCTATTATTCAACCGTTGAATTTGTAGAAACACCATTATCCCCCATTAAAGGAAGTGTCCCTTTAAATAAAGATGAGGCGATGAAACGAAACCATTACCAGTTTTCATATAACGAAAAGCACCAATTGGTATCTGTTTCTTTCTTTAACAAGAATACACCCAGAAACCCCAATCATACGGCCAGTTTGTTTACGCTTGCACATTTTATGAAATTCGAGTATGGAGAGGAATCAGAGACGATTTCTTTCTTTAATACACAAGGTGAACCAGATGAAGTACTTGGCAACTGTAGTCGTTTCGTGTATACCTATAATGACTTGGGTTTCAGAAACAGACTTTATTTTCTTAATAAAGATAATCAGCGCTTAACAAATAGCTGGGGAATCTATGAGTATAAATGGGAATACCTTGATGATGGAAGCGTAATTGAAGATCGATATGATGAGGAAGGTAATCAAGTTTCGATTCGCCCGGGTTTTGAATTTCACCGCCTAAAATTATATTTCAACCCATATGGACATATTGCATTAATACAAAACATAGATGATAATGGAAATCTAGTAGAAAATAGTTCCGGAGCCTCACAAGACAGAATAACTACCAATTCACAAGGTAATTTTTTGGAATGGAACGTCCTCAACAACAAGAATGAACTAGAAAAAGGGAACGGTCCTAATGTGGCTATAGGTAAACAAGAATTTAATGAATACGGTTACGAAGTAGCTCTTGAACATCAAGACGAAAAAAGTCAAGTTATGGTTAGCCATTATGGTATCTACATGAGCAAGACAAAATTTGATCAGTTCGGGAATATTCAAGAGCGTACCTTTTATAACGCGGAAGAAAAGCCAGCTAAACATAGTAATGCAGGTTATCACAAACTTTCTCTGATATGGGATGAGCAAGGCAACAAAAGGAAAAGCCTGAGGTATTTTGATGTAGTTGGCACCCCTTGCTTACATGCAACCAGAGGTTATCATGGTGTTCGTTATGAGTATGATGATCAAGGAAGAATTTCAAAAATTAGCTATCTCTCGACTACAGATGAGTTGACCAATCGTAAAGATAATGGTCGTGCTTATTCAGTTTATAAATATGGTAAGGAGGATGGTGAAGTACAAGTTGTTCATTTTGACACATCTAATTCGGAAATAAAGCAATGAATAGAATAGCAATATTCCTCGTTCTTTCCCTGTTTTTCGCTCTGAGAACATCTGCTCAATTCAGTGATGAACTAGACAAGCAGATAGATCAAAGTGTTAAGGAATATTTTAAGGATAAAAAGTTTAACGGTGTGGTTTTGGTGGCAAAAAAGGGAGAAATTCTTTACAAGAAAGGTTTTGGATATGCTTCTGTGGAAAAGAAAACCAAAAACAACGAATCTACGGGATTCTTAATAGGTTCGGCCACAAAATCATTTACGGCCATTGCCGTTATGCAATGTCTAGAAAAAGGGCTATTAAACCTCAATACGCCAGTGCGGAACTATATACCTGAACTTACTGCAGAAGCAGGTGAGCTAACACTTCATTATTTGATGAAAAATTCTTCGGGTCTTCCAGTTCACCTAAACCGTATTACAGAATTGGAATACAGAGATATAAGTAGCAAAGAGCTAATTGAATTATACAATACCATAGAATTATCATTTAAACCCGGTACTAAGTATGATTATTCAAACCTCAATTATCAGCTATGTGCCATGGTAGTTGAAAGAGTATCTGGACTATCTTACATAGAATATATGAATCAATTCATATTTACCCCTCTTGAAATGAATCAGTCTGGAATTCAACGAACAAATGACCTTATAGCACACAGGGCAACAGGATATGAAATTGAAGATGGTCAATTATCTCCTTCCCCTAAAAACCATTTGGCTTATGCCATGGGAGGTGGTGACATTTATTCGACTGTGCTAGACCTTTTAAAATGGGATCAGGGTCTTTATGGCAAAGACTTGCTCAATCAGGAAAGTTTGGATTTACTATTTGACGGCTATCCAAATCAGTATGGAGGGTATGGTTATGGGTTTAAAATCAAACCATACAAAAGAAATATTGATTCTGAAGGAAAATTAGTGAGACACGGTGGGTCCATGTATGGCTTTATTTGTAATATTCATCGTTATATAGATGATCAAGTGACAATTATTATTCTAGGCAATGTCCGGCCCTATCCAGTTATGGAGATCACTAAAAAAATTGAGAAAATATTGTTAGATAATTCTTGTTTTCGGTAGCTATTTTATAGCACGAAAACACAACATGGTATAAAAGCAATAGCGGTTTGGGTATAAACTCTAACTGCTTTTTTGTTTTAAATTAAGTATATTTCTTACTGAAAAGTAATAGTAACTTTAACCGCTACTGCTCTTATACGAGACCGTTACCTGTAGTATATAAAATATGAGTAAATTCCTACTGCTACTCTGCGTCATTATTTTTGCTTCATGTGAAGCAAAGAAAAAAAATTCTACAACTAAAATTACGCAATCTGAGCAACCAGCTAATTCTGTTTTTGAGCAGCAAGTAGATTCTTTGCGACTTGCATATCAGATTCCAGGAATTAGTATCGGAATTTCTATTAATGATTCGATACACTTAATTAGAGGTTTTGGAATGGCGAACATTGAGGAAGAAATTCCAATGACAGGCAATACACCGTTACGAATTGCTTCGTTGACTAAACCTATTTTTTCTACAATTTTAATGCAATTGGTAGAAGAAAAAAAGATAGATTTGAATTGGAAAATTAAAGACTATTACCCAGACTATGTTCGAAGTTGCGAACGAATACTAGCCTATTTTAATGATGAAATGCCAGAATATTCTTTTCTCTTGGATCAGTATCATCCTGAACGCGATGACATCTTATTAAAACATCATTTTTCACATACCGCTGATAATATTCCTGGCACAGATTATAAATACAATGGCTTCCTCTTCGGAATGCTATCTGATGTTGTGGAAAATGTAACGCACCTAACTTTCGATAAATGGGTTGATAGTTTAGTTATTAAAAAACTGAACTTAAAAAATTCAGCAACCTCGCAATTAGACAAATCAAAAAAATTGGTGTTGGACAAAATTGCCTTGCCCTATACAACTGATGCTGACGGATATTTTGAAAGAAGTGAATTTCCTCATCTCGATTTAAACGCAGGAGCTGGCCTAGTTTTTTCTGCTAAGGATATATTACTATTTGACAAGGCTTTTAACAATAACATCATAATTTCAAATGTAAGTAAAGAGAAGGTTCTAAAACCTTTTGAATTGGCAGATAAAAACCTTTCTCCTTACGGTTATGGTTGGTTCATTCAGAAATATAATGGACATACTTTAGTCTGGCACTATGGGTTACAACCAAATGCCTATTCAGGACTATACCTCAAAGTTCTTGAAAAGGATTTGACTTTAGTGATTTTAGCAAACAGCCAAAACTTAAGTGACCCTTTTGATTTAGGCAAAGGGAATGTTTTGAATTCAAAGTTTGCGATGACATTTTTAAACGAATTCTTGAATAAATAATGGGACAAAATACTGCAGGTAACCAAGGCGTGTAAAACAGAGCAAGCAAGTGCTAAACTAAAAGGGAAGTGCTTATTTGCAAAGACCGCCAAATTTTTAAATTTGGCTTTTAAAATAAAAAAGTAAAACAAAACATAAAAATTCGGCTCTGTGTTTAATCCGAAAAGTAGTGCCTTTTTACACAATACGTTTTATACACCACCCGTTCAGGCCGATTGCCAGAGGACATATCGTTCCACCATGAAATCGGTACCCACTAAGAACAGCTAATCGCAGCAAAGGTGTGGTGGCATCTCACAACAATAAAGAACACACGGAAAGGATTTCATACTCCCACGATACGCAATCCTTTGCCTTCCTCTCGGGCAATTACTAAATGAAGAGCTCAACCGGCACAAACTACCTATAAAACAAACTTGTGCCTTCCTCTGGGTCATACTTCCCTGGTCGGAGGCAGATTAAAAGCGCTATGCGTGGGGGTCAATTCAACAAATACATAGTATATTTATAAAAGACAGCAGCAGCCACAAGCCAAAACGCTCCGCTCGCTTTATACAGGGGTCATTCTCTGCAAGTAACCTGTCTAAAGTTTTGAGTTTCTACATATAGTTCAACTAAATCGAGTAGTTATTTTTGTAAAAGAAACAAATGAACACATTGAAATTTAGGAAGTAGAAGAACTACCAATTTGATAGCTCATTACCTTGGATTAGATGTACATGTTGTTGGTCTATGCTCGTACTTTTGACGCAGGAATGGTTTTAACTTGTGAACCTAATATTTATATATTCCTGAAGAAGGAATTGACTGTAGGCTTGAGGTTGGTTTTTTAATTACCAAAGATGTAATGTCTGCTTAACAGCAGTGATGCCTAAAAAAATTAATGATTAATTAAATACTAATAATGATAGGAATAGGTGGATCAACCATAAAAGTAGCATTGGAGGCAATTGAACCCATAGCACATTTAGTTAAGCCAATACAAAAACAAGAATTTCAACAAAGAATTGATAAGGCTTGTCAATTGATGAAAGATCAAAATGTACCAGGGTTATATTTACATTCTGGCACAAATTTATTCTACTTTACAGGAATGAAGTGGAATGCAAGTGAGAGAATGGTTGGCGCTTTATTATTTCCAAGTGGAAAACTAATTTATATTGCTCCTGAGTTTGAAAAAGGAACTATTTTCGACTTTATGCAATTGGAAGGAGTTGTTCATGGTTGGGAAGAACATGAATCTCCTTATGAACTATTTGTAACGCTTTTGAAACAAAATGGAGTTGAATCTGGAGTTATTTCTATAGATGAAGCAACGCCATTTTTTGTTTTTGACGGAATTAGAAATTGTCAAAATTCATATCAATTCATCAATGCGAAACCTATTACTGCAGGTTGTAGAATGATTAAGTCCGATGCAGAAATTGCTATCATGCAACATGCAATGAACATTACATTAGAAGTTCAGAAAGCAACGGCAAGAATTTTACATGCAGGAATTTCTGCAAAAGAAGTTACTAGTTTTATTCATGATGCTCATGTGAAATATGGAATTCCATCTGGATCGTATTTCTGTATTGTATTATTCGGAGTAGATTCATCTTTTCCTCACGGGGTAAAATCACCTAAAGATTTGGAAGAAAACGAAGTAGTTTTAATTGATACAGGTTGTATGCTACATGATTATATTTCTGACATTACAAGAACCTATGTTTTCGGAAAAGCAAATAAAGAACAGGCTTATATTTGGAACATCGAAAAAGAAACACAACAAGCAGCTTTTGTTGCAGCACAGCTAGGGAATACATGTGCTGATGTTGATAATGCATCTAGAGTTATATTAGAGTCTCATGATTTAGGACCTGATTATAAATTACCAGGCTTACCACACAGAACAGGTCATGGAATTGGATTAGGGATTCATGAATGGCCGTATATTGTTAGAAACGACAAAACAGTTTTAAAACCAGGAATGACTTTTAGTAATGAACCCATGATTTGTGTTCCAGATAAATTTGGAATTCGGTTAGAAGACCATATCTACATGACAGAAGAAGGCCCTAAATGGTTTACAAAACCTATGCATTCAATTGAAAATCCTTTTGGAATTAGTCAGAATCATTAAAAAGGATATTCAATAAATATAACCGTTAGAAATTTTCACAGAAATTTTCGGAATTAGTCAAATAATATGATTCTTATGGGTTAGGATTTTTATGATTCACAAACCTACAATAGTGCTTACCGACTAAAAAGCAGACCTTAGCAAAAACTATCTGCCTTAACGAACAATATGACACAACCTATAAAAATAATAATAATTACTTTTTTTACTATCCTGATTTTTGGTGGTCCGATTCTATTCGCTCAACAAAATCATGACATTATAGTCGGTAGTACGTTTCGTATTAATTCTACCATTTTAAACGAAGACAGGAATATTTTAATAAGTCTTCCTGATTCCTATAATGATTCATCCAAAGAGAAGAAAAAATATCCAATTATGATATTATTGGATGGTTATACTCATTTTAAAACAGCCGCAGGAATAGTCCATTTTATGGGATCCGATAGCAATGGAAATCGCTTTATACCAGAAACCATTATCGTAGCCATTGAAAATATTGACCGGGAACGAGATTTTACGGTTACGAAAATCAAAACCAAACGACCTAATACTATGGGTGGAGGGAAGAATTTTTTGGATTTTATTGAAAAAGAACTCATACCCTATATTGACAAATACTATAGTACCAAAACGCATAGAATTCTAGCAGGACATTCCTTAGGTGGTCTATTAACACTGAATGCTTATATGGACCAAAATAGTTTGTTTGATGCCTATATATCCATAGACCCTAGTATTTGGTGGGACGAACAAATGATGACCGACAAAGTGGTTGCAATTTCACCATTAGCATTCAAGAAAAGATTATACGTGGCAACAGCAAATCAAGGAGAAGCTAGTTACGAAAGAAATAAAAAAAGACATGACACATTTTATACTTTAATGAAAAAGAGAGCAGCAGGGCCCCTAAATGCTAAAATCGAATATTTTGAAAACGAAAGTCATCGATCCGTTCCTTTAATCGCTTTATATGAAGGTTTAAAATACTTGTATGATGAAAACCAATAGAAAAAACGTTTGCTGATGTGCATAAAACATTTCTATTGATATCTTTATGAGACGTTTCTGTTTATTCGCAAAGACCGCCATTTTTTTATCCCTAAACCTAGGGAGGCTTTTAAGTTTATCAAACAAAATATAACAATTCAGCTCTGGGTTAATCCGAAAAATGTAGTTTCTTTTTTGCACACTACATTCCATATACCAACCTTTATATAGTACTAATTGTTACTAACTTAAAAACATATGAAACGTAAGCTACTTTTATTTATTCTAGGCTTAACAAGTATTGTCTCTATAGGACAACTAACAGAAAAACTCACTCCTTTCATAGTTATAATTCAACCGATTTTGGTGCAATCCGATGAGGGGACAAACGCAGCCTCCATGGTCTTACCAGAAAATCTAGTGGACAATGCTTATGCTAATGCAGGAGTAGATTTTCATTTCTTAGAACCTATTTATTTTAATAATACCAAAGCCAGAGATGGTCTAATTAACTTAGATAGTATTGTTAGCATGGCCAATAAAAAAGGGTATATAAAAGGGCAGAATGATATTGTTAATATGTTTTTTGTTAATGCTGTTGACGGTAAAAAAGGGCCATTAGGAAGAGGTCTGATGGGTGGTAATATTACGTTTATAACCCTTGGTGATGATGCGGGAGAAGATAATATTAACATGCAAGCATTTGTAATTGCTCATGAGGTCGGTCATAATTTATCTTTAAAGCATGCCGTTGATGATATAAATGTACCTAATGACCTTCCTAATATTCAGGGTGATGGCGATTTTAAGGATAGAATTGATCCAAAACACAGTCTTAACCAACACCAAATAGATATTGTACACAAAAGCCCTCTAGTGCATCCAAGAGTTGATTTTCTAGATACTAATCGTGCTGCTAAGGCTATACTTGATGAATCCTATGAACCCTATTTTTCGCAATTACAAATTAGAGAAATAGAAGCATTTACAAATTCAAAAGTGCGCACAAATAGTATTGAAGAAGCACGGGATTACGCAAAAGAAAAGTTTTCATCTGCTGTTACCGATTTTACAGCGGATGAAAAAAAATGTATTTCGTTTGTTGTCGATAAAGTAAATACCATTTTACTTAAAAATAATATCACATTAATGGCCTATCAACCTTGGCGTTTTATTAAAATTGAAGATTGGCTTTGTGGAGGTTTTGCACATACAAGAGGAACGTATATTATTTTAAGTCAACGGCATATAGAACACCTTACCAAAACTTGGAGCACTAGTATGTCTATGGAAGATGAGAACATTCTTATACAAGAAATAGGGGGGTTATTGGTGCATGAACAAATGCATTCCCTGCAGCGTACGTTTAAGTCTAAGTTTGAAAACTTGTATACTAATTACTGGAATTTCACCAAAGCAAATGTGTTAACGGATACTTTAATTATA
>JBLICT010000062.1:0-15512 GCA_047632415.1 Maribacter sp.
TTGCAGTTCTCCTACCAAGTTTTCCATAGACATGGAGTGGTAGTCCAATTCAGGAATCTGATGCCGTTTTACAGTGTCCGTATCTTCTGCGTCTTCTGCATTGCTTTCATCAATTTCGTCAACACCATCTCCATCGTTCTTGCTCTGTTCAGGAGATTCCTTTTTTACTTCATTTGTAAGTTTTTCACTTTTTTTAGTATCGTTTGAAACTACGATATCTTCTATATCATTTTCTTCTTTTGCTTCCAGCGTATCATCAGTATTAACCCTCTGGCTAGCGGCTTCAGTTTCCTTCTTCGTTTCTGAGTTGTGTATTGCATCTTCTTTAGAAGTTTCGTTTTCTTCGGATGTAACTGCTTCGGAAGGTACTTTGCCTTCAAGCGTTTCAGTATTCGAAACATCGGTAGTTTTCTCCAAAACTTCTTTTTCTGTTTTGGTAGTTTCCGCGTTATTTTCTGTTACCTTGTTTTCAGGTATTGCTTGTTCGTTGTCTTCAGACATCTTCTTTGTGTTATGTTTTTACAAGATAGTAACAACCTAAACAACCGCAAAGAATATATAAGTTCTTTTTGATTTCTAGTATCGTATGTAGTTTGTGACTATATCTAATAAGTATCCGAAGATAAGTGGAGGAACTGTTTGAGTCACTTACTCATTCCAGATTTCCCAAGCTTTTTCTGCTTGTAGCTCCAACATGCGAAAACCATTTAAAACAGTTGCTCCTTTTGCTTCCCCGTGGGCAAGAAAGGCTGTTTTTTCTGGGTTGTAGATTAGGTCAAACAGTAGGTGCTTTTGGGTGATATACTCGTAGGGTAGTTTTGGTTTTTCTGTTATATTAGGGAATGTGCCTCGTGGGGAACAATTAATAATTAAACGATGACTCTCCATAATATTTTGGTCTAGGGTTTCATAGGTATACCCATTATTTTTCCCTGTCCTCGAAACAAATGTAAAATCGATTTCGAGCTTTTTTAAGACATAGGCGATGGCTTTTGAAGCGCCACCCGTTCCTAGAATAAGTGCTTTAGTATGGTGCTTTTTTAAATACGGTTCAATAGACGTTTGAAATCCGTAAGCATCAGTATTATAACCTTTTAACCCAGATGGACTTATTTTAATAGTGTTAACCGCACCGATTTGAAGTGCAGACGGCTCAAGTTCTGTTAAATAAGGAATAATAGCTTCTTTGTACGGTATAGTAACATTTAGGCCAGCAAGATTACTTATGTTTTTTAAAACTTCTGTAAATTCCGATATATCTTGTAAGTCAAAATTCTCATAGCTATAATTAGGTAGTTCCAACTTAGAAAACTTTGTTGAAAAATAGCCTCTTGAAAAGGAGTAAGAAATATCTTTTCCAAGTAAGCCAAACCTAAATTGTTTTGTGTTTGTTTTTTCCATACCAATCCAAAAGTAATAAAATGCTTATCCCGAACAAAACAAAGAAGAGTGCCCACCACGTTTCGGATATTTGGAAGTTCGGTAAAAAACGTTCGTAGTTCACTATAATCTGTTTTCCATTTGAGTCAATCAGTGGAGTATCTTTTATTCCTACTTTATAAATAGTTTTTTTCCAAGGCCAAACCACGCCCAAAGATCCTGTAATAAACCCAAGGATTACTGCAGTAGTTCTATGTTTGTAATACTTAAGCACATAACTTAGAATGTGAGACAAGGTAACAAGGCCAGTAGCGGAACCGGCTGTAAATACAGACAGTATAGTTAGGATCGCTAATCGTTCTGGATTTTGTATAAAGCTGAAATCACCTTCAAGTAGCTCAGAAAATGTGTCGTAAAGTGCGTTTACCGAATCTACCAAGAGTAACACATAATTACCTAAAAGTATGAGTATAAAAGAACCTGAGAGTCCGGGTAAGGTCATTCCGGTAACGCTTATCATACCACATAAGAAGATGAAGAATAAATTGTCGTTTTGTGTTGCCGGATTCAAAAAGCTAATGGCTATACCAACTGCTAGTCCAATAAAGGCTGCCAGTATGGTTTTTTTTGTCCAATGGTCAAAGTCCTTTCCTATATAGTAGATGGAACCCAGAATCATACCAAAAAATGCGGACCACACATATAGTTCCTTATGTTCTAAAAAATAGTCCAATACTTTGGAAATGCTAAAATAGCTGACTAGCATTCCAAAAATGAGCAAGGTTAAAAAAGAACCGTTTACATACCTATAAAAGCTTTTGAACCTACCATTGAAAAGAAGCTTAAATGCTTTAAAATTTATTTTCTGAAGCGAGTAGATAAACTCTTCGTAAAAACCACCTACGTATGCTACAATTCCTCCAGACACTCCTGGAACCTTATTGGCAGCACCCATGCAAAGTCCCTTTATGACAAGGAATACTTTATCCGTAAAGGTTCTAGGCTGGTTCATGAACTAGGGTGCTTACTTTTTGGAAGCTGTTTTTTCCAGTATAAAAATAAGGGAAAAACCTATCATGGCACTTACGATAGCAAAGGTTAATTGAGAATCACCTTCAAAAGCGAATGGAGAAATATTTTCGTCTATGATAATTTCTTTTTTTCCTATCTGAATTACTTCGAGTATTTTCTTCCAAGGCCAAATTTTATTTAAAGAGCCTAAAATGAATCCAGTAAGCACAGCTAGGGTTGCATCCTTATAATTTTCGAACATCCATTTTAAAAGTCTTGCAAAACTGAGGATTCCAAAAACAGCACCTAAACCTACGGTAATTACGATTTTAAGGTCCTTTTCGTTAACAGCGTCGAGAATGGTTTTATAAGAGCCAAGAAGCACCAGTATAAAGGAACCAGAAATACCGGGCAGCACCATGGCACAAATCGCTAATGCTCCTGAAAAGAATAAGAAAGGTAAGCTATCTGTATTTGCTGAGGGTGGCAGGGTTGTAATATAAAATGCAACTACAGTTCCTAATGTGAATAAAACTATAGATGATACATTCCATTTGTTTATAGCCTTTGCTACGAAAATGACACTGGCTAAGACAAGACCAAAGAAAAAGGCCCATATTGGGATGGGGTGAAACTCCAGTAGCCATGTAATAAGTTTGGAAAAAGATAGGATACTTATCATCATGCCTACGAATAGTACTAAAAGAAAGTTCCCATTTAGTTTTTTCCAAAACGCTGCAAAACCTGCATTTATAAGGGTTTTAAAGGTGGAAAGGCTTACATTGTTTATAGAAGAAATAAATTCTTCATATATGCCCGTAACAAAAGCAATTGTACCTCCAGAAACGCCTGGCACCAATTCAGCAATGCCCATAGCCATGCCTTTAAGGGTAATAAAAAGATACTGCATATTCGTTCGCTTCTCCATAAATAACTACAGCTGGGATTTAGGCTTTTTTTGAATCGGTCACTATCGTTTTTAACCATTCAGAATTCCCAAATTGAGGAAATTGGTTTTGGAAGAGATGTATTTTTTTAGTCTTTTTGTCCAATCTAAGTGCATCCAATAAAGTAATTCTTGCGTTGATACGATCACCTACTAAAAGCAGGAATCCAACACTCATGTAAAGAATTTGCACACTTTTTGGGTAAAACTCTTTTCCTTGTTTTAAAATTTGCAGAGCACCATCAAGGTCACCATTCTTTTGTGCTACCTCTGCCCATTTTAACCAAGTATCCAATTCGTAGTTTCCTAAATCAACAGCTTGTTTAAATGCAAAATAGGCTTGATCAAAATCTTTAAGCGCTACTTGTATTTTGGCACATTTTTTCCAATAGAGTGGGTTGCCACCGTCTATATTCAAAGCTTTATTGATGTAGAAAAGTGATTTTTCGTAATTTTTTATTCTGAAATAGTAATTTGTAATGGCCAGCCAGCCTTTGTCCAACATGGGGTCTTCGTGAACAGTTTGATAGAAATAATACTTGGCCATCTCACTGTTATTTAACTTTTCATAGCATTTGCCAATTCTTAGAAAAGCATGGGATGTAGGGTCTTCGATAGATATGGTGGTCTCGTAGTTTTCTATGGCTTCAGAATATTGTCCTAGTTTCTCAAGCACCTTCCCTTTTTCAAAATAGGCACCAATAAAAGTATCATCGGAGATAATAGCGAAGTCAAATGCCGCCAATGCTTCCGAATACATTCGCTTACTATAATATTGTTTTCCTAGCTGATGCCAAGCAACTTCGCAATAGGGGTTATGTTCTAAGTATTCGTTGAGATAAACTATGGCTCCATCAAAATCTTCTAAATATTCGAAACAATAAATTACGTTATATAGTGATGAATAATCTTGTTCATCAAAATCTACGCATTTCATAAAACTTTGTCTGGCCATTTTGAAGTCGTCCATAAATAAGTACTCCATACCTAAGAGAGAGTAAATGTCTATGGAGTCCGATGAGAGTTCTAATGCCTGTTGTAAAAGATTAACGGCGCCTTCATGGTTGTCTTTTTTAGAATATATATTGGCGCGTTGTATGTAGATTTCTTCGTTGTTAGCATCCAATTCTTGTAACTGATCCAAGAGTTTTTCTGCTGCTAAGAGATTATTCTCAAATACCAGAACTTCTACCTGTAACAGTTTTAACTCAATAGAATCAGGGTGTTGCTGTAGCCCAATTTTAATTCCTTTTTTTGCCAAGGAGATTTTACCATTGTTCAAATAATGGTGTATTATGTCCTCAAAGTCTTCGGCATCAAAGAAATAGACATCGTCTGTCTTTAACATCGATTCAAACTTGGTAATGGGTCGGTCAGGTCTTTCGCTAGAATCTAACGCCATAGAAAATTTTTGGTTCAACTATTAAAATAAAAGTAAGCCTTTGAGGATGTTATTGGGGATGGGCGAGGCCTATATTATTAACAAATTAGTTAACAGGGTATTGTTGTGGGCTATTTAAAATAGAAAGTATTAGACGACATCCTTTTTTGATCTCATCTTTTGATATCGTTAAGGGAGGGGATATGCGTACTGCACTGGGTTCGAATAAAAGCCAAAATAGGATGAGTTTGTTTTCTTTTGCTCTAAGGACTAATTCGTTCGCTTTTTCCCCATTTTCCATAATCAGGGCAAGCATCAGTCCTTTTCCTCTTATTTCCTTTATGGAAGGATGGACCAGCAGTGTTCTGAAGAGTTTTTCCTTTTCTAAGGTTTCTTGAATCAAATTTGTTTGTAACAACTCTTTCAAAGTAGCTAAGCAGGCCGCGGCTATTACTGGGTTACCGCCAAACGTAGTAATATGACCTAATTTAGGGTTTACTTGAAGGGATTGCATAAGTTCCCTGCTTGTTGTAAAGGCACCAACAGGTAGCCCAGAAGCCATGCCTTTGCCCAAAACTAGGATATCTGGAATACAGTTAAAGTGTTCAAAAGAAAAGAGTTTTCCTGTGCGCCCAAATCCTGGCTGTATCTCGTCTAACACCAACAATGCGCCGACTTTAGTACAACGTTGTCTTACTTTTTCTAGATACTGATTCTTTGGAAGTATAAAACCTGCACCTCCTTGAATGGTTTCCAAAACAACACAGGCCGTTTTTTCGGTTATTCGCTCTAATTCAGCTTCTATATTAAAATGGATAAAGGCAACATCAGGTATCAATGGCCGGAAAGAACCTTTGCGTTCTTCGTAACCCATGAGACTTAAACTTCCCATAGTATTACCGTGATAGGCATGGTGCGCTGCAATAATTTCCGTTCTTCCTGTATATCTTCTTGCTAACTTTATGGCGCCTTCTATAGCTTCTGTTCCTGAGTTTACGAGGTAGGTGCAGTTTAATTGGGTAGGGAGGCTCTTTGCTAAAAGTTTGGCATAGTCTACCGCTGGCCCTTGTTCGTATTCCCCATACACCATAACATGCATATATTTGGCGGCTTGTTCTTGTACGGCAGCCACAATCTTTGGGTGGCAATGTCCCAATCCACAAGCAGATACTCCCGCAACAAAGTCTAGATGTGCGTTTCCTTCCATGTCATAAATATAACTGCCTTGAGCGTGGGATACTTTTAATCCCAAGGGATGGGGTGTGGTTTGGGCTTGATATTTTAAAAAATCCGAAGTCATAGAGATAGCTACTTAACCTTTTTTGGTTTTTTATCTTTTTTTGGATCTGTGGCTTTAGTATTGCTGTTATTTACAGGGTCTGTTGCGTTGTTATTTCTTTCATATTTTTCTGCATCGATATCTATGGGGTTGTCCAGACCTCTAATCACCACTAATTCAATGTTATTATCGTCCTCATCAAAAATATCTTCCTTGGTAAGAATACGTTCATCACCGTACCAAACAAACCCTTTTAGAATTCTACTGTTTTCTGGAAGGTCTTTTTCCGGAAACATATCACCATCGGGTTCGGTGAAAAAAGTAAGCTCGTCTATATCATTATTCTCCATAGTTATGCGAATCTTGCTACAGATGGTCTTGTTTATTCCAATAAGCTCATCGTCGTCGTTGTACATGTAGTAAATAACCTCGGTGTTTTTGATTAGGTCTATTATTTTAAGCTCGTTTTCTATGAATTTACCGAAAAGATCTTTTCCCTTGGCCTGGTTAAAGCCTTCCATACTTATACTGTCTAGGGAAATAATAAAGGCATTATTCAACACTTTAAGGGAATCTAACTTTTCGGTTTGTTTGTTTGATATCAAATGAATGCTATCACCTGTCATTTGGTTTTCCCCGTTCCAAAGTATCGGATTCGTAATTAGTTGGGTGATTCCAGTTTTTTCTTCGGAATGAATCGAATCACATTTTCCACTTAAATCGGTCTTAAAGAATTTTGCATTCCTAAAGGCTCGCGTGATACGTTCGTCAGGTTTGCCTGTAATCATAAGCGTATCGCCATGAACGTAGAGCGAATCTTGTTCCTGAACTAGAATGGATACGGCCCTTTTTGTTGCGAATAAGGAATCCTTTGCTTTATGTACTTCGGCATAATGCGCTCTCACTATACCTTGGTTTATGGTGTCCGTTACCGTGATGTTATTTGTTGCCGAGGCAAATTCCCGCACTTTGTTAAAATAAACGCTATCGCCTTCCATGATGCGATTGTTATAATCTACCCTAGTATTTTTAATACCATAACCACTTTCTACTTTAGTGTCGTAAAAGCCACGTTCACAATATATTTTATAGGTTTCACCAACAATGGTAGAAGGCCCATACATATAGGCATTTTTGGAGCTTGTATAATAATCGAGCTGTTCAGAGTCCAATATATATTCTGGATTGTCTATGTGAACGCTATCCAGAAATTGGTATTTTTTTCGTTCCATAAAATACCGTCCAACTTTGCTGGTTAAGATATTTGCAGAATCAATTACTGTTCCATAATCTTGATAATAAGCCTCTTGCTTTTCTCTATCTAGGCGTAACGTATCCGTTTTTAGGGTCATGTCCGAATTAGTTAATACGACATTGCCCCATGCTTTTGCCAATTTGATGTCCCCTTTGTAGTCAATTTTTTGACTCGTCATTTCTACCGAGTCACCCTGTTTCAGCAACACATTACCTCTGGCCTCCAGTCGGTTTTCCTTTTGGAAAAATATGGCTACATCGCACCAGAGGTCTGCGCCTTGATGCTCAAATTGTACCTGTTGTTCGTCTTTACTAAAGATAGATGCACCAGGGTATTCCTTTTCGTTTTTAGTGAAGTTGGCACCGTAAACAATGTTTATTTGTTTGGCTTCCTCTGGCTGGTCTTGTGCAACCAATATACTCGTAAAAAGTAGGGATACGATTCCTAAAACTGTCTTGTACAAGGTGATTTTTTTTCAAAAATAGTATTTTTAAAATAGGCCTGTACAAGATTAGGATTCTTTTAGCATTGGCTTATGGTATCTGTATACGTTTAAGCTTGGGTTTGTGGTATTTCCATAGCTTCGGTTATTAGGTTTGGAGTCTCCTTATAATTGCCAGTCTGCACTATTTAAATGATACAACGACGAATAGCGTTCAATAGAATTGAAGCCAAATACTTCAAGACCTACCTTATAATCCACCCTATTGCATGCTATGATGCCTAACAAATCAGATGCAAAGCAGGGTCTGACTTTGATGTACAGTTTCCGCTTATCCAATCTGGCCAATATAGGCATAACTCTTCAGAATGCTATTTCTCACAACCAACGAGAACAATCATGGCTGTTCCAAGCATGGTACTGCCTAGCATTTAGTAATACATAGGTTTGTTATTTCTAATTAATCTAAAGGATACTGTTTTAAAAGTTCATCTGGGGTGTAGAAGCTTTTCTTGTCTTTTGTAGCTTCTCGTAGTTGTTTTACTTTATTTGGATTGATAACAGATGCTTTATTGCCAAAAGCATTTCTGACAAACGTAAGTACTTGAGCTATTTCCTCATCGTTAAGCAATCCTTTAAAAGCCATCATAGGCACCTGACCCTCGTATTGGTTCCCCATTACGCTCATTGGGCCATAGAGTCCGTTTAAGGTGAGTTTTATAAGGCGCTCTTCACTACCCATTACCCAATCTTGACCTACCAATGTTGGAAACCCTGACGCTTGCAGTCCAGCGCCACTTTCCTGATGGCAGGTGACGCAATACCCTTCGCGTTCGTAAATCTTTTTTCCTTTCGCGAATATTTCTAAATCCTTACCTCTAAGATGTGTTGCTAGTATTTCCTGCTCTTCCTTAGGAAGAAAACTGTTGGTTAGTCTGGTTTTTGCAAAGTTAAAAGAATCTTCTATCCACTCGTCTTGCGGATGTTTTTCGGCAACATCTAATATCTGTATTCCTTCCTCGGCATCCATCCAAGAAGCCGCGGTTATGGCTTCTAGTCGCACTCTTCCATGAGTATCTGCAGCGGCTGTTTTAAGTAGTTCCAACGTATTGGGAAGTTGATGCCCCATGTAACGTAATACACGGACCGAAGCCGCCCTCACCCTATGGTCAGTAGATTGTAAGGTCTGTTGAAGCAATTCCGTATCAACCTTGTTAAGTCCCCAAGAAACCCACAAAGCTTCCAAGCGCTGGTGTTCAAAGTTTTTGTCGTCGGGATTCAAGTTTGCTACCCAAGTTTTTAATTTTGATATAACTTGTTCGGCGTCTCTTCCACGTAATTCTCTTTTGGTTCGGTACCGTGTTCTGTATTCCGGTAGTTTAAGGTTGTTCAGAAGCGAATCAATACTGGCATTAGCTATTTTAGCGGGAGTAACCAATGGCCTAGATGGGTATGTGATTCTGTATATTCTTCCATGGGCGTGGTCACGTAGCGGATCTCGTGCGTTATGCTGCATGTGACCGATAAGTACATTGTGCCAGTCTACCACATAAAGTGAGCCATCTGGTGCAAACTCTAAATCTACAGGTCTAAAGTTTTTGTCACTACCATTAATCAAATCTTGACGGTGCTTGGTCTTGTAACCCGTACCATCTTCTTGCATTTGATGTTGTTTTATGCCTAGGAATCCAATGGTGTTTCCAAGTAACATATCTCCTTGTACATTGTCTGGAAAATGGCTGCTCGATACAAATTCTAAACCAGATGTTGGTCGTACGCGGTGTTTCTCTTCAATTAAATTCGCTGTTAAAGGAGACGCTACGCCGTAAATGGATTTTAAGGTGCTTGGCATCATCCATTGTGTGGTAGGACCGGAGGTGTGCAGAAAGAAATCCTGTCCCCATTCGTCAAAAGCAATTCCCCAAGGGTTTGGTATACTGACTTGTGCCACGCGTTCCAATTTTTTTCTTTGGGGACTGTATCTGTAGAATCCGCCGTTGGTAGCTCTTACAGGACCATAGGATGTCTCTACGTTGGTATGCAAAAAGACGCCTTCCGCCATATATAATGCACCTGAGGGATCTGCACTAAAAGCTGAAATAGCATGGTGGGTATCGTGGTCGTCAAAGCCACTTAATACAATTTCTACTTTATCGGCTTTGTCATCACCATCTGTATCGGTAAACAGTTTAAGGTTCGTTCCTTGGCTTATATAAACCCCTTCAGGGGCAAACTCAAAACCAATGGGCAAATGGAGCTTGTCTGCAAATACTGTTTGTTTATCTGCTTTACCATCATTGTTAGTGTCTTCTAGGATTAGAAGTTTGTCATTAGGTCTTACGTCTCCTGGTTTATAGTGTGGATAGGAGGTAAGTGTTGCTACCCACAGCCTGCCTTTATTGTCAAAAGAGAGTTGAGCGGGATTTGATAAATCTGGAAACTCGGTTTCAGAAGCGAAAAGTTCCACTTTATATCCCTTTGGTACCGTTAAAGATTGAATAGCCTCATCACCATAAAGATAGCCTTCCGGGTCATCTGAATCCCCTAGATTATAATTAGTTTCAACAGTTGGCAAGGCAACGGTTTTACTGTCTGCCAACTTTATATCATAGGATTCTTGTTGCAGAGTCGCCCAAATGGCCGTATCCCGTATTGCAGTCATCTCCCTTGTTTTCTGAATCTCGTATGGGTAGTTGTCTGGACCAAAAGGAGCATATCTTCGCCCATTTGCATGCACGCCATTGGGAATTTTATAATCGTTGTGCCAAAAGAAATTTTTCTCGTTTACGGCTTCGTTTAGGGCGGTACGTCTATCTTCGATAGTCGCTTTTTTGTTTCCTGTCAACACATCGGCGATATAATTCGAAAATTTTTGATAACCCGTTTCGTTTAATTGGGAACCATCTATGGTAAGATCATCGTTCTCATACCATTGTGCACTAGGGTTATAAACATCGATATAAGAAACTTCATTATTTAAGGCGATGGTTTTCATGGCCTCCGCATATAATTTTAAGTTTCTATTTTGGGACACTCCGTTAGGAAGGTCATAATCATCTGAACGGTCTTCAAAGGCTATGGGAGAAATAAGCACTAATTCTGGGCTACTTTTTTCGTTGTATCGCTGACTTTTGGTATGCGTTATAAATGCTTGTAATTCGCTTTGAAAATTAGGTAAGCCTTCTTCTCCTTCAAAAGACTCGTTATAGCCAAAAAACGCTAGAATTATATCTGCATCCAAACGATTTAGCCACTCATCTGGATATTCAAATACCCCATCACTACCTGTAGATTTTGTCAATTCTATTTGGAATTTTTCTGCGCCTGGAAAGGCCCAAGGTGTATTTCTGGAGGAGTGTGGCCTAAATCCAGGGGTATCGCCACCATCACACATATTTCGTATGATTAAAGAGTCGTTAGGAAATCTTAAGTGCATCTCCGTTTCAAAATAGCCGTAGTTCAACATGCGTGAACCAAGATTATTTCCTATTAGTATGATAGAACTTTTGGGGGTTATTTCTACTAATGGGATTGTTTCTTTAGTGCAAGATACTCCTAGTAAAATAATAAAAAGGAGTGCGAGGTGCGCATTGGAAAAATGATTGCTAAGTGATTGCATAGTCGAGAAGCTATTTTGGTATTTAGTACATTTAAATATACTCATAAAAAAGCCACCTTTAAGGTGGCTTAAATTAATGCTTTTGAGCAAGTAATTCTGTCGCCCTAGTTTAGTTGGTTAAAAATCTCGGTAATCTCCCTCTAGAAAGTTGTTGGCCTCTTCTTCAGCAAATTTCGCATTGCTGCTGTCCCAATTCAAGGTTTGGTTCGGAAAGCGGTTTGCGATTACTCCTAAAAGTATGGTCTCCGTTAATTTAGAAGCATAAGAGAAGGGAGCAGTACACTCATCTGTACCTAAGCAGGCATCCACAAATTGATGGTAATGTTTTGGGCCTTCAGAATCATAATTACGTATGGGTTCCCCCATATTATTTTCTATGCCTATTGCTGCAATTTCTTTGGAAATATCTACATATTCGCCATCTACTATTTTTGTTGGTAACTGCATGAAGTGTGGCAATAACAAACGACCCTTGTCGCCAATGAACATAGCGCCTTGTTCTGGGAGTGTTCCCGGTCCACTAGCTTTTGTTTCTAAGGACATCTTTTCTTCAACAGATACTTCCTTGGTCTCTGTGTTTGCGCTTGTAATCTCTGAAGCATTAGGTAGTTTTAGGTCCTCATGCATGTCTGGTGCTCCTGGTCCATCGGACCAAACCCATTTTAGGCTTTCTGCCGTGTAAGGTGTACCGGGAAATTCGTAGGTAACGCGATTGTTTTCAGGAAACCCAAAACCGTTCGGTTCCCTGCATTCATTCGTTATGGTGCGGGGTACATCTAAGGCTAAGGCGTTGTATGGTGTGTCAAAAATATGCACGCCCATGTCACCTAGGGTTCCACAACCATAGTCTACCAATTTTCTCCAATTCCCTGGATGGTATAAACCTTCTTTATAAGGTCGCTTTGCTGATGTTCCTAGCCATAAGTTCCAATCTAAAGTTTCAGGTACTGTATCTTCTCCTGTAGGAATGGGACCGTCATATCCCCAATTTTTTGGAGACCATGCTCTTACCGTATGTACCTTTCCAATAATACCGGATTGAATCAATAATGTAGCTAATTTATAGTCGTAAAAAGAATGCACCTGAATACCCATTTGGGTAACCAGATTTTTTTCTTCGGCTAATTTTTTCATCGCCCTTGCCTCAGATACGTAGTGTGTTAAAGGCTTTTGGCAATAAACAGATTTATTCATCTCCATCGCCATCATAGAAACTGGGGCGTGTGTATGGTCTGGTGTGGATACAATTACAGCATCTATTCCATCGCCCATTTCTTTTAGCATTACCCTATAATCACTGAATGTTTTAGCATTAGGATGTAGCTTTTTGGCTTCTGCAAGATTATTAGCGTCAACATCACAAAGGGCTACCACATCAACCTTCTTGTGTGAAGATATATCTTTAAGATCCGCTGCTCCCATATTACCAACTCCAACATGGGCAGTTCTAAGCCGCGTTAATGGTGTAGCCTTGGTCGCTAGCTTTTCTTCTTTGCATGCCATTAAAAAGGAAGGCATCAACGCGGTTGTGGATGCTAAAATGGCCGATTTTTTTAAAAATTCTCTTTTCTTCATAAAATCGTTATTATAGTTTTTTAATTTTTATATTCCTGAACCAGATAGGACTAGAGTGATCTTGAAAACCTACGTATCCTTTCTTAAAGGTTCCATACTCCTTACTATTTTTCCATTTGTCAGAGTTCTTTTTTTCTTCCCAAGCCTCATCCCAAGGAACAAAAGATACTACCATTTCCCCATTAAGCCAATGCTCTACTTTTTCTGGAGTAAATACTATTTTAGAAGAATTCCATTCTCCTACAGGATGAAGCACTTTCTTGGACGCATCTGCTGGGTGCATTGCATAATCAGATGCTGTTTGTTGTAAAGGTTTTAGCTCTTCCGGTTTGTCGGTGTACCCGAGGCTTAGATTGTATTCGGTAAGATCATGCATTGCAGCATAGTTCTCATCATCGATAAGTTGATATTCTGGAGAAACTTCTGGGATGCTTTTGTAGCCCTCTTTAATATGATAGAAGATACCACTGTTTCCTCCTTTGGGTAATTTCCATTCTACATAAAACTCAAAATTTTCAAACTCCTCTGCACCGTAAATGATGTCCTTACCACCTTTATAATCTTGTTCTAAGCCAAGTTCTGTATCAAAGGTAAGCTCTCCGTTTTTAACTACCCACCCAGGAGGCAGTGCCTCTCCGTTATAGGCTCGCCAGCCTTCTGTACTTGTGCCATCAAAAAGTACAGTCCATTCTGCTTCGGGTGTTGAGGTTTCTGGTTGTACTGTGTTTTCTGTTTTTTTGTCGGTCTTGCAAGAAGCTAAAAGAATAGCCATTACAATTAAGACACTTAGGTTTCTCATAAGTGGAATAAATTAA
Source organism: Maribacter sp. (assembly GCA_047632415.1). Lineage (GTDB taxonomy): Bacteria > Bacteroidota > Bacteroidia > Flavobacteriales > Flavobacteriaceae > Maribacter. The sequence goes on from JBLICT010000062.1 coordinate 13,704, forward strand.
TCCTTGAATTTACAGAAAAAAAATGGCGTTAAGCTTTTTTTTTCGCTTAACGCCATTTGCTTCCTGACCGAGGAAATAAAATTACCTGTGAATGGTCTGGGTTCTATCTGGACCTACGGAGACAATCTTAATAGGCACCTCCAATTCCTTTTCCAGGAACGTAATGTAGTTGATAAGGGCAGCAGGGAGTTGGTCTGATTTGGTCATTTTGGTTAAATCTTCTTCCCACCCATCCATTACGGTGTATATCGGTGTTACATTTTCTGCTTCTATGTTAAATGGAAAGTGATCGATTTTATCTCCTTTATAGTTGTATTTCGTACATATTTTTAATTTTTTGAAGCCGCTGAGTACATCACCTTTCATCATCATCAACTCAGTAACGCCATTAATACGAACGGCATATTTTAAAGCTACCAAATCTAACCAGCCACAGCGTCTTGATCTACCTGTGGTAGCACCAAATTCATTACCAACGCGTCCCATAGTTTCGCCATCTTCATCAAAAAGTTCTGTTGGAAAAGGACCGCTTCCCACTCTTGTAGTATAGGCTTTAAAAATCCCTTTCACATCGCCAATTTGATTTGGCGCAACTCCGAGCCCAGTGCAGGCACCCGCAGCGGTGGTATTGGATGAGGTTACAAAAGGATAAGTTCCAAAATCAATGTCTAATAAGGACCCCTGTGCACCTTCGGCCAATATTTTTTTGCCAGATTTTTGCGCTTGGTAGAGGTATTCTTCACTATCTATAAAAGTAAGTTCTTTAAGCTCTTCAATGGCTTTGAAAAAGTCTGCTTCTAACTCTGCTAGGTCATATTGTATGTCAACATCATAGAAGCCGATCATGGCTTCATGTTTATTAGCCAAAGATCTGTATTTTTCTTTCCAATTGTTAAGTTCTAAGTCGCCCACACGCATACCGTTTCTGCCGGTTTTGTCCATATACGTGGGGCCAATTCCTTTTAGTGTAGAACCAATTTTAGCTTTTCCTTTTGATGCTTCCGAAGCGGCATCCAAAAGACGGTGTGTAGGTAATATAAGATGTGCTTTTCTGGAAATCAATAACGTGGCTTTGATTTCCAAATTGAATTTTGCCAAAGCATCCAGTTCCTTTTTGAAAATCACGGGATCTATCACTACGCCATTTCCTACAACGTTGATTGCGTTTTTATGGAATATGCCCGAAGGGATGGTATGTAAGACGTGTTTAATGCCGTCGAATTCTAGGGTATGTCCTGCGTTCGGACCTCCTTGAAAACGCGCTATTATATCATAATTTTTCGTTAGTACGTCAACGATTTTTCCTTTTCCTTCGTCACCCCATTGTAGGCCCAACAATAAATCTACTGCCATTATAATTGTACTTGGTTAATTGTTTGTTTGTTCAGTTTTATCTGCTTCATTTTCAGGCTGATTCTTTGTTCCGTAAAAATAGAGCGAGTGCGTATTGATTTTAATATCGAATACCTCTTCTATTGTTTTCTTTATGGATTGAATACGAGGGTCACAAAACTCCATAACTTCTCCGGTATCTGTAAGAATTACATGATCATGCTGGCGGTCAAAATAGGATTTTTCGTATTGCGCTTGCGTTTTCCCGAATTGGTGTTTTCGCACCAGCTTGCAGTCCAATAACAATTCTATTGTATTGTAAAGCGTCGCTCGGCTTACGCGATAATTTTTATTCTTCATGTTGATGTAGAGCGATTCTATATCAAAATGATCGTTGCTTGCGTAAATTTCCTGAAGTATTGCGTAACGTTCGGGTGTTTTTCGGTGCCCGTTACCCTCTAAAAATGTGGTAAATAC
>JBLICT010000063.1:0-15336 GCA_047632415.1 Maribacter sp.
ACCTTTAAACGGAAGCTATCCCTATGAATTTAGACCTACGGCACAAAATGACACCGTTTTGTACCTAAACGATTCGGTACAAGGCATACTTTATATAAATGATGCAGAACTGGTTTTTTCCAGTGTCCTAATTGCAACTTTTAAAAGATAATAGCCCTATTCTACGAACCTGCTTCATGATCAGCCACATCCTTTGATAAATCCAATTTCCTAAACGTAGGCGATACAAATGCGGTAATACCAACGGTCAACAAAGTCATGGTTCCCCCAAAGACTACTGCTGTTACCGTTCCCATAAGTTTTGCTGTCACACCACTTTCAAAAGCGCCTAGTTCATTTGAAGAGCCCACGAACATTGAATTTACAGAGGCTACCCTACCCCGCATATTATCCGGAGTCTTTAACTGGAGGATAGTTTGGCGAATAATCATGGAAACGCCATCCACTGCGCCACTTAAAAATAAAGCGATGACAGACAGCCAAAAATAAGTGGAGAGTCCGAACACAATAATACACACTCCAAAACCAGCTATAGCCCAAAGCAACTTTTTACCCGCTTTTTTATGAAGTGGAAAGCGTGTAGCACCCAACATAGTAATGGCTGCTCCAACTGCCGGAGCTGCACGTAAAACACCAAAGCCCTCTGAACCTACCTGAAGAATATCTTGCGCAAAAATAGGTAACAAAGCTACTGCTCCCCCAAAAAGTACGGCAATCATATCCAAAGTCAACGCTCCAAAAACTGCCTTTGTTTTGAATACAAAGTGTAATCCTTCCTTTAAACTTTCAAAAATAGGCTCCCCAATTTTGGGATTTAGAATCGGTTTTTTATCGATTTGAAATAACAACAATAAAGCCATTACCGAAAACCCGACAATAACACACATAGACCAATGCACTCCAATAATACTAATAGAAAAACCTGCCAGAGCTGGACCCAAAACAGAGGCCATTTGCCATGTAGAACTGCTCCACGTAGCTGCGTTAGGATAGATTTTTTTGGGAACTAGAAGTGCTACTAAGGAAAATATCGTTGGACCCAAGAAGGCGCGAACTAAACCGCCCAAGAAGACCAAACCATAAATTCCATACAATATGCTTTTGGTGTCCCAGTCGTTTTCTAGTCCGGGCCAGCTCAATAAAAACAAGCCTAGACTAATAACTGAAAACCCAAGAATACATTTAATGAGTAGATTTCGTTTTTCTTTTTGATCCACAATATGGCCCGCAAATAAAGCCATCCCTACAGCAGGAATTACTTCCATTAAACCTATAATCCCTAAGGAGAGCGGGTCTTTGGTCATCGTATACACCTGCCATTCTATAACAATGAACTGCATGGACCAAGCAAAGACCATGGCAAACCGAACCCCTAAAAATATATTGAATTCCTTAAAGCGTAATGCTGCGTAAGGGTCTATTGCGTTGCTCATGTACTATATGGTAATTTCTATTCTATTTTCTTCCGGATCCATAACAACACTTTCATAATAGCCATCACCAGTAGTTCTAGGGTTTCCAATAACTATAAATCCGTCATTTCTGAGCTGTTCGGTCAGGGTATTTACCTTTTCTTTAGATCCCACGGACATCGTAAAATGACTAATCCCTAAATGTTCTTTTGACCTATTTACATTGGCACAAATCTCCGGTTTTTGCATCAATTCTAATCTGGGACCATCGTCAAAAGATAGGAAGTAGGATGAAAAGTTCTTTGATTCATTGTAATATTTTCCCCCTGCAGTTGCATCAAAATAATCGGCATAAAAACGACGCATCAACTCCAAATCGGATACCCAAATAGCCAAATGCTCTATTTTCATTTTATATCCTTTAATTTCAATTGAAGGCTCACGTTCCCTTTCCATTCGTTCTCATCAATAGAAAATACGGCGCTAAACGGTTTTCTACTCGTTACCAAGGGTAATTTATTTCCTAAATTAAAGCCAATACCCCCAATTTTATGGCTGTCATTTTGTGTGACCGCAAATTTTAAATGTGCTGCATCTTGGCCTACGCCTTTAGCATAACCCGTTTCTACTAGATTTTCAGCCATAAATATTGGACTCATATTACCGGGTCCAAAAGGAGCAAACTGGCGTAAGATTCGCATCAGCTTTGGATTAATATCCTTTAATTCTATAATAGCATCTACGCTAATCTCAGGGACCAGCAACTGTGGGTCTATAGATTCCTTGACTACCTTTTCAAACTGATGTTTAAAGTTGTTATACTGACTTTCCAATAAAGTGAGTCCAGCTGCATATTTATGTCCCCCAAATTGTTCTATATAATCAGAACACCCTTCCAAGGCATTGTACACATCAAAACCCTTTACCGATCGAGCCGATGCTGCCAGGGTATCGCCGCTTTTAGTAAATACCAATGTTGGACGGTAGTAGGTTTCGATCAACCGCGATGCTACAATACCAATAACACCCTTATGCCAAGTTTCCTTGTAAACCACCGAAGTAAAACCTTCCTCTTCGTGATTTTCTTGAATTTGAACCAAGGCCTCTTGGGTTATTTCTTGATCCAATCCCCTACGGTCCGTATTAAATTTTTCTATTTCAGCGGCAAATTTTGTAGCCTGTTGCACATCCGTTTCCGTAAGCAAGTTTACTGCATGCTGACCGTGTTTCATTCGTCCCGCTGCATTAATTCGAGGAGCTATTATAAACACTACATCAGTAATGGTCAGGGATACTTTATTTACTTGGTCTATGATAGCTTTAAATCCTACTCTTGGCGCTTCATTTATAACCTGTAAGCCATAAAAAGCTAATATTCGATTCTCTCCAGTTATCGGTACAATATCAGCACCTATGGCAGTTGCTACTAAATCAAGGTATTGTGTTTGATCGTAGATGGTCTCTCCTTTTCGAGAGCCCAAAGCCTGTATCAATTTAAAACCTACGCCACACCCACATAATTCATCGTACGGATAGGCACAATCTGCCCTTTTGGGGTCTAGAACGGCTACAGCATCCGGAAGTTTATCGCCCGGTCTGTGGTGGTCACAAATAATAAAATCAATTCCCTTTTCTTTCGCATAATCGACCTTATCAATCGCCTTTACCCCGCAATCCAATGCTATGATTAGGGAAAAATCATTGTCCTCCGCAAAATCGATTCCCTTGTACGAAACTCCATAGCCCTCTCCATACCGATCTGGAATATAGGTTGCAACATTAGGATAGTAGCTTAACAAATAAGAAGACACTAAAGACACAGCAGTTGTGCCATCTACATCATAATCTCCAAAAATCAGGATATTTTCATTGTTGGCAATCGCAGTTTCGATTCTACTCACGGCAATGTCCATATCCATCATCAAAAATGGATCGTGTAAATCTTCTAATTGCGGCCTAAAGAAATCTTTTGCCTCTTCGTACGTAGAAATTCCCCGCTGTAATAATAATTGCGCTACCAGAACATCAACCTTTAGCACTTTGGCCAACTGGTTAATTTGTTCTGTTTCGGGTTTTGGTTTTATGGTCCAGCGCATGGATAAAGTTCAAGTGTCAAATACAAAAGCTAGTTTTAAAATGAAAACCGATGAAATCAACTTTTGTTCTTGATTATGGTCGCAATGATTTTTAATAATTGTTCTATCTCGTCTAAAAAAGATAATCCCTTAGCTTTATCTCCGTATTCTATTCTTGTAAGGATTTTCAAATTCATTCGAGACACTTTAGCTCCTTCAGAGAGATAGTCGCTTTATTTCTAAAATCCCTGTAGGATTCTACTCCTTTCAAAAAAGGGCTGCATCAGCAGCAAAATCTACTAATCTATCCTCTAAATCAAATTTCTTCTGGTCCATCCGGTTTTTTTGAACTTGACACTTGCGCTTGAACTTTATTTTCCGTGAAACAACGTCTTAATTTCCAATTCTGCAAACCTTCGGAACATTTCCATTACTCCACAATACTTCTCCACGGAAAGGTCTACAGCACGTTGTAGCTTTTCTTTGTTTAGATTAGCACCATGAAAATGGTATTCTATGGCCACTTTATCATAATATTTAGGGTGCGCATCAGTTAAGTTAGCGATAGTTTCGATTTGAAAATCGTCTACTTCCAATTTCATTTTTTTAATTAACATAGCCACGTCAAGCCCTGAACAACCAGCGAGTCCAGATAACATTAAGGCCTTGGGTCGAAAACCGCTACCTTCTCCTCCATCTTCGGGACCAACATCTATGTTTACGGTGTGCCCAGATGGGTTTGTAGTTTCAAAGGCCATCCCGCCTTTCCATTTCGTTGTAATATGATTTGTTGTCGCCATAATTTTTGTGTTTCTTGTAGAGGATAAAAGTACAACATTTTGATAGCTGTAAAAAGCCTGGGGGCGTACCCCAAATTTTAAATTCGTACTTCTTATTTTAACTTCTAAATTTTAATAAATGCCCTTAGTAAAACCGCTTGATGCCAGTCACAGTGCTGAAACAGCAGAATTAGCAAAATTCTTTAATGAGACCTTAGGCTTTTGTCCGAACTCGGTACTTACTATGCAGCACCGACCGGCTATTTCAAAAGCATTTATAAACCTCAACATGGCAGTTATGGCGAATGAGGGCAGAGTAACATCGGCCTTAAAAAGGATGATAGCTTGGGTTAGTAGTAACGCCACCGGATGCCGTTATTGCCAGGCACATGCCATCCGAGCAGCGGAACGTTATGGTGCAGAACAAGAACAACTAGATAATATTTGGGAATACAGAACCCACGCAGCCTTCTCCGAAGCAGAACGTGCCGCCCTAGACTTTTCTTTACAGGCTTCCCAAGTTCCGAATTGCGTGGATGCTAAAATAAAAGAAAGATTATATAAACATTGGAACGAAGGGGAAGTTGTAGAAATGTTAGGCGTTATCTCCCTTTTTGGCTACCTGAACCGTTGGAACGATTCTATGGGGACTTCCATAGAAGAGGACGCTGTTGATAGTGGTAATCAATATTTAGGAAAACATGGATGGGAGAAAGGGAAGCATGATGGGTCTGTTTATTAGCTGTAAGGTATTTGTATATACTGCCTGAATACCCAAAAATCCTAGAGTCCAAGCCTCTTATTACTTAGTTTAAGCCTTAGTGTGATAGATTGAAAATTACTGTAAAACACTCGACTAGGATAGCGAATTTGAAACCAATGTTCTGATAAAAAAGAAATACAATGAAAACATTTAAGTCAGCATTTGGATTTACAATAGTGACTTTAATGACGGTACTCTTCGTATCGATAATCGCTTTTATGGTATACAAAAGTGAACCGCTGGAAGCTATGTTTACAGTTGGCTCAATTTTTTTATTGGTATACGGATTTTGTCTTCACCTTAATATTTCGACTGAATACACTATTGTGGAGACCGGAGTTTTAAAAGTAAGATGCGGTATTTTTTTTAATAAGAGTTTTGACATTGATAAAATAAAGTCTGTTTCAAAGTCTAACAATCTAGTCTCATCACCTGCACCTTCACTAGACAGAATTGAACTGACTTACGGAAAATTTGACACTATAGTTATTTCTCCGAAGGATAAAATTGAATTTGTAAAAGAATTAATAAAGGTAAACCCCAAGATTGAAAATAAACTAAAAACCGATTTAGACGGCAATCTAACCAGCTAAATTAGGAATAAAGCGTAATGCCATAGTTTCCTGTTTTTTAAATTGACCTATCTAAATAATAGCACTAATTAAGTCTTGTAACTACCCAACCACCTCATCCTCAAACCAAGGATTTTTTCCGCGCCAAAAATGATTAACAGGGAATGGGTGCGGTAATGGAAAATACTTTGGGAGAAAATCGGGGTAATTAGCCACATTTTCAGTCAGATTCTTTTTAGCCTTATCTCCTAAATATTGGTCTTGGGCATATTTTCCTATGAGCAGTATCAATTTCACGTTTTTAAATTGTTCCCAAACTAAGAGATGCCACAGCGGTGCGCATTCCTTCGTCGGGGGCAAGTCACCCGTCTTTGCTTTCCCTGGATAACAAAAACCCATAGGCAATACAGCAAAATTATCTGGATTATAAAATTGTTCCTCCGTTACACCTAACCATTCACGCAGCTTTCTTCCACTAGGGTCGTCCCATGCTCTATTATTGTCGTGTGCCTTTTTCCCAGGTGCCTGACTTACCAAAATAATCTTTGAATTTTTAGTGCCCAAAATAATAGGTCTAGGCGGCAAAGGCAGATGTGCTTTACAAACTTCACAACTTCGTATTTCTGCTAGTAGCTTTTGCATATCAAACTTTTAAACTTCATTCATATGGCTACCTTACCGCAACCATGTATGATAGAAGCTAAAACATCATAATAACGCATTATGAGATAACCTTTTTCAACAAGTAGATAGTCAACATGCCCCAAAAAGTTCCTGTGGCCATGCTCAAAATAGCCAATACGATGGCGTGTGGCATCCATTTTTTATTATACGCCGCGGTTACGGCTGGAGCGGTAGCTATGCCGCCAACATTGGCCATACTCGCAATGGGAACCCAAGCCATGTTTACATTCAGTATTTTAGCCACAGCTATCATAAAAATAAAATGACCTACCAACCAAACAATTAAAAAACCTAAAAATGGGAGGTTGAATCCAAAAGTTGCCAGGTGTAATTTTAAGCCCAAAACTGCCATAACAATGATAATTAAGATTCCGCCTGCCTTAAGTGCAAAAGCATAGTTCCATTTGGGCAGCAAATTACACAGTACTAAACCTACTAAGGATAGCAACACAACTTTTAGAATAAAACTGTCCAACAGCGCATTAAACAAAACGACTACTCCCAAAAGTATCATAGCCGTTAGGACAGGATGCAGGCGTTTACCTGTTACTTCTCTTAGGTCTTCTGGTAGTCCGACATCTGTTATATTAAAAACTTTGTTTAGCCAAGAACTTTTTTTTATGCCTTGGAACATGAGAACAGTCCAAACATTTACCAATAGATTGTCCATAACCAAAACAGTTAAAAATATATTTTCCGGACACTTCACTAATTCCTTCAGTACCAATTGGCTCGTGCTACCTCCAATCCAACTACCAACAATAGGAGGCACTCCCATCCAGTACTGCTCCCCAACCAAAATATCGGCAACTAGTGTACTATCCGAGAAAACCCAAATAAACACTACAGGGAAAATAGCAATGAAACAGGATCCAGCCACGAAAACTAATATTGGATTTACTCCAATAGACCTTAATTGCCCTAAAGAGAGACTGCTCATTACAGCAATAATCGCCAAGGGTATAAAATAATCCTTACTGAACTCATGTATGTTTGCCTGAGCATAATCTACATTAAAAATATAGGAAATAATAGCAGGAATAATATAGGCCAAAAGAATTGCCGGAACCCAATCGAAAACCGATTTAACATAGGTGTTTTCCCATCTGTCTAGATAGTAAACGGCGACTACCGTGAACATTGCTATGAGCCAAGGAGTTGCCATTAGTCCAAAATACCAAAATGAACAATTCGTGAACCGGATATGGCTATAGGGTTGGTGCTTTTCCCAACAATAATACCATCTTCAGGCGCCTTATATGTAGAAACAACATTTCCAAAAGAGTTTCTGACCAATGCCATAGTGTCGTTTTTTTTTAGTTTTTGGTTTAGTTCTACTAGAACATCCAAGTAGCCGCCTTTATCCGTGTATACCCAATAAGATTTTGAGCATATCGCTGTCTTTTCAGCCAGCTGGGCGTCGCCTTTTAACAATCCAAGATATACCATCAGGTTTTGGATTCCATCTACCCCTCTTTTGGTCATTTCTTTTTGATATACTTGTGGGTTTCCATACTCAACAGTAATCGATTTAACTCCATTTTGTATGGCAAATGCCCTCATTGTTAGTCCGGAGGCAGAACCAAAACTGGCCTTGCCCTTGTTGGAAACAATAATATCTGGTGATAACGCACGAAGCATGCCCGCCAAAGTATCGTTTTGCATATCTCCCCTCCCATACAAACTATTTGTTCTGCCAAAACTAGCGGTGTGTAAATCTACATGATAATCTAAAAAAGGAATTATTTTCTGGCCAATTTGATACACCATTTGCTCCGACCTGTTGCCATTGGCCTTTCCTGGAAAAATGCGATTTAAATCTACTCCATCAATAAATTCCCGCTGATTATTGGCTATAGACAAAGGATTCAGTCCAGGAATAGCGATTACGGTTCCTTGAAAGTTCTGCGGTTCTAATTTCTCGAAAAGTTGATGTATTATGTCAATTCCGTTCAATTCATTGCCGTGGATAGCAGCTGTAAGACCTAGAATAGGTCCTTCTGAAATTCCCTTGATAACCACAACAGGAATTTTTATAGGGTTTGAAAGATGGTCTTCGCCAAGGCTTAGCCAGAAACTATGTTTTTTTCCTTTTTCTAGACCAGCTAAGTTCAATTGCTCCACTATTGGAACATTCGCCTCTTGTGAAAAAAGGGTTACGGCAATAAATAGCGGTATTAATGGGAGTAAAAGATGCTTCATGAAGAAAACGTTGGTTCGCTAAATATAATCTTTATTTCTTTCCGCCAACTACGATAACTATTTCTCCTTTTGCAGGTTTATCCGTGAAGTGCATTAGCACTTCTTCAGCAGTACCTCGAACCGTTTCTTCGTAGAGTTTGGTTAATTCGCGGGAGACAGATACCTGACGGTCAGCTCCAAAATATTCAACAAAATGGGCAAGTGTTTTGAGTAGTTTATGTGGCGACTCATAAAAAATGATGGTTCGGGTTTCCTCGGCTAATACCTTAAAACGTGTCTGTCTTCCCTTTTTTACTGGTAAAAACCCTTCAAAAACAAACTTATCGTTGGGGAGACCACTATTGACTAACGCGGGGACAAACGCCGTAGCACCTGGTAAACATTCTACGTGAATGTCATGTTCCAAACATGCCCGTGTCAGTAAAAACCCAGGATCGGAAATTGCGGGAGTTCCCGCATCGGAAATTAGCGCTATGTTGTCTCCGTTCTGTAATCTTTTTATAATACCATCTACCGATCTATGCTCGTTGTGCATATGATGGCTGTACATTTGGGTGCCTATTTCAAAATGGTGTAACAATTTACCGCTGGTTCGAGTGTCTTCCGCAAGAATTAGATCTACCTCTTTCAATATACGAATGGCCCTAAGCGTCATATCCTCTAAATTTCCAATCGGTGTTGGCACCAAATATAATTTTCCCATATAATGAATTCTCTATAAAAATACGATACTTAAATCGGCGTATAAAACTATAAAACCCGACATACGAGCCGGGTTTATATCTCAATTTTATAAGTCGCTACTTAAGCAAACCTCCGCGCTATCAATTCCATAAATCGCAGCTCAAACTCTTCTTTACCCTCCCAATTTTTATAATCGGGTTTTACCATATTGGTGATAAAAGCAACAGAACGTTCCTCTGTATCTATGGTGCTTAATTGCGATAACACACGATTATAATCCTCAGTGCTATCATTAAATAAATGCTTAACAAAAGCCAATCTGTTATTCAAATCTACCTTTAGTTCCTTTTTGGACAGTCGGTCGTTTAACGATTTTGGCACCTCTACCTTTTTTTCATCCGTAGGCATAAACATTTCCATATCGTTCTTCATTAAGTCGGGTTGCCCCATAAACTCGTTCAATACGGCATCCAAACCTTCGGAACTGGGCATCTCGGAAACCATATCCTTTATAGTATCCATCCCGGGAACAATAATATCCTCTTGGTGTGGATTACTTTCTGGGATCGAGGAATTAGCGCTTAATACCGCATTAGCCATTTGTTCAAATTTCTCGGCAATAACATTTTTAGAGACATCTACTTGGATGTCGTTCAATTCCGTCTCTATAAATTTGAGTACGGCCAGTTTTTCATACAAACCTTTAGCCGCTTCATATAAGGCAGGAATATCGTTCATGTCCCTGGACGTAATTATGTCGGTAGACATTCTAATCAACTCTTCTTTTAACTTCTGTTTCATCTGCTACTTTTCTTTCTGTCCAAATTATTATGGGGAACATCAATATACCGTTTTGAGTGGTCTATTTTATATAATATCAACAGCCATTATGGAAATAATATATCTTCTGTTTACGATATCTTTTTTTAATAACTTTATCTTTAATGTAAACAAGAACGGAAAAACCACTTATTTTTGTTTAAAATTACAAAATGTTTCTCGAAAATACTGTTAACCACAAAGAACAGTTCGGCTGGATAGAAGTAATTGCTGGGTCTATGTTTTCCGGTAAGACCGAGGAGCTTATTCGCCGTCTAAAGCGTGCTCAGTTTGCAAAGTTAAAGACAGAAATCTTTAAACCTATGGTAGATACCCGTTATAACGACGAAATGGTGGTATCCCACGATGACAACGAAATACGATCTACACCCGTACCCGCAGCCGCAAATATTCGAATTTTGGCAGATACATGTGACGTAATAGGAATTGACGAGGCACAATTTTTCGATGATGAAATCGTAACTGTTTGCAATGATTTGGCCAATAAGGGCGTACGTGTTATTGTTGCAGGTTTGGATATGGATTTTAAAGGAAACCCTTTTGGTCCCATGCCCGCACTAATGGCAACCGCAGAATATGTTACCAAGGTACATGCCATCTGCACCCGAACCGGCAATTTAGCCAACTACAGCTTTAGAAAATCCAATAACGATAAATTGGTTATGCTTGGGGAAACGGAAGAGTACGAACCGCTGAGCAGAGGGGCATTTTATAAAGCAATGTTAAAAGAACGTGTTAAAACGATAGACGTAAAATCTGAAGAAATAAACACGAAAGATTCAAATGGCTAAGGCAAGAGAAACGGTCCTTGAACTGGACCTTAAGGCCTTGGCCCACAATTATCATTATCTGCGCGCTAAACTACGTCCAGAAACTAAATTCTTGTCCGTTATAAAAGCTTTTGCCTACGGAAGCGACACTCAGATTATTGCAAAAAAGCTTGAAGAGCTAGGAACTGATTACTTTGCAGTTGCCTATACAAACGAAGGGGTAGCCTTGCGGGATGCGGGCATTACAAAGCCTATTCTAGTGCTACACCCCCAAGAAGTTAGTTTCGATAGTATTATAGAACGATGTCTAGAACCAAGTATTTACTCTAAGAATATTTTAAAAGAGTTTTTAAAGACAGCTAAAAAGCATGGCCAAAACAACTATCCGGTGCATCTTAAGTTTAACACTGGACTTAATAGACTTGGCTTCCGAGAAGAAGATATAGAACATATAGCGGCCATTCTCCATACGAATAACGAGATTAAGGCTATCTCGGTATTTTCGCATTTGGCAGCCTCCGAAGACCATTCGGAAAAGGAGTTTACTGAAGAACAGATTAGCCTTTTCCATACCATCGCCGAACATCTGGATGTTTTATTGCCATATCGCCCTTTTCGACATTTATTGAATACGTCTGGAATACTAAATTATACGAATGCCCAGTATGATATGGTACGGAGCGGCATTGCCCTTTATGGCTATGGAAACGAAGCTAAAATAGACAGCGAATTAAAGCCCGTAGCACGTCTAAAAACCATTATATCACAAATTCACCATCTAAAACCAAACGAAAGTGTAGGTTACAATAGAGGCTTTACCACAAGTAGCTCTATGGTTACCGCAACACTCCCTTTAGGTCATGCAGATGGTATTGGGAGACACTATGGAAACGGTAAGACTTTTGTAAGTGTCCATGGAAAAAAAGCCCCTATTATTGGTAACGTATGTATGGATATGATTATGATCGATATTACGGATATTGAGTGTAACGAAGGTGATGAAGTTATTGTTTTTGGCCCTGAGTTATCTGCTCAAGAATTTGCGGAAACTGCCAATACTATCTCTTATGAGCTATTAACAGGCATTTCCCAAAGGGTTAAACGTCGCATTCTTTCTTGACTACTAAATTAACATTATATTAAGACGCTTTTTTTTTATTACATTGCGATACTTAATATAAACCATTATTAAAAACACTAAATCATGTTAAAAGAATTCAAAAATTTTATAATGACAGGAAATGTCATTGATTTTGCGGTTGCCGTTATCTTAGCAGGTGCTGTTGGCCTAGTAGTGAATGGCTTTGTTGCCGATATTATTATGCCTATCGTAGGGCATTTTGCAGGCGGAATAGATTTTGCTGAAATGAAAGTTGTTTTAGACGAGGCAGTAGTTTCTGTGGACGGTACCGTTACAACCGCAGAAAACGCGATACGTTGGGGGAAATGGGTAAATACTATTGTAAATCTAATCATTGTTGGATTCGTAATGTTCCTAATCGTTAAGGCCTATAACAAATCAAAGGCGCCCGTAGTAGCCGCGCCAGCTGCACCAGCAGGACCTACAGCAGAAGAATTACTTACTGAAATCAGGGATTCCTTGAAAAAATAAGAAATAAGAATATGTCCTTAATTGCTTCAGGACATACCGCTGCACTTGCAGTTTAATCTTAAAACCGTCCATAGTCGTTTCGCTAACACTATTGGCGGTTCTTTTTTTAATATGATATCCTTTGGTTCCATATAAATGATTTATTGAATATTCCTATTTTCAACTCGTTCTTTGCATTCCTTAAAATCAAGAACAAATCAATATTTATAACAAATTGTTATATTTTTAATATTCTTGATTTGGTTTAATGGTACTACCAAAGGAATGACCTATTTTTGTCACTCAAAGTTAATTTGAAACTAATGAAAGTAGCAGTAATTGGTGCCACAGGCATGGTAGGCGAGGTAATGCTGAAAGTTCTAGCGGAACGTAATTTTCCCGTCACCGAATTGTTACTGGTCGCATCGGAGAGATCTATAGGTAAAACCTTATCCTATAAAAATAAGAAATATACTATTATAGGCTTAGCAGATGCGGTAGCGCAAAAACCCCAAATTGCTATTTTTTCTGCTGGTGGAGACACGTCTTTAGAATGGGCTCCAAAATTTGCTGAAGTAGGTGCTACTGTCATTGACAATTCATCAGCCTGGCGCATGGATCCAAATAAAAAATTAGTGGTGCCTGAAATTAACGCACATGAATTGACAACGTCGGATAAAATTATAGCAAATCCGAATTGTTCCACCATACAATTGGTTATGGCTTTGGCTCCTTTACATAAAAAATATAAGATGAAACGGGTGGTGGTTTCTACCTACCAATCCGTATCGGGTACCGGTGTAAAAGCGGTGAAACAGTTGGAGAACGAAATAGCAGGTATTAAAGGGGAAATGGCCTATCCTTACCCAATCGGAAGAAACGCATTGCCGCATTGTGATGTTTTTATGGAAAACGGATATACCAAAGAAGAAATGAAACTGGCACGCGAGCCGCAAAAGATATTAGATGACTGTTCTTTTTCTATTTCCGCTACGGCAGTACGCATTCCTACAGCTGGCGGGCATTCAGAATCCGTGAACGTAGAGTTTCTAAACGATTTTGAATTGAATGAAGTCCGTCATATTCTAAACGATACACCAGGTGTAACGGTCCAGGACAATCCAGATACCAACACCTATCCTATGCCCATTTATGCACACAACAAAGATGAAGTTTTTGTAGGTCGTATTCGCAGGGACGAAACCCAACGCAATACCTTGAATATGTGGATAGTTGCCGATAACCTAAGAAAGGGCGCGGCCACAAATGCTGTACAGATTGCGGAGTATTTGGTGGAACATAAACTAGTATAAGTTAATGCTAGTAAGAGTGTTAAAACCTTCAAAACAGGACCGTTTTGAAGGTTTTTTTATGGTAATTTTAACCATATTACTATTTATTTACCATGAAAAAACGAATACTAACTCTAGTAGCGCTAATTATACTTGCAGCTTGTAAAACTGAAACTAAAAGAGAACCTATCCCTGTGAACTACCCCACTACTACAAAAGTTGATATTATTGACACCTATTTTGGAACCGATGTGCCAGACCCGTATCGCTGGTTAGAAGACGACCGAAGCCCCGAAACAGAGGCTTGGGTAAGTGAACAAAACAAAACCACTTTTGGCTATTTGGAGAACATTCCGTTTAGAAACGACCTTAAAAATCGTTTGGAAAAATTATGGAATTATGAGAAATTAGGTTCTCCGTTTAAGGAAGGTGATTACACTTATTTTTATAAGAACAATGGTCTACAAAACCAATATGTAGTTTACAGAAAGAAGGGCGATGCAGAAGCCGAGGTCTTCCTAGATCCAAATACTTTTTCCGAGGATGGCACCACCTCCTTAGCTGGTCTAAGTTTTACAAAAGATGGCTCCTTAGCCGCATATTTAATCTCTGAAGGTGGAAGCGATTGGCGCAAGGCGATTATTATGGATACTGAATCTCGTGAAATTATTGAAGATTCCTTGGTAGACATCAAGTTCAGTGGTCTCTCTTGGAAAGGAAACGACGGTTTTTACTATTCTAGCTACGATAAGCCCGAAGGAAGTGAACTTTCTGCTAAAACAGACCAGCACAAAGTATATTACCACAAGCTAGGCACATCACAAAAAGAGGACGAACTTATTTATGGTGGTACTCCCTTGGAAAAGCACCGCTATGTAGGGGCAAGTGTATCGGAAGACAATCGCTACCTTACTATTTCTGCCTCTGTTTCCACCTCTGGAAACAAGTTATTTATTCGTGATTTGGAAGATCCTAACGGATTGTTGATTCCCATCGTGGAGGATACTGAATCTGATGTTTCTATTATCGAAAATATTGGTTCCAAATTATATATTGTGACCAACAGAGATGCTCCTAACCAAAAAATAGTAACCGTAGATGCAAATAATCCTAGCCACGAAAATTGGGTCGACTTTATTCCTGAAACAGAAAACGTTTTAAGTCCTAATACCGGTGGGGGTTACTTTTTTACAGAATATATGGTAGATGCTATATCTAAAGTATTTCAATACGATTATGATGGAAAATTGGTGCGCGAAGTGCAATTACCTGGTTTAGGCAGTGCCAGCGGTTTTGGAAGCAAAAAAGAGGATAAAGAATTTTATTACTCTTTTACCAATTATAATACCCCAGGCTCTTCCTATAAATACAATGTGGAAACCGGAACCTCAGAACAGTACTGGAAGCCTGAAATCGATTTCAATCCAGCCGATTATGAATCTACACAGGTGTTCTATGCTTCTAAGGACGGCACAAAAGTACCGATGATTATTACCCACAAAAAAGGCTTGGAGCTCAATGGTAAAAACCCGACGATTCTATATGGTTACGGCGGATTTAATGTCAGCCTTACACCTTCCTTTAGTATAGTTAATGCCGTTTGGATGGAGCAAGGTGGTGTGTATGCTGTTCCAAATCTTAGAGGTGGTGGCGAATATGGGAAAGAATGGCA
>JBLICT010000064.1:0-15196 GCA_047632415.1 Maribacter sp.
AGTTTCCGGTATCATCAATAGGTTTTCCTGTGTGAACTTGTTGTGAAGCATCTCTTGGAATAATCATCCCGTTTAAAAAATAAATGGTCTTGGTAAAACCGCTACAATCCATTCCTTTGGTAGAAGTGCCGCCCCATAGATACGGCACTCCAATAAAACGTTTGGAAGTTTCCACCAAGGCATCAGAACTACTGTCTAAAGCAGCCAACCAATCCTCATATTTCTCAGATTCTTCATTAGCAACATAGGCTTGTCTTCCATCTGGAAATCTTACGATATAAAATTTGTCTGCGTGTTTAAGGACTTCTAATAGGTTTCCAGCAACCAAATCGGACACAATTTGCTCCTTATCGGGTCCAAGATATGCGTGACCATAGGTTTCTGTATAAATAATCTTACCCGTAGATTCCCAATTCTTTCTTTCTTGTTCTGTAAATAGCACAATGCCCCCCGTATCTACCCAAGCCAAATACTTATCTGGTGTTTGAATGTAATACCAGTTCCCCTCTTTTTTCAACACTTTTACAGGCGTGCCTAATGTGGCCTGTGTTGCAAGCTCCGCACTATGTTTTGGCTTAGTTCTTAGGTTTGCCACAGATATGTTAATGATGGCCTGTGTTTTATCACCTAATTCTTCTGTGGGCAACACCGTAACGCTATCTACAAACGAAATATTGTTGGTGATTAAGGAATCGCGCAGCATTTGTAGACCCTTAGGTTGGTCGGTCTCTCCTTTTAAAATATAGGTGTCTATATTTTGGTGTGCTTCAATTTGAAAAACGGCCACCCTTTTGTCTGGCGCAACTTTTTTTTGTAGTATATCTATGTGCTTTTGTGCTGTGTTTTCTAGAGGCGCCTCGGTTTTACATCCCGCACAGAGCGCTAAAATTAGAAGTGCAAATCCAAATCTCATATCAATGTTTTTATTTTTAGTAAAAATACATAATACTCGCTAAGTATTGATTTTTAGCTTTAAGCCCTGCCTTAAATTTTTCTTACTTTAGCACCCGATGAAGAAATTAACGGTTATAGAGCTTTTTGCTGGTGTAGGCGGATTTAGATTGGGATTGGAACAGGCTAAAAACTACAAAATTGTATGGAGCAACCAGTGGGAACCCAGCACAAAAGCGCAACACGCCTCCCAAGTTTATGAAGCAAGATTCGGAGCAGAACACCATAGCAACAAAGACATTTCAGAGGTAGCTACAGCCAATATTCCAGATGCCGACATGCTGGT
The DNA here is from genome assembly GCA_047632415.1 of Maribacter sp. GTDB lineage: Bacteria > Bacteroidota > Bacteroidia > Flavobacteriales > Flavobacteriaceae > Maribacter. The sequence continues at coordinate 1,238 of JBLICT010000064.1, forward strand.
AGGAGGATTTCCATGCCAAGATTATTCGGTAGCAACCACATTGCAAAACTCCAAAGGCCTCATCGGTAAAAAAGGCGTGCTGTGGTGGACCATAAATCGCATCCTTTCGGAAAAAAAGAACCCGCCTAAATACTTGTTTTTAGAAAATGTAGACCGGTTGTTAAAATCGCCCTCCAACCAACGGGGGCGAGATTTTGCTATTATGCTCAAAAGCCTAGATGATTTGGGTTATGCTGTAGAATGGCGTGTCATCAACGCTGCAGAATATGGAATGCCCCAAAGACGCAGACGTGTCTTTTTTATCGGCTATCACAAATCTACCCAAGCGTATAAAAACCTACAGCATTCAGAGGCATCAGAATGGGTTCGTACCCAAGGGGCTTTTGCAAACGCCTTTCCGGTTGCAACCACTGTGTCTAATAAACACACTTTTTCTATTACAGAAGATTTGGTAACCCTTTCGGAAACCTTCAATATTGGAAAAAAATTATCGCCATTCCAAAATAGTGGTGTCTTTATAAAAGGAAGTGTTTACACAGAAAAAACGATAGCCTCCTATGATGGAAAACGTACTGTGTTGAAAGATATTCTGAGTAAAAAAGACGTTCCTGACGAATTCTATATTTCACCTGACGAATATGCAAAATGGGACTATTTAAAAGGCGCTAAAAAAGAAGTGCGGACCGCTAAAAACGGATTTACCTATAATTATAGTGAAGGGGGAATGATTTTCCCAGAAGCGCTTGACAATGCTTCACGAACTATTATAACAGGAGAAGGGGGTAAGAGTCCCTCTAGGTTTAAACACGTGGTGCAGGCAACAAAAGGACTGCGTAGGCTTACACCATTAGAACTAGAACGTTTAAATATGTTTCCTGACAATCATACCCAATTAGAGGGAATAAGCAATACCAAACGCGCCTTTTTTATGGGGAATGCACTAGTCGTTGGTGTGGTAGAAAAGATTGGAAAAGCTCTTCATGAACAAATAAACGCTTAATGTTTTGGCTTTAAAAAGCACTTTTACGGCTGACTTAAAAAAAGAGCAACAACTTACCCCGCTCTTAGATGCGTATTACGACAAACACCTGAAGCACTACCGTTTTGAGCGCATAAAGAATAAAAAACAACAGTTTGAGGGAATAGACCTTATTTTGACACATAAAGAAACTGGGGTAAGTTATCTTGTTGATGAAAAAGCGCAATTAGATTATATAAATGAAGACCTACCCACGTTTGCTTTTGAACTGTCCTATAAAAAGGCAAGAATCATAAAGAAAGGATGGTTCTTTGATAAAGCAAAAAAAACAGAATTCTACTCCCTTATAACCGGAATATATTCAGATGCTCCGAGCACGTATACCTCATGTAAAATAACCATAGTAAACCGAAAGAAACTCATTGATTTTTTAAAAGAAAAAGGAATTAATGAATCACTATTAGCTGCATATGTTAATAAGCACGCAACCACACATGGGAAATTAAAGCTAAGAGAATTAAACCATAGAACGGAGGGATATCTTTATATATCAACGAAAAACGAGGCGGAAAAACCAGTAAATCTAGTATTTCAATTAGGTTTTCTGATTGAAAATAAGCTTGCAAAACGTTTAATTTAGCCTTGTTTTTAGACTATATAGTTGGTTTATGTTTATTTAATCCCTCTTCTTAGTCCCATTATTGTAGTGCGCGGTTCTTTTATATTATTTGGGCGATGATATGGTTGTCTGCGGTAAAAACCACATTCTTTCTAACCGACCGTAGGGTCTAAAACACCTGTTTGTCTCTCTTATGCGGTTTTAAAAAACACACTAGACATGTTTACAGAAATATAAAATAAGCTAAGTTGTTGTTAATCAGTACTAATTTTGTTTTTTTAGTTTTTTTTTTGTACCTTATTAACCATGGTACAAGTAGACAAAACAGAAAACATGGCGTTTTTAGAAAAATCGATTCATCATTTGGAAGCTACAGGTTTTGAGAACATAAAAGCAGATATGGTGGGCTATGAGACTCCAAAATCGTTCACTAGAAAAGGTGGGGATACAAAAATAACGCCGGATATCGTGGCGATGAAAAATGGTAGAAAATATTTTTTTGAAATTAGCTTAAAATCAGCGAAGCCAAGTTTACTAAAATCGAAATGGCTGTTCTTAGATACGTTGAGTAGAATGCGCTCTAATCGCTTTCGGATTATAACGACAAGAGGTCATTACAAATTCACGGATATGATGTTGGAAGATATCAACCTTAGTAACAAAACACCGATACGTATATAAAACAAAAAATAAACCACTTTTAAAAATGGGGCGTTGTACCCTATTTTTAGTTTTTAATCATTGCAATATGGGGTATCCCATCTTCCAAATATCCTTCTCCAACTTCTTTAAATCCTAAATCATAATAGAAGTTTTTTAAATATTCCTGTGCCGATATTTTAATGGTCTCTTCATTCAAATGTTCCTTAACTGCCTGTATAGAAGCTTCCATGATTACTTTACCATAACCATATCGTCTTTCTTCCTGGGCAACAACGACTCTTCCAATACTGGCGACATCATAATAGAAACCCGCTTTAAAAACACGTGTATAGGCTACGATTTTATCCCTCTTGGTTCCTATAACATGCAGTGCATTTTGATCTTTACCATCTAAATCCTGATAGACACAGTTCTGTTCTACTACAAAAACTTTTGCACGTAGTTGAAGAATACTATAGAGTTCCATTGAATTAAGTTCCTTAAACGTTTTTACCGTTATATTCATATCTAATCCTGTACAATTATCTGTTTGCTGTCACATTTTCCAAATTCCGGTTGAATATTTACGTGATTTATACCATGGTTGTGAAACAGCTCTTCTTCAATTTCTTCTAAAATAACATCAAAACGTGACAAGCGTATATCCTCATTAAAATCTATGTGCGCCTCTAAATGTACTTCGTCCTCGTTTAATTGCCAAATATGAACATGATGTACGTTCTTAACTGGCGCTATCTTCTTTATGGTTTCTACAATTTCTTTTACCTGAATGGTGTTGGGCGTAAATAACATCAATACTCTGGTAGAACCCTTTAATAGGCCATAGCCCATGAAAATCAAATAAATAGCAATAGCGAAAGTTAAAACAGCATCTACCCAGTACCATTTAAAAAACAACATTAAAAGACCGCCTATCAATACGGCTACGGATGCCATCATATCGGTTAATAAATGCAAATAAGCAGATTTTATATTCATATTACTGTTAGCATCCTTCTTTAATAATAATACACTAAAACCATTTCCTGCAATAGCAATCAAGGATAGCCAGATAACTAGGTTTGACTCTATTTCTTGTGGATTCATAAATCGTTCTACGGCTTCTTTTATTAATATTACAGCTACAACAATCAACGAAGCGGCATTCACAAAAGCTGCAATAATCTCTGCACGTTTGTATCCAAAGGTTTTATTAGTAGAAGCTTTCTTTTTGGATAATACAATAGCGATATAACTGATAATAAGAGAAATAACATCACTAAAATTATGAAGAGCATCAGAAAGCAAAGAAAGACTACCTGATAAGAACCCTCCTATAACTTGAGCCACAGTGATTACTATATTAAGTAAGATTGAAATAATAAGATTTCTACCTCTTAAATCGGGATGTGAATGTCTATGACCTGAATGAGAATGTCCCATGTTTTTTTTAACAAAACTACGTTTATTAGTATGCAACTTGGTTGCAATCTTTACAGGTACCTTTTGTTATAATTTGTACCTTATCTATTTTAACCCAAAGTCCTGTTTCTAAAACTGGTTGAGAAAGTATAGGAGTACAAAGCATAATTTTTAATTCCATCAGAAGTTACAACGCTGTACAAAATTCCTTTAGCCTCAAAAAGTTAACTTTTCTATAAAAATTAAAAACTTAAGATGTGACCAAGAGAAAAGGCATTATTATGAGTTAAAAACAGCCGTAATACCAATACTCTATTTGGTGTAGAAGTGATATTCGTTCTACTTAGTAATACCTGTTCTTGAATTGTGCCTATTTCATTTATACCCAGGGCATTTTTTCTATACGTCTTTCATGTCTTCCACCTTCAAATTTAGTATTAAGAAAGGTAGTAACCATTTCTAATGCTTGTGGTAATGAAATAAAACGAGCGGGTAAACTTAAAATATTAGCATCGTTATGAGCGCGCGCTAATTCTACTATTTCCTTGGTCCAACACAATGCAGCGCGTACCTTTTGATGCTTATTAGCAGTCATAGAAGCGCCATTACCACTACCACATATAATAATACCAAAATCTACCTTTGCCTGTTCCATATCTTTTGCAACAGGATGAATAAAATCTGGATAATCTACACTAGCAGACCCATCGGTACCATAATTTGTTATTTCTATACCCTTAGATTTAAGCAATCCTATAATCGCTAATTTATATTCAGTACCTGCATGGTCGTTACCTATAGCTATTTTCATATCCTTATTTATTTGTTCGTTAAGATGGGGGTATCTGAAGACAAATGTACAATATCCAAGAGTTCACTACAAGAAATAGACTATTCACAACATTATATTTATATTGAATTTTAAAGGTTGTTCATTAGTAGCCTAAAACATAGGTTAAGTATGTGAATAAGTGTTAATAACTCTATAAATATAAATTTGTGAGTTAATTTTCTATTCTGCTTACATTGTTTTCATGTTAAAAACGAAAAATTCTTTAAGAACTAGTAAACTACTTTTAAAGAAAATAATAGCGTTAGTGAACATAAAAATTTAATAAACTTATCAATATTTTTATGTTTAAATAGGTTATCAACCGCTACTGATAACTTTATTAAATTTCTGATTATCAAACAATCTTGTTATTTATAGTATGTGAACAAGTAATAGTATCTCATAAAATCAAGTAAAACCATTTATAGTTATACCCGCTATTAACATGCTATAATAAGCATCAATAATTTATTTAAAATTAAAAAAAAATGAAATAATATAATATTACTGTTGATAAGCTTAAGAAAATTATAAAGTAAGCTTAAAATCACATGACAAGGGTAGTGGAATATAATTCGTAATTTTCCAACAAATTAAAATTTTAATGTCGAATAGAAATAAGAAGGCGCGAAACCATAAAACAAACGAAATTACCAAAGGTATTTTTACGGTTTTAGAAAAGGAACCGAACAAAACCTTTAATTATAAGCAAATTGCTGCAAAAATTGGTATTACAGATACGCAAGATAGAAATACGCTGATAAAAAGATTAGTTCAGTTAAAGGAAAAAAAGAGGATAAAGGAAGTAGATAGAGGGAATTATCAGGTATTAGAGGATACTAAAACGTATCACGAAGGAAAAGTTGATATTACAGGAAGAGGTAACGCTTATATTGTTATTGAAGGTATAGACGATGATGTATTTGTACCTAATAATAAGATTAATAAAGCTTTTCATAAAGATATAGTTGAAGTTTTTATATATCCTAGAAAAAAAGGGAAGAAGCTAGAAGGTGAGGTTCATAAAATTATAGAGCGCAACAAAACTACCTTTGTAGGTATTGTTGATATGCAAAAAACGTTTGCGTTTGTTAGACCAACTGATTTTAGAATGTACACTGATATTTTTGTGTCTAATGATAAATTGAAGGATGCAGAAAACGGTGATAAAGTTATTGTAGAAATTACCGATTGGCCAGATGATGTAGGATCCCCTTTTGGTAAAGTTACCGAGGTATTAGGCAAACCTGGCGAGCACAATACAGAAATACATTCAATACTTGCAGAATATGGACTGCCCTATGAGTTTCCAGTAGAAGTAGAACGTTTCGCAGATGAATTAGACACGAGTATAAAACAGGAAGAAATTAGTAAACGTAGAGATATGCGTGAGGTATTAACCTTCACTATAGACCCTAAAGATGCTAAAGATTTTGATGATGCGCTTTCATTTCAAATACTTGAAAATGGGAACTACGAAATAGGGGTTCATATAGCTGATGTTTCGCATTATCTTAAAGAGGGTACCATATTGGATGATGAAGCATATGAAAGAGCTACCTCTGTATATTTAGTAGATAGAGTGGTTCCTATGTTACCAGAAGTGTTATCTAATAACGCTTGTTCATTGCGACCTAACGAGGAAAAATATACTTTTTCAGCCGTTTTTGAATTGGATAAAAAAAGTAATGTAGTGAATCAATGGTACGGAAGAACCGTTATAAATTCCAATGAGCGATTTGCTTATGAGGAAGCCCAGTTTATTATAGAAACGGGTGAAGGAAATATTCCCGAAGATATAAGTATTAGAGATAGTGGATATAGCGTTGATGCTACAGTAGTTGATGCAACATTGACTATGAATAGCTTAGCTAAAATAATGCGCAGTAAACGTATGGATCAAGGAGCGCTATCTTTTGATAAGGTAGAAGTTCGTTTTAATTTGAATACAGATAATGAACCCGTTAGTGTTTACTTTAAAGAAGCAAAGGATGCTAATAAGTTAATAGAGGAATTTATGCTACTAGCTAATAGAAAAGTAGCGGAGTTCATCGGAAAACAAAAGAAAACTTTTGTTTATCGTATTCATGATGATCCTAATGAGGATAAGTTGATGGCACTTAACGGTATTATATCTCGGTTTGGACATAAGCTAGATTTTAAGGACAAAAAATCTATTAGTGCTTCATTAAATAAACTTTTAGAAGATGTAAAAGGTAAAAAAGAGCAAAATTTGGTAGATACCCTTGCTATACGTACTATGAGTAAAGCGGTATACACTGTGGATAATATAGGACATTATGGCTTAGCATTTGATTATTATAGTCATTTTACTTCACCTATACGTAGGTATCCAGATGTTATGGTACATCGTCTATTGCAACATTATTTAGATGGAGGTAGTAGTGTGAAGGCAGAACCACTGGAGCAGAAGTGCAAACACTCTTCAGATATGGAAGGGCTGGCTGCAAGTGCTGAACGTGATTCTGTGAAATATATGCAAATTAAGTTCATGCAAGACCATGAGGATAAGGAATTTGTTGGAGTTATTAGCGGCGTTACTGAGTGGGGTATATATGTTGAAATTGTAGAGAACAAGTGTGAAGGAATGGTACGTATTAGTGATATCAAAGGAGATTATTATATCTTCGATGCAAAGGAATATTCGATTGTTGGAGAACGTACTAAAAAAACGTATCAATTAGGAGACGAGGTAATTGTTATGGTAAAGAATAGTGATTTGATAAAACGACATTTAGATTTTACCTTAATAGGTAAGAACGAAAAATAGGTTTTGGAACAGAATTTGATTTAAGGGCTTGTAGTAAAGAATTAGGGTTGTTAAACTAGCGATATTGCCAGTATGCCGTACTTCATGAAAACAGACAAAATGAAACATTTTTTAATTCTGTGGTTGCTTTTAGGATTTCAAGTGGTTGTTGCACAAGATAATAAGGTAACAATGGCGTTGGATGATTTTAGGGAATTAAAGGGCTTTGATGGTTTATCGATTAAGCTGATTAAATCTACAGAAAATAAGGCGGTAATTACAGGAGAAAGTACTGATAAGGTGGCCATTGTTAATAATGATGGAGTGCTTAAAGTTCGTATGCAGATAGGAAAGATTTTTAGCGGATATAAAACTTTCGTGGCTATTTATTATAAAAGTAAATTAGTAGTTATAGATGTAAATGAAGATGCTCTGATACGAAGTAAAGATGAAATTAGGCAAGATATTTTGGAGCTAAAAGCACAAGAGGGGGGTGAAATTAGAATAACTGCGGTCGTGGAACAAATGCTCGTTAAGTCAGTATCTGGCGGTGTAATAAATGCAATCGGAAGTGCGGAAGTTCAAGATGTACAAATTAATACGGGGGGTGTCTATGAAGGTAAAACGTTTCAGACAAAATTTTCTACCATTAATGTGAATGCGGGAAGTAAGGCAGAAGTATATGCTAGTGATTATGTAAAGGTAAGTGTAAAGGCAGGTGGCGAAGTACTCTTATATGGAAATCCTGCCAAGGTAGATGAAAAAACAGTGTTTGGAGGGAATATAAAAAGAATGTGATAATTTATGTTTGAAGATGTACAGGCAGCAATACCCTTAGGCTTTTTATTAAGTTTTATGATTGGCCCTGTATTTTTTGTTTTATTAGAAACGAGTGCAATTAAAGGCTTTAGGGCAGCATTAAGTTTTAATATTGGAGTAATTATTGCTGACATTTTATTCATTATAGCCGCATATTTTAGTAGTTACCAACTACTAGAAAATCTGAGTAATCAACCAGGATTATATGTGTTTGGTGGTGCAATTTTACTTGTATATGGGGTTACTACATTTTTTAAGCAGGGTGTTAAAGTAGATTCAAACGCACCCATTAAAATTACGAAAGGAGATTATCTAGAACTTTTTGTAAAAGGGTTTTTATTAAACTTTATAAATATTGGTGTTCTTGTGTTTTGGTTAGGCGTTATAATTATCGTGGGCCCTAGTTTAGATAATGAACCGGTAAGAATTAGAGTGTTCTTTGGAACTATGTTAGCCGCATATTTTACCACAGATTTGTTTAAAATTCTATTAGCAAAGCAGTTAAAGAAAAAGCTTACCTATTATCGGATACGTTTGGTTAAAAAAGGGGTGGGTGTTATTTTAGTTATATGTGGTATAGTATTGATTGTTAAAGGATTTCTTCCTAAGAATCAGTTTACTATAGAAAAAGGTATCGAGAAGATTGAAGGTATCAGAGACTAAAAAACCCAGCAAATTTGCTGGGTTTGAAAATATTAAAATACAGTTGTTTATTTTTTATATTTGTCGTTTAGCATCTTAACAACTGCGTCGGTTAAGTTGTTAGCTTCTTTTCCATAGAGAACGCTTCCTCCGTCACCACCACCAAGGATATAACTATAACCGTTAGCTTTGCCATAGGCTTTAACTTCTTTTTTAACGTTACTAATAACGCTATCCATTTGTACTTGACCTTCTGCTTGTAGTTGTTGGTCTTCTTGTTGTAGTTGTTGACCAATAAATTGACCTTTTTGTTGAAAGGTGGCATATTCGTCTTGAGCTTTTTGTTGCGGCATGCTTTGTGCCTTTGCTTGGAAAGCTTGGGCTTCAATTTGGAAAGCTTGTGAAATACTGTCCCTTTTTTTTGATAGCGCATCAGCTTTTACTTTAAACTTGGCTTCAACATCTATTTTTTCTTGATAGTCGTTCATTAACTTTACGTTATCAACGTATCCAATCTTTTCTTGTTGGCAGGCTACGATGGTTAGTACTGCTAATCCAAGGATTACTTTTTTCATTGTTTTTATTTTAATGTTGCGCAAAAGTAATAAAGGTTTTTAAATGCATTCGCTATTTTTTAATTTTATATAGCGAACAGGTGTGTTGGTACTAATATAAATTATAAAGTATTTGTTTTATTGATGGGAATGTAATTTGATATAAGTTATAATTATCGCTAGTAAGCTTGTTAGGCTTGTTTTAACGAACCTTTAAAATAATTAAGTGTAATTGTGTATGGTTATGCATAAAAGCATAAGAAAAGGGCTAAAATTAAGAGTTAGTTCTTTTTTAGAATATAAATATGGGAGGAATACTCTTTAGAGGCCATTCCTTTTAGGTTTGACACTAATCCTCGGAAGAAAGCAGGTAAATACCGGTTTTTTCCTGTTTTGTATTTTTCAGAGAGGAGAGATACATAAAAGGAATCAAACAGCATGGGTTTGGTTTTATATAGTACTAAACCATGCGGCTTTAATAGTTTTACTATCGATTTTTTAGAAAAGTGCCAGAGATGTCTTGGTACGTCAAAAGCTGCCCAGTGTTGTTTGTAGTGCTTCGCATCATAGGACTTAAAGTTAGGAACCGCTAAAATTAAGTAACCATCTTTTTTTAGAAGTTTTGTGATATGTCTCAACTGATAATCAAGGTCAGGTAAATGTTCAAGTACATGCCAAAGGGTTATAATGTTATAGGTATAGTCCGGCAGGGAACTAATGTTTTCGAATAGAGCTATCCCTTTTACGTTTGCGTTTGTTCTAGCATAGGGGTTAGGTTCTACTCCAGAAACATTCCATTTATCTTTCTTGGCGGTTAAAAGAAAATCACCTGTTCCTGCACCAATATCTAAAATACTTCCTTTACTGGGTAAAAGTGAATTAAGCAATTGCACTTTTTTAGTAAGGCTAAAGGATTTTATTAGAAGATATAGTTTATCTATAAGCGTTTTTGATTGATCTGAATGAGAAATATAGGTTTCGCTTTGATAGTAGTTCTCTAAGTTATCCGGTACGGGTGAGGTGATCAGCATTTCATTTTTATCATCAAATAGAAGATCGAATTCCTGTCTGGAATAGAAATAATCCTTTGTCTTTAAATACGGTTTCATGCTAGTTTCAGAGGTATAGATTATTTAGGTGTGAAGATAATGCATTATAAGGCAGAGCTATATTGTTTCACGTGGAACAATTTTGGTTACCTACCCAAGAAAACTAATAGTACGCTTATATCGCTTGGAGTGACACCACTAATTCTAGATGCTTGAGAAATGGTTACAGGTCTGATTGCGGCGAATTTTTCTCTAGCTTCATAGGATAAGGACTGTAGTTTGGAGTAGTCGAAACCAGTAGGAATTTTAACGTTTTCTAAGCGAAGAAGTTTGTCTGCATTTACTCTTTCTTTTGCGATATAACCGGAATATTTTACCTGAACTTCAGTTTGTTCAAGCACTTCACTATCTATATTGTTGTCAGACACAAATGATGCTACTGGTTTTAAACCTAGCATATGTTGCATGGTTACTTTCGGTCTTGAAAAAGCTTTGAACATCTTATCGGATTGCTTAACAGTTGCGGAGCCAACACTTTCTAGTATAGGATTAATGTCCTTAGGAAGAACACTTGTCTCTTTAAAAAATGTTACAAAGGCGTCAGATTTCTTTAACTTTTCTTCCATACGCCTTAGTCGTTCGGCGGAAGCTAAACCAATTGCGTGTCCCATAGGTGTTAATCTTAGGTCTGCATTATCTTGGCGCAACAAAGTTCTATATTCTGCTCTGGAGGTAAACATTCTATACGGCTCATCCGTACCTTTAGTAATAAGGTCATCAATTAAAACACCAATATAAGCTTCATCGCGTTTGAGTATAAAGGGTTCTTTTTCGTTTACTTTAAGATGCGCATTAATACCCGCCATAAGACCTTGGGAAGCCGCTTCCTCATAGCCAGTCGTTCCATTTATTTGTCCAGCAAAGTATAGGTTGTCGATTAACTTTGTTTCCAAGGTGTGTTTTAATTGCGTGGGCGGAAAATAATCGTACTCTATTGCATACCCTGGTCTAAAGAACTTTACGCTTTCAAATCCAACAACAGAACGCAGGGCCTTAAATTGCACATCTTCAGGTAAGGAGGTGGAAAAACCATTTACATAAACCTCAACGGTGTTCCAACCTTCGGGTTCAATAAACATTTGATGACTGTCTTTATCTGCAAATCGGTGTATTTTATCTTCAATAGAGGGGCAATAACGAGGGCCAATACTTTGAATTCTTCCATTGAACATTGGGGATCGGTCAAAACCTTCCCGCAATAAATCATGAACTAGAGCACTGGTATGCGTCATGTGACAATCACGCTGTATTTTTAAAACTGACGTATCTGTATATGAAAATTTTTCAGGATTGACATCACCTGGTTGCAATATCATTTTGGAATAGTCTAAGGACCTTCCGTCTACTCTAGGCGGAGTCCCTGTCTTCATTCTACCACTCTCAAAACCAAAGCTAGATAATTGTTCTGTAATTCCGGTTGCTGCCTTCTCTCCTGCTCTGCCGCCACCAAATTGTTTTTCGCCAATATGGATTAATCCGTTTAAAAAGGTTCCGTTTGTCAATACTACGGCTTTACTTTTAATATCGATTCCTAATGAAGTCCTAACACCAATAATAGCACCCTTTTCAACTAGTAAACCCGAAACCATCTCCTGATAAAAATCTACGTTAGGTGTTCGCTCCAGCATTAATCGCCATTCCTCAGCAAAACGCATCCGGTCACTCTGTGCTCTTGGGCTCCACATCGCAGGCCCTTTTGATTTGTTCAGCATTTTAAATTGAATAGCGGATTTATCCGTGACGATTCCACTGTAACCACCTAGAGCATCAATTTCCCTTATTATCTGTCCTTTCGCAATGCCTCCCATAGCAGGGTTGCAGGACATCTGCCCGATGGTTTGTAGGTTCATGGTGACCAACAAGGTTTTGGAACCCATGTTGGCTGCTGCCGCTGCGGCTTCTGCTCCAGCATGGCCACCCCCTACTACTATAACGTCGTAATTTTCTCCAAACATAAGCTCTACTGTTCCACGTGGAACATTTTTATTTTTTCATCTTCTTTTGCGCGCATCTCAATAATGTGCTTCTGCTCTTTGTCTTTATACGCCATTAAATGAAGCAACCCGTGCGCCATAACTCGAAGTAATTCGTTTTGCAAGGAAACCTCGAAACTAACGCTGTTCTCGGAAACCCGTTCAATCGAAATATAAATGTCTCCCGAAAGCACTTTGCCAACCGTATAATCAAAGGTGATGATGTCGGTATAATCATCATGTTGTAAATAGCTTTGGTTGATATTAAGCAAGTAGGCGTCGTTACAAAAAATGTAATTTAAATCACCTAAAGTAAATCCTTCAGACATACACACATTGCTTATCCAAGCAAAGAATTTGCTTTCGTCCTCTAGGTTAAAATCAGTTTCATAATGGAAATCAGTCATTGCCTTTAAAATAAGCTTTTACCTTGGTCTTAAAATTTTGGCGCAAAGGTAAGGCTTGTCTATTTAAAATCTCAACCTCATTCCGATAATTATCTAATAATGAGGGTTTAGAAGTAATAGGGTTTGTGAAGTCTTTTTGGTTGGCACTACTCTCCCGTTCCAGTTTCTTTCCTTGTTTTAAGGCTGCATTTTCCAGTTTTAAAAGTTCGTACTGTATGGTATTAGCTTTATTAATAGTACGTTGCGTAATGCCATTTTCTAAGAGGTCATTTTCAAAATCCTCCATCTGTCGGACTAGTTTTTCTCCTAGTTTACGATCACTATTGTTAATCATGTTTTCGAGTTGCTTTTCTAGTTCTTGGCGTATGCGTTGTTGCTCTTGATAAATCTCATAAATTTCCTGTAGTTCTGCTTCAGACATCTCTTGTCCAGAACCACCCTTATCTCCCTCACCAGTTCCTTGTCCCTTTCCTTTGCCGTTCTGTCCACCTTCACCGCCCTGCCCTTGGCCTTCTCCTTGTTGACCGTTTTCTCCCTGTCCTTCTTTGCCTCCCTCTCCTTCTTTGCCTCCCTCTCCTTCTTTCCCCTCTTGTCCAGATTCGCCTTCCTTTCCTTGATTTCCCTGTTTTCCTTTCTCTCCTTCTTTCCCCATTTTTTCACTAAGAGACTGTTGTCCTTTTATAATATCAGGTAGTTGAAATCCTTCTTGCCCTTCGCCCTCTCCTTGACCTGGTTGCATGCTTTGGTTCATGTTTTCTAATACCTTTGCCAAAAAATCTGCCAAACTATTGGATGCCGTAAGCACATATTTTTGGTAAGATACTCCTTGGTACATTTGTCCATCTGCCATACTTACTAGGGATTTATCGATATTATAATAGACCTCCGTAATCTGTTCGTTTACGAACTCTGAAAGTTCTGCTTGTCGAAGAGAAAGGCTAAAAAGACTATCGTCTACATGTTCAAATAAACCTCTGAGTTCTTTCTGGTCGCGAACGGTTACCCCATATTGAGAAACATCTTCTGGATCTTGAACGCTTAATTTATCAAATAGGTTTTCTTGTTTAAACGAGAAAACAACTAGGTTGTCCAATATCTGACGGAGCATTTCCGCGTCTTCAGCAACTGAGGATCCACCACCACCCCCAGAAGAAGAATCGCCAAGCGCTTCGCTTATTTCCTTCATTTTTT
>JBLICT010000065.1:0-15184 GCA_047632415.1 Maribacter sp.
ATTAAAATTAAGAAAATATCAAAATTTGATTTAGGCAAAGCGCAGCAATATCTTGATACTTTAGAGGAGAAGATTGCTGAGGTAAAGCATCATCTAGCAAATTTAATAGACTGGGCTATCGCTTATTTTAATAGGCTGAAAGAGACCTATGGAAAGGATAGAGGGCGAAAATCTGATATCCGTGTATTCGATGATATCGAAGCGACCAAAGTTGCTATCCAAAATACCAAACTGTACGTAAACCGTGAAGAAGGTTTTGTAGGAACCTCTCTAAAGCGAGATGAATATGTTACCGATTGTAGTGATATTGATGATATCATTGTTTTTACCAAAGAGGGTAAAATGCAGGTGAATAAGGTAGATTCCAAAATCTTTGTAGGGAAGAATATCATTTATGTTGCTGTGTTTAAGAAAAAGGATAAGCGTACAACTTATAATTTAGTTTATAAAGATGGTAAAGGCGGCCCATCTTATATAAAGAGGTTCAATGTTATATCTATTACACGGGACAAATCTTATGATTTAGCGGCAGGTAAGCCAAATTCAGATGTGCTTTATTTTTCAGCAAATCCCAACGGAGAGGCAGAAGTGGTGACTGTAAACCTTAGACAGGCTGGCAGTATAAAGAAACTGAAATGGGATATTGATTTTGCAGATGTTCGCATAAAGGGTCGCGTGTCCAAAGGAAATATTGTTACCAAATATACGGTTAAGCGCATAGAGCTGAAGGAAAAGGGGGTTTCTACTTTAAAGCCAAGGAAAATTTGGTTCGATGATGTGGTTAGACGCCTAAATGTTGATGGTAGAGGAGAGCTTATTGGAGAATTTAGAGGAGAAGACCTCTTGCTGATTATCAATCAAAAAGGAGTAGCTAAAACGATTTTGCCAGTAGTCACATCTCATTTTGATGACGATATGATTGTTTTGGAAAAATGGAATCCTAACAAGCCGATTTCTGCCATTTACTGGGAAGGAGAAAAAGAACGTTTTTATGTAAAACGTTTCGTTATAGAAAGTGAAAACAGAGAGGATATATTCATTTCTGAACATCCAAAATCCTATTTAGAACTCGTTTCTACAGATTGGAGGCCCATGATAGAATTGGAGTTTCCAAAACCTAGAGGAAAAGACCAAAAAGAAAATCAATCTATTGATGTAGAAGATTTTATATCGGTTAAGGGAATAAAAGCTTTAGGTAATCAATTGACTTCTGAAAAGGTGAAAAATATCAATTCATTAGACGCATTGCCTTATGAGGAAGCTCCCGTGGAAGAAGCCAAGGATATGGAAGTGGTGGATGAAGAAAATGTGTCAGAAGATAAAACAGCTAATTCAAAAGATAGCGGTGAACAGAACAGCAGTCCCGAAAGCGAAGCCGATGCAGACGATGACGGGGAGGGACAAATCACACTTTTCTAACGCATACCATGAAAAATCTTTTTAAAGAATTCAAAAATTTTGCAGTTAAGGGCAATATGATAGATATGGCCATTGGTATTATTATTGGTACTGCATTTAACAATGTCGTTAATTCGCTAGTGAAAAAAATCGTGATGCCGCCGTTATCCTTATTAACAGACGGGGTAAACCTTGCCAATAAAAAAATGATTCTGAGAGCTGCGATGGATGGTAGGGAGGAAGTTGCTATAGGGTATGGGGAGTTCCTAGAAGTAATGATAGATTTTGCCATTGTTGCCTTTACTATTTTTATAGTCCTTAAATTTGTAAACCGATTTAAGGATAAAGCGGAAGACCCTGACAATAAAGAAGTTGAAACTCCAAAGCAAATACAGCTGTTATCTAACCTCGAAAAATTGATGACGGAACAAAATCAAATTTTAAAAAAGTCAAAAGAAGAATAGCTTGTTTAGGTTTGAACGTATTATGTTTATTGTTCGAAAGCTAAAGGTTAAACAAGTTATTGTTTGGTTACATTAATAGGTATATTTAAAAAAAAATTGAATTAGCGAAATGGATTTGACAAACCCTCTGGTGTATGGAGCACCTTGTTTTATAATTTTTATACTATTAGAACTTACCTACAGTAAAAATCATGATGAACATCATGACTTGTATAATTGGAATGATCTATTTGCAAGTGGATTCATGGGGGTTGGTTCAGCTATACTCGCAGCGCTTTTAAAAGTTGTATCGGCTATAGTAATTTTCACTTTTGTATATGACTTGTTTAATCCTTTGGTTGATGGTGTTCGCACCCATGTTTTAGGATATGAATCCTTTGGATACGCTTGGTATATCTGGTTACTATGTCAGTTAGCAGATGATTTTACGTACTACTGGTTTCATAGGGCAAACCATGAGATTCGCATTTTGTGGGCAGCACATATCGTACATCATTCTTCTGATAATTTTAATTTAGGTACGGCAGTTCGTAATGGCTGGTTTACCTTACTTTATAAGCCTTTTTTCTACATGTGGATGCCTGCACTTGGCTTTTCTCCAGAAATGGTTGTGTTTTGCTTAGGGATTGAGGCATTATGGCAGTTTCAGCTGCATACGGTGTTACTTCCTAAGCTTGGTATTTTTGAAAAATTCATGAACACGCATACGATGCACCAGGTTCATCATGCGCAGAATGTAGAGTACTTGGATAAAAACCACGGCGGATTCTTGAATATTTTTGATAGAATGTTTGGCACCTGGTTGGAGTTGGATGATTCTATTGATGTGAAATATGGCGTAATACATGCGCCAAGTTCAAACAATCCTATTGTCATCTTAACTCACGAGTTTAAAGATATTTGGAACGACACCAAGAAGACTAATAAACTATCGGATAAGCTGATGTATGTCTTCGGACCTCCAGGCTGGAGTCATGATGGTAGCACCATGACAGTAAAGCAACAGCAGCGATTATTCCGAAAGCAAAAGAGCGAGAATCCTGAAGTGGCCTTTAGCAGGCCTAATTAGGTCTGGTTTTTGAGCATTAACGGTTTCGCATAACCGTCAGTTATGGGTTTATATGCGTTAATTTTCGGTTTGGCGCGGACGTTAGCAATTCCGAATGGATTAGGACGTAGTCGAATCCGCCGTAATTGCAGTTATACGTTGTTGTGTTTTCGTTATTATTCTACAATTTCTTTAACTAATTGACTATTTAATTTTCTTTTTTCGTTCCAATTATTAATAGACAGGGCAATCAAAATTCCGATAACAACTAAAATAATCTCACCAATAGCATATTTTATATACTTTCTAGTTCCTCCTTTTGAAAGTAATTTTTTTTAATTTTTCGAAAGAATTTTATCATTGGCTAGTGGTTAGTCACAATGAAATACAACTCATAAATATCATTTATAAACATAATAACTACGTTAAGATTTCCATCTAAAGCTAGCCCTAAATTCAATTTGTAATCACAATTCAATAAAAGCTTTACTCCGTTTTTTCGACAATTATTTTCTTATTCCGAACTAACTCAATAACTGCAACTAAAACGCAGAAAAGAACAGTAAAATATAAATACCCTTTGGGAATGGATATAGCCGCATTGTCAAATAATAAGAGATGCGACACATGAGCGGCATCGGCTAGGAGTACAAAACCTATGAGCATCATAACGGCAAGACCTATAATCTTAATGGAAGGATGTTTCTCTACCAATGCATTAACGGTATTTGCAACTGATATCATGATGAGTAAGGAAATCAAAGCTGCAAGTAACATGATTACTAAAGCATCGTAATCGTCTGCTGTAATGCCATTTGTCATCCCAACAGAAGCTATGACAGAGTCTACAGAAAACACCATATTAATGACCAGCACCTGAATAAGTGCTTTTGAAAACGTACTGTCGCTTTCGCGCTTTACTTCAAGTTCGTCGTGTCGCCTATCTTTAACCTTCTCTCTGAGCTCTTTGGTGGCCTTGTACAACAGGAATAGGCCACCGACAAACAATAGCCCTCCTTGAATGCTAAGGCCGCCGGAAACCCAATCCGTATCTATCATCAAAAAGGGCTTTTTTAAGGAAAGTAGCCAGGTAACGGCAATCAATAATACGACCCGAATAATCACCGCTAGTGCGAGTCCGCTGTACACCACTTTTTTTCGTTGTCCTTTTTCCAACTTCTCCGACGCGAAGGAAATAAATACGATATTGTCGATACTTACAAAATCTCTAAAAAGATTAGCGTAAATAATGCTATCCAAGCCTCCGGAGTAGTGAAAATTTCAAACATGGTTAGTCAGTTTTATAAGCGGTGCCGGTTCTTACGTCCAGCTCCTTATTAGGGTCCTTAACCGCTTTGTTGTATTGAAAGGTATATGAGCTGTCCGTAGTGCTAGTAATCTTATAGTGAATGGCTATTTTGCTTTGAACATCTTGAAGTACAAACTCACAATCATTAAACCATCTAATACTAGCACTATCTATTTTTCCTTCGTAGTAGTCTACGCTAAAATTCGTTCCACGAACAAACTTTCCTGTTTTTAAAGAGTCTCCAACTTCGTAGTTAAATATAAAACTCCCAGTCTTATAGGCTTTACAATCGCGTTCGGGCTGGTAGCAAGAGGATAATCCAACAACAAGTAAAAAGGTGAAAACTACATTTCTAATCATGAATGCAAAATAGTGAAAATAGGAGTTATTTTACTCCTTTTCGTGGTAATAATTTTGCACGATTACCCTTCTGCGGTGTATGATGAAAACGTCCCGTCTGTATAAAACACGATTACTTTTTCTGTCTTCTTTTCGGTGGTTTCGATAGTAGGTTTGGCTTGTGTTTTGGGATTTTTATTTTCAGACACATGTGTTGCCGTTCCTATTGGAAAGTCTCCTTCTCCGTATAAAAGCCAATATAGATTTACCTCAGGGTAGGCGTGAACAAGTTTTGTGACAAATTCTAAACTGGGCTTATTACGTCCTTTAAGCAGGTGGGAAATACTGGAGCGCTGCACCTGAATACTATCAGCAAACGAGGACGCAGAAAGCTCGTAATGCTTTAAGATTTGTGCTATGCGAAGACTTATTTTATCTTTATCCATAGTTGTTTACAAAATTACATAAATTTATATATCTAAAAACTAAAAAGGTGCTTAAATTAAAACATATATTAAACATATTTTAATATGTAATACTTTAAATAAAGTACATCAAAATATTGATATTAAGTATATTAAAGTTATTTATTAAGAATTATTTTTTTTGTATACAAATTCTTCTTTACATGATCAAAAACAGCTATTAAGTGTTTACAAATGTAAATTTTAAGCGTTGTACTTTTGTGTTTCTAGAAATTAGTAGTCATGAACGAAGAGCTGAAGTATACCGATTTTAAGGTGGTGGAAATACACGGAAGGTATGTGACCAATGCCTATATTGAGAATTTTCTGCAACAACTACCAGCCTCGTTTCATTTGAACGTTTTGGGTGAATCGGTAAACGGAAAGCCGATTTACGGATTAACAATTGGTACGGGACCCGAACGTATTCTTATGTGGTCCCAGATGCATGGAAATGAATCAACCACCACAAAGGCCGTTTTAGATTTGCTCAACTACCTGAAATTGGAATTGACAGAATCTAAAAATATCTTTCAAAATTTCACACTGCAAATCATTCCTATTTTAAATCCTGATGGTGCAAAAGCATACACTAGGGTAAACGCAAATGAAATAGATTTGAACAGGGATGCGCAAAACCAATCACAACCGGAAAGCAAAATACTTAGATTGGCATACGAGAATTTTAAGCCCGATTATTGTTTTAACCTGCATGATCAAAGAACGATATTTAACGTAGGCCAAACATCAAAGCCCGCAACAGTTTCCTTTTTGGCTCCGGCTTTTGACGAAGGACGCAACCTTTCGGAATCTAGAATTAAGAGCATGCGGCTTATTGCCGCAATGAATAACCGCCTTCAACAGCAAATACCAGGACAAGTTGGTAAGTATGATGATGGTTTTAACGCAAACTGTGTTGGGGACTTTTTTCAAATGTTACATACGCCCACTATATTATTTGAGGCCGGACATTTTTCAAAAGATTACGAGCGTGAAATGACACGGAAGTATATTTTTACAGCCCTGCTGGAAGCTCTAATTAGTATTAGTCAAGGGAAATTAGAAAATTTCAGCGTTGAGGATTACCAAGCCATCCCTGAAAACCAAAAAATGTATTGCGATGTGCTTGTCAAAAACGCCCATTTGCTGGATGCCGATTTAGAGTCAGGTGCCAAAGTAGCCATACTTTTTCAAGAGCTATTACAAGAAGATATTATTGTCTTTAAACCTGCGATTGATAAAAAAAATATATCCGTAGCATCTCTGTTTGGTCACGAAATTAAAGATGTGGGAATCATAAAAGATAGATTATGGCTAAAAGAATGTGGAATCACATCACTTTTTAAGTGAATTTGATTCTTTTTTTTCTTTCAAAACTAGCATAAGCTTACATTTTCTTTAAAAAAAGAAGAGATTCTTTACATTTAATTTTATAATGTTTTAATTTTGTCAAAAAATAAGCAACCATGGGTAAAGTTAAGTTAGACGAAATAGACCACCAGATTCTGGATATGTTGATTGATAATACAAGAACACCTTTCACGGACATCGCTAAAAAATTATTGATTTCTGCAGGAACGGTTCATGTTCGTGTAAAGAAAATGGAGGAGGGAGGTATCATTAAGGGGTCTTCCCTAACCTTAGATTATGAGAAATTAGGCTATGCATTTATTGCCTATGTAGGTATATTTTTGGAAAAAACACATCAAACTAAGTTTGTATTGGAGCGTTTGAACCAAATTCCGAACGTAACTATAGCCCACATTACTACAGGAAAATTTAATATCTTTTGTAAGATTAGAGCTAAGGACACTACGCACGCCAAAAACATCATCTTTAAAATTGATGATATAGAAGGTATCAGTCGAACAGAAACCATGATTTCATTGGAAGAAAGCTTCAACGATAAGAAGCGTTTGATGCATACTATTTTCAACGAACTATAGCATATAAAACGATTACAGCTTTAAGCTCAATTGTTATATTACAATTGGGCTTTTTATTTACTTTAAAATAAAAAAGCACTATGCATTTATCGGAACTTAAAGAAAACGAATTCAACCATTTTTACGCTACTTATCTAAATACGGTAAAAGATGAACATTTGTTAGAAGCTCTAGTGTTAAGCAAAGAATGGTTTGTTAACTACACCTCAGGACTTACAAAGGAAAAGCTCGCATACGCCTATGGACCAAAAAAATGGACTATTGCAGAAGTGTTACTTCATATTATAGATACGGAGCGCATATTCCAATACCGGGCATTCCGGTTCTCGAGAAACGATAAAACGGCGTTACCTGGATTTGATCATGAAGCTTACGTTAGGGAATGTGAAAGTGAAAATAGAACTAAAGAAGATATTCTAATGGAGTTTTTGGTGGTAAGGGAGGCGACAATCGCTATATTTAAGTCTTTGTCACAAGAAAAACTAAGGCGTATTGGAACTGCTAGTGATATGCCATGGAGCGTAGCTGCCTTAGGCTTCGTAATTAGTGGCCACTTGAAACATCATGCTAAAATCTTGGAAGAAAGATATAGTTAATTAGTCCAAATCATAAAAATCTTCTAATTTTTCACTAAGATCTAGTGCTATTTCTGAATCTAAATCTTCGCTATCCATAACCTGCTCCGGAGTTTTTGATTCTAACTCTTTTTCAATGTTTTCCTCAAATTTGGCAATAAAGTTAGAGAGGCTTTTGCTGATTTTCACTAAGTATAGGGTATCCGAAGTTCTTAGTGCTACTGCTTCAACTACATCCCCGTGTTGGTTTTTAAAATCAATGATATCCTCGTCTCCATAACCATGAGGGTAAGTATCAATCAATAAATTGGCTAATTCGTGGTCTAATTTTTTGTAATCGATTAAACGTCTTAACATAACTAGGTGGTTTTTATTGGATTGGTAATTTCCTATACCTAAACTAGTTATTTAAAACCTGTTTTAAGCCAAAGAGTTGTGAAACACCCCTTTTTAGTATGTAAAGGTTTTATTGGGCGTAGTATACGAACGATTCGGTTATCAATTCGGCTGGTATGGTAACATCAATTTGCGCCATACCAATGCTCTTAAGTAATACGAAATTGATGTTGCCATGGGAATTTTTCTTGTCATATTTCATGAGTTCTGAAATCTGGCTAATGTCTTCCACGGAAAAAATTACTTTGTCATAAAGACTAAGAAAGGTAGCTTTTACATCCTCTAAAGCAGATAAAGAAAGTCCGGTTAACTTGTAAGAAATATATGCTTCTAAAATCATTCCAATGGCTATGGCTTCACCGTGTAGCAA
Source organism: Maribacter sp. (assembly GCA_047632415.1). GTDB lineage: Bacteria > Bacteroidota > Bacteroidia > Flavobacteriales > Flavobacteriaceae > Maribacter. The sequence continues at coordinate 8,310 of JBLICT010000065.1, forward strand.
GGTTTTTTGGCTTTCATTTTCCAAACGATAGGATTCTACCGCGTGTCCGAGTGTATGGCCAAAGTTTAAAATTTTTCGTAACCCTTGCTCTGTTGGATCCTGTAAGACTACTTTATTCTTAATAACTACAGATGGTAGGATTTGTTGTTTTATCTCCTCAAGGGATGTTGTGGTCTTTAATTGTTCCCAATAGCGTTCGTCGCGTATGAGGCCGTGCTTTAACATTTCTGCAAAACCGCTGGTTACTTGGCGTTCTTCCAAGGTGTCCAGAAAATCGGTTATCACCAAAACCATGACAGGCTGATTGATAACTCCGATTTGGTTTTTTAAGGTACCTAGGTCTACACCGGTTTTGCCACCAACGGAGGCATCCACCATAGATAATAGGGTAGTGGGTACATTTATAAAGTCGATTCCTCGCTTAAAGGTTGATGCTACAAACCCACCCAAATCTGTCAATACGCCGCCACCCAAATTAATCACTAGGCTTTTGCGGTCGGCACCCAATTCAGAGAGAGCATTCCACACCCCAACACAGGTTTCTATCGTTTTATTGATTTCACCAGATTCTATTTCGATAATTTCAAAATCATAAGTACCCGAGATTTCAGACATAAACCGCGGCAAACATAGCTCATGTGTATTCTCGTCTACCAAAATATAGATAATTGAATAATTGGCGACTGCCAAATGGGTGTTCAGCGATGTATAGGCAACAGTATTAAAATGTATGGCGTAAGCATCAGAAACAATAGATTCCATAAAATAATGAGTTAAACAACAGCCAATATAAAGCTCGGTTCTACGTACAAAATAAAGGATTTTTAATCTAAAGAATAGAATTTCTGTGATTATATTTGATAACAAGAAATATTACTATTTATGGATGGAATTTTTGAGGATACCGCAACGGCTTTTTCGTTAAAAACCGATTCGGAACTGGAAAGGGCCTATTTTCTCTTTAAGATGATTTCCAATGAACCCTTAGTAAAAATGGGTTCTCTAATGACAAATTTCGCCCTAAAGGCGAAGTTACCGGTAGAGGGTCTTATACGCGCTACGGTGTTCGACCATTTTTGTGGTGGTGTAAATGAGGAAGATTGCCTGCCTGTGGTGGATCGTATGTTCGAGAAAAAGGTATGCTCGGTACTGGATTACTCGGTAGAAGGTAAACAAGAGGAAGACCCATTTGATAATGCAACAAAAATAATTCTGAGGATACTGGACTTTGTAAAGGAAAAAGATGCCATTCCTTTTGCTGTTTTTAAACCTACAGGTTTTGGTCGTTTTGCACTCTACCAAAAAATAGGGGAGAAAAAGCCGCTTACGACAAAAGAAACCGCAGAATGGCAACGCGTTGTCAATAGATTTGATACCGTTTGTAAAAAAGCCTATGACTTAGATGTATCTTTATTAATAGATGGTGAGGAAAGTTGGATGCAGGATGCGGCAGACGAATTGGCGGAGCAGATGATGCGTAAGTACAATAAGAAAAAAGCCATTGTATTTAATACGCTACAAACATATAGATGGAATAGACTTCCCTATTTAAAAGAGCTACACAAGAAAGCGAAGCAATATGGATTTAAGATTGGAATGAAAGTAGTTCGTGGTGCCTACATGGAAAAGGAGAACGAAAGAGCCAAGGAAAAAGGCTACCCTACACCTATTTGTGAATCTAAACTAGCAACGGATAAAAACTTTGATGCTACTATTGCTTACATGGTTACTAACTTGGATGCGATTTCTATTTTTTCCGGCACCCATAATGAGCAAAGCTGCCTAAAGCTCATAGAATTAATGAGGCAAAAAGGGGTTGATAAAAACAACCAAAGTATATGGTTTGGACAGTTGTATGGCATGAGTGATCATATTTCCTTCAACCTTGCCAACAACGGTTATAATGTGGCTAAATATTTGCCTTTTGGACCTGTAAAAGATGTGATGCCTTACCTTATTAGACGGGCAGAGGAAAACACATCAGTGGCAGGCCAAACGACCCGAGAACTTTCCTTACTTAAACAAGAACGGAAAAGAAGAAAAATCTAGACATTTTAATTCCATCTTGGGCATTAGAATGGTCTAACGTTGCTTATACTCTACTATTTCTTATTTCTTATTTCTTATTGCTTAGTTAATGAAAAGGTAGATGTAAAAGGTCAGCTTAATTTATATTTGGGACAATACGCTCTAAAGTTACCTTTTTACTGCAGTTTCTTACAGTGGCAATCATTTTCTTATCCTTAATTGTACCTTCGATGATGTAGGTTTTGCAAGGTGCAGATTTGGTGTCGCTAAGTCCAAAATCTACATCACCATAGGTAAGTAAACTAACAATGTCCGCGCTGTCTAGCTGTCTATTTAGTAATTGTGTACTAACATCATCGGAATAGTACATTGGCTTGGACCGTATATCCTTTAGCGTTCTACAATTAGGGAAATAACAGAAATAAACACCAGTATCTTCCGTTTTTTTCTTAAGAAAAAACGTCAAAAAGACAATTCCAATCGATACTCCAACTAAATAAAAACCCAAACGTTTTATAAATGGCATGCTGCAAGCTTATTTTTAAATCGATGTAAAATTATGGTTTTCTAGCCGATACAAAAAGAAACTGTAGTGCTAATCTAGAATATTAGGAAATTGATATCGCTGTACTGTAAATCGAACCATTCTCCAACGGATTTATTTGTTAAAATACCATGGTACATGTACAACCCGTTACGTAAGCCTTTATCAAAACGTAAAGAGTTTTCTAGTCCGCCGTCCTCACCAATCTTAAGCAGATAGGGCGTAAATATGTTGCTTATGGAAACGGTTGCTGTTTTTGGATATCTGGAGGGGATATTGGGCACGCCATAGTGGATTACACCATATTTTTCTATAGTAGGCTTGTTATGTGTTGTAATCTCCGACGTTTCAAAACAACCTCCGGTATCTATACTCACATCTATAATAACAGCTCCTTTTTTCATGTGTTCAACCATGGTACTAGAAACTACCACGGGAGATCTGTCTTTACCACGGGTAGCACCTATAGCTACATCGCAACGTTTTAAAGCCTTTAATAGATTTTTTGGCTGTATGGTAGAGGTATAGACCGTTTGCTTAAGGTGGGTCTGTATGTTTCGTAGCTTGGTGATGGAATTATCGAATATTTTAATATTTGCGCCTAAGCCAATAGCAGACCTAGCAGCAAATTCACCCACAGTTCCAGCGCCAATAATGACCACTTCTACAGGCGGAACACCACTTATGTTACCAAACATGAGTCCGTTTCCTTTATTACTAGTAGACATTAGCTCAGAAGCGATAAGTACAGAGGAAATCCCTGCAATTTCGCTCAAGGAACGAACAGCAGGAAATTTCCCGTCTTCATCCCTAATGTATTCAAACGCAATTGCTGTAAGACGTTTGCGTGCCAATTCTTCAAAATAGGATTTTTGCTGTGTCTTGATTTGTAAAGCAGAAATAACGGTAGTCTGTGGATTAATCATCCCGATTTCTGTTAGGGTAGGGGGCTCTACTTTTAACAATAATGGACAGCCAAATACTTTAGCGGTATCCTTGGTAATTTCCCCACCAGCATTGGTGTAGTCCAAATCAGAAAAATGCGCTCCTTTTCCGGCACCCGATTCAATGAGTACGCGATGCCCGTTGGACGTGATTGCATTCACTGCATCTGGGGTAAGGCATATTCGTTTTTCCTGATATTGATTTTCCTTAGGTAGGCCTATAAAAAGCTCTCCTTTCTGCTTTAAAATTTCCAAGGTTTCTTCTTGTGGCAGTAATTGCTGTTTACTAAAGGGTGATGAAGGTTGATTCATAGGTATAAACTGACTAAATCCCAATAACAGGTGTTATGGTCAAATGTACAATTTTTAGCTAAAATCCCATATCCTTAATATACAATAGGAAAAGAATGTTATTTATTGTTGAAATGCAGCAAATTTTGTAGTCGTAGTTGAAATTGCTTTGCGGCTTGTTCCAAATTTCTAGTAGATAATTTTCTATCCAACTCCTCTGCAATAGATTCTTGGTTCATGCCATTTAAATCATCTGCTGGAATATCTAAGTTACTAACTTGCTCTAGTTCTTTATTTGATTTTAGTTCTTCTAGCTCAGCATCAATAGCTTCTAGGTCTATCCCGTGAACGTGTTTGTCATAAAGTTTTACTCTTATAAAGTAAACGAATGGTATTACCACCATACAAACAGGAAGTAACCATAATGTGTTTTCCGTGTCTATTTGGAGATCAGAATCAAAAACAACTTCAAATAATTGAAAAGAGTACATAGCAATAGGTATCAAAATAATATGATACCACCAATCACGTGAGCTAAGAAACCAAAAAAGCAAAAGATATAAAGGAACTATTTTACTTGTTAAGAACCAAAAATAGGTAATAGGTTCACCAAAGCCATTTGAACCTATAGACAGGCCCATAAAGGATATTGTTCCATCCGCATTTACTGGTAAATAATCGTAAATTTTATATATAAAAGGAGTAAAGGCTACAATACAAACTAGCACAGTTTCAAGTATAATTTTCTTTTTTGCCCTATTTCGATTTCCTTTTTTCATTTGACTAAGACATGTTACATTTTACTAACGATTTATCAAAAAAAAAAGTATAAAAAAAGGGAACGATTTACATCATTCCCATTAAAATAAACTCGAAAGAGCCTAAATTCTTTTGGTAATTTGTCTTTTATCAATACCCAATTCCTGATTATCCACAGAAATTATTGGTGCTGCCAAAGCAATTAAAAAGATTCCTAAAGCCAAAGAAGCCAATAATGTTTTTTGTTTTTTCATTTTCAAAGGGGTTTTTAAGTTAGTATTACTTGCTCTCTTTTTCAAATGTAGGAAATAAAGTACAACAATTATGTTTTTAAACGGATAAAAAGCGCATTTTAACGTTTAAAACGGACATTTTAACGAAAAATAGGTTTTTCGTCGAAAAAATGCAATAGAAAACTAGGTGGAAACGTTGTCGAGAATAGTTTTTATTCCGCTAAGAGGATTATTTAAGACTTCCTAGTTGAATTGGTTTAAAATGAAATACTTCTTTCGGTAGGGCTCAATACGTTAATATGAATAATAACTGCTTCAGTTGGAATCAAATTTGGAATCTTTTCTGGCCATTCCATAAAAATCCATCCTTCCGAATCTAAATAGTCTTCTAACCCCATATCCATAGCCTCGGTTTCATCTTGTAATCGATAAAAATCAAAATGATAGGCCAATACCTCTCCGTTGGTATTATGGTACTCGTTTACTAGCCCAAATGTTGGACTGCTGACCACATCCAAACCTCCTAATTCTGCTACCAAAGCTTTTATCAGCGTAGTTTTACCTGCTCCCATGGGTGCGTAAAAAGCTAAGCATTTAGACCGAACAGTTGATATGATTTTCTTTGCTATCTTATTGATATTTTCTTCGGAGTATGTTATATTTTTTATATGCACGAGCGCTGATGAATTATCTTAGGGTGAAATAGCCAATTTCAAACTGAACTAAGGGTCTTTTTAATAACTAGTCCTATATTATTTTGGTTCCAAAACCACAAAAGGAATAATCATTTCCTCTAAGGATACCCCCCCATGTTGGTACGTATTCCTGTAATAACTCACATAGTGGTTATAGTTATTAGGATAGGCAAAGAACAAATCGTTTTTAGCAAAAATATAGGAGCTACTCATATTTATTGCTGGTAAAAAAAAACTTTTAGGATCTCTCGCCGCTAGCACGTCGCTATTCTCATAAGTAAGGCTTCTTCCAGTTTTGTAACGTAGGTTAGCACTGGTATCCCGATCTCCCACTACTTTTGAAGGTGATTTTACATTAATGGTTCCATGATCTGTGGTGATAATAAGCTTCATCCCCATGTGTTGTGCTTGTTGAATAATGTCCAATAAGGGTGAATTCTTGAACCAACTTTGGGTTAATGAGCGGTATGCTTTATCGTTGGATGCTAGTTCTTTTATAACTTCCATCTCTGTCTTCGAATGGGAAAGCATATCCACAAAATTATAAACGATAACGGTTAAGTCATTCTCCTTTTGCGATTTAAAATTCTGGGATAAATGTTTCCCTTGTTTTAAACTACTTATTTTATGGTAATCCCAAGTAATATCTAACCCCAACCTTTTTAATTGTTCGCCTAGGAACTTATCCTCAAATAAATTTTTCCCACCCTCCTCGGTATCGTTCTTCCACCACTTAGGATATTTTTTTTCCATATCCAGTGGTGTCAATCCTGCGAAAATGGCATTCCTGGCATATTGGGTGGCTGTGGGTAAAATACTGAAATAACTTTTTTCCTTCTGTTTCTTATAAAATGTATTTACCGTATCCTCAAAGGCATACCATTGGTCATATCTAAGATTATCCACCACTACCAGAAGCGTTTTAGAATCTTTGATTTCTGGAGCTATCCATTTTTTAAACAGCGTATGGGACATAACCGGAGCATTGGCATCGGAAAACCAGTCCCGATAGTTTTTATCTACAAACTTCCCAAATTGGTTATTGGCCTCCACTTTTTGGGATTCCAAAATCTCGAACATCCCGCTATCCTCGATTTGCTCTAACTGTAATTCCCAGTATATTAATTTTTTATACAACTCCATCCATTCTTCATAGGAATTTACCATGGATAGGTCCATCGCAATTTTTCGGAACTCTTGCTGATAGTTGCTAGTTGTCTTTTCTGATACCAAACGGGAATGGTCTAAATTCTTCTTTAGCGATAGTAAAATTTGGTTCGGATTCACGGGCTTAATAAGGTAGTCCGCGATTTTGGAGCCAATGGCTTCCTCCATAATAAATTCTTCCTCACTCTTGGTTATCATTACCACAGGATTGGAA
>JBLICT010000066.1:0-14683 GCA_047632415.1 Maribacter sp.
GAACGTGTTCTAAACTGTGGTAAGAAAAATTAAGCTATGGTATCTATCTCCGTAGAAAGGCGTTCCCAATTCTCCATGAGTTGTTCGAGGGTGTCTTTTTTAGATTGATAAGCATCAAAGAAATTAGTCTTTGCAATAGTCCCATCATAGTCCATTAACAAGTCATGATCTATTGTTTTTATCTCCTTTTCTAAGCTAGAAATTTTACTTTCAACTGTACTTAATTGGTTTTTTAGGCTTTTTACTTTCTTTTGATCTTGAAAGGAAGTGTTTTTCTTTTCCACTTTTTTTTCCTCGCGTTTTTCCTGCTTTTTTTCTATCGCCCTAAAATCTTCTGCTTTTCGTTGCTTCAAATAAAATTCTACATCACCAAGATATTCCTTTATGACCTGATTCTTAAATTCATATACCTTATTTGTTAAACCCTGTAAAAAATCCCTATCATGCGAAACAAGAATAAGGGTCCCTTCAAAATTCTCACAAGCCTGTTTTAATACATTTTTAGACTTAATATCCAAGTGGTTGGTAGGTTCATCCATAACCAATACATTAAAAGGCTGCAATAACATCTTGGCCAGTGCTAATCGGTTACGCTCCCCTCCTGAAAGGACTTTTACGTACTTCTCTACCTCTTCCCCACGAAACAAAAAGGATCCCAAAATATCTCGCACCTTACTCCTGTTGGATTCATTTGCAGAATCTATCATGGTATCTAAAACAGTTTTACTACCGTCTAGGTATTCCGCTTGGTTCTGTGCAAAATATCCTATTTGAACATTATGTCCCAATTTCAAATGACCTTCATGCTCCAATTCTCCCACAATAATCTTAGCCAAGGTAGATTTTCCTTGTCCGTTCTGACCCACAAACGCTGTTTTGCTGTCCCGTTCTATGAGCAGGTTTATATTGTTCAAGACTTCCTTTGTACCGTAGTGCTTGGAAAGCTCCTCTATCTCCACAACCACTTTCCCTGGTATAACGGAAATAGGGAACCTAAGGTTCATGACGCTATTATCGTCCTCGTCAACTTCTATGCGCTCTATCTTATCTAATTTTTTGATAAGGGATTGAGCCATGGAGGCTTTTGTAGATTTAGCCCTAAATTTTTCTATTAATCGCTCTGCCTGTTGAATTTCCTTTTCCTGATTTTTCTGGGCACTTAGCTGCTGCTGCTTTATTTCATTACGTAAAACTAAGTATTGTGTATAGGGTTTATTATAATCATAAATACGCCCTAGCGAAATCTCAATTGTCCTGTTGGTAACATTATCCAAGAACATTTTATCGTGCGAAACGATTACTACCGCTCCCGTATAATTGTTCAAGAATTGCTCAAACCAGATAATCGACTCAATATCTAAGTGGTTGGTAGGCTCATCGAGCAGCAATACATCATTATTTTGCAAAAGTAATTTGGCCAGCTCTATTCGCATACGCCAGCCACCGGAAAAGGTTTCGGTCTTTTTATCAAAATCTTCTCGATTGAACCCTAATCCTTGTAAAATCTTCTCGGTCTCACCTTGGTAATTATAACCCCCTAGTATTTCGTAATGGTGGCTAATATCGCTCAAATCAATAATCAACTGATTATATCCTTCACTTTCGTAATCTGTTCGTTCTGCTAGTTGATGGTTTATCTCATCTATCTTCCCTTCCAATTTCTTGATTTCCTCAAAGGCCTGATACGCCTCATCCAAAACGCTTCTTCCTTGTACAAAATCTATATCCTGTCGCAAAAAGCCAATTTTTATATCCTTTTCAACGGCTATGGTACCCTTGTCCAAAGGCATATCTTTGGAAAGTAGTTTCAACAAGGTAGATTTACCTGCACCGTTCTTTCCTACAAGTCCTACCCTATTTCCAGAATTTAGGCGAAATGATATTTCTTCAAACAAAAATTCCCCACCAAACGAAACGGAGAGGTTGTGTATGTTAAGCATTTAGTTTTTTCTTTTACGCGTTTTATTTGGGCATAAACCCTAATAGCACAGTTATATTAAAAAGCAATTCTTTGCTACGAATCAATTCAAATTAACAATTAAACAATCGATTTTTACAATTGCTCTAACTATAAATTGAGGTGCAAATCTGTACCTTTGTATAAAGTTTTGCAAATGTTAAAAAAAGGAAACAAACTCTACAGTATTTTAACAGGAACTTGTCCCAGATGTCATGAAGAAGGTATGTATTTGGATAAAAATCCATATTATTTGGGGAAAATCTACAAAATGCAAGAGCGTTGCAGTACCTGCGACCTTAAATATAAAATAGAGCCTTCCTTCTTTTATGGAGCCATGTACGTGAGTTACGGATTAGGAATCGCATTTGCAGTAGCAGCCTTTGTAATAGCAAAATTAATTATTGGCACTTCCTTAATAATTACCTTTATAGCTATCATAGGAACATTAATCCTCTTTATGCCTATCATTATGAGATTATCTAGAAATATTTGGATCAATCTATTTATTAAGTATAATCCTAATTTTGTTAAGCAGCATACCTAGGCCTTCCTATAATCCGTAATATATCTTTTGATATCTATCTCTAGGTTTAAATCGTTTCCTTTTTCTATATATGAAAACAACTGGTCCGCAGCCCAAGGCCCTATCATGATGCCGTGGGAACCAAAACCGTTAAGCACAAACAGTTTGTCATATTCCGGATGCTGGCCTACCAAGGGTTTTCTGTCTTTTACCGTTGGTCGTATACCTGCCTGATGACCCACTACTTCATATGGGCAATCCAACAAAGCATTTAGCTTTTTAATCAACTCTATTTTCGTATCGTCTGTTGGAAGACTATTAGATGTGTTGCAATCATAATTTGCACCTATCTTGTATAGGTCATTACCTAATGGGATAACAAAGACCGAAGATTTTATGGCATTATTTTCCTTGAGTGTTGGGCATTTAATAATCAGATATTCACCTTTGGAACCCTGCAGAGGTAAATAGTTAAAAAACGGATTCTGCCGTAATCCAAAACCCTCTGTAAAAACAATTTGTTTTGCGGTCATTGAGCCGTATGTTACGCAAGAATCATTCTGTTCTAGTTGCGCATGGTTAAAAGAATTTGAAACCAATAGTCCTTCCCGTTCTAAAAAAGCAATATAGCTTTTCAGCGTAACTGCAGTATCTAATCTACGCGCGTGCAGAACATTACCAAAATCGTAGGGAGCAATCAAACCCTTGTTGTCATTACGCACTAGTGTGGGAGACAAGTAGTTCTTTAATTCTTGCTTATCGGCAGCCTCGAACCACAGGTTCTGTTCGGCTACAGAAGCGAATCTTCTGTACACGGGTAGATCAGAAATCAGCTTTTTCCCTAAGGTATGTTCCAATTCGTGATAAAAAGAGTTAGCTACTGGAATTAGGGTACTAGCCTTCCAAGCCATTGTGAATCGTTTTAGGATTACGGGATTGGAGAGTCCACCTGCCACCATAGAGGCTCTTTGTGAACTATCGTTGAATACTACAAAACGTTTATTATGCTTTCTAAGCGTTTCGCAAAAAGCAGTTCCGGCAAGGCCTAAGCCTACCACAATATAATCTAACATGCTGCAAAGGTAGGAAATTGATAAACCTATGGCTTAAAATTTTACTTACAGCTACTAAGCAAAATAACCTAAGAACCCTCCGTAATAAATTATAGAACAAAAGACTTTTGAACTCATTGTATTTAGGGCTTTTTATAAGCCTCATAAAACAAATCAAATACCTAAGAACTTCTAGTTACTTAAAATTTTCGATTGAAGTCGAAACGACATCAGGCTCCTCAAAACATATTGGTTTTACACACCTAACTTAATTACGACTATTATAAATAAAAAATGATTACAGGATATAAAAAAAGCGCTCCGACTTATATCGGAGCGCTTTATACTATTGAATTGGAATATAAATTTGGTTTAATAAGACCACATATCTTGTTCTCTATCGCGAATAACCTCTTTGATACGTTTGGCTTCCAATAACTGGAAGAGTGCGTTATCTGCTATGTAATCACTAACCTTACGGTCGCCATGCACGTTATCTTCTTTGTAGATTACAGCATTGAACCTTCTTGCATTCAACAACATATCAAAAGAAATGGGTTGAGCAGAATTACGTTGGTTAAAGACCTTGGCTTCGTGCAATACATCACGAGCATCCGGATACCATATCCAGAACAATTCTACCTTATCAGGGTTGTCATCGTCCATGAAATTAACATCTGGTGCAACAGGGGCAATGCCTAAAAGACGGTATTTTAACTCTCCTTGTCTTTTATCAAAATACCACATGCCTTTAATACGGTATTCTTCAATCTCCGCAGCGGTTATTTCTCTTCGCGTAATGAATTCCTCGGAAACTTTTTCTCCGGCGTTGATTTGCTCGTATCCATAATCCAAGGTATCTGTTTTCTGCAGGGCAGCTGACAAGTCTTCGAAGTTTCTCTTTTCGGTAAAGTAAGAATCCGCATAGGCTTCTAACTTACCGCTTTTGATACTCTTCATCAACACATGATACAAAGACCTTCTATCCGAACCTATATCAATGGTATCTGTTGGATAATACATAGGGAAGTTTACTCTTTCATCCAAATCTATGGTTTCCCATAGTGTTTTGGACCAGAGAATATCCCTATCATCCACATAACCATATTTCAAAGGAGCGTCATTATCCACATCTTTCTGGGCTTGTGTACGCACCCCTACTTCCTGTGGTTTTTTGGCGTTCAAAATATTAGCTTGTGCCATCATAGATGCCGGTAATGCTACCAAAGCTCCCATTAAAAAAACATTTTTCCAATTCATGTTTGTTTTACTTTAAAATAACCAGGTAGCGAAAAGCGCTACCTGGTATCATTTATTCTTACTAGTTTGCTATCTCCACAACTACCGGAGATACTTTTTTAAGTCTATAACTTTTATTGTTGGTTATGTATGCGTTGATATCGAATATCTGCACAATATCTCCTCTTTTAGCTCTTTTAAGTGCTGATTTAGCTCTTGAATCTAGCTTGCTTCCTTCTACGCTAATCGTAGGTTGACCAGGAACTTTGAAGCTAAACCCGCTTACCGCTATGTTCAAATCAAAATCGAAGTCATCCAAATGGGCGCCAATCGTAGCAATCTCCAAGTTCCTTCTAGGAAGCTTTATACTTCCAGGTTGTTTACTAACTAATCCTTCCGGTCTTGGAATATCCTTAATCCTAAACTCAGATTTAGAAGATATTGGTTGACCATCTGGAAGCGTTCCAGAAGCTACTATGGTAACAGATCTCCCTGTTCCTGGGTTCATTACATACTTACTACCGCTTATTGGCTTAAGACCTGGGGCAGATGCACGTACCTTATTGTTAGGTATCCCTGGGATAGAAATAGACATTGGGTTAGATACTCCACGGTAAACAACATTCATCTTATCCGCAGCAATCAACGCAGCATTAGGTTTAGAAATGGTTGCAAAAGAATTATTTACAGGTACTTCTATCTCTTCACCATCTTGTTGAAAGAAAATAGTACCAGCTATCTCATGGTCACCAGCAGCACCGGAACCAATTAACATTTTCACACCACCCGCTTCGATTTTGTAATCCTTACCTGCAGTAAGTTTTCTACCATCTAAAGTTAACTCAGCTCTCACTGGAGTAGAAGAATTATCCGTTTTGCTGATAATTATCTTACCATCATAACTTTCACCTGTGTAGAAAGCCGACTTACTAGCAAAAAGTGAAGTAGCAAAGTTCGTTAAGGAAACCTGATCTGTAAGCTCACCTTCTAACATAGATTTTAACGCATCTTCCTCAGTAGACTTAATATCTGCCTGTAATGCTGTTAACTTTGTCAAAGAAGCGATTAATGGAAAATCCTTGTAGTGGTAATCTATCCAATCTACTTTGGCTTTATCTCTATTTTCTACTTTCCCGTTTTCGTCACCTACTTCAAAACGTGATGCTACGGAAGATTGTAAACCTTGAGGAACCAATTTGGTAATTTCCGAACGGTAATCATTGATTCTCTTCATGAATTCTTGACCACCTTCTGTCAAGTTATCGCCTTGAAAAAAGTGTTCGTTCAAATAATCTGCCTTATCCATTACTTGGTAATCCGTTGGATCTTCAACTCCTTTTAACATACCCTTTTTCAGCGTTTCCAAGTAATCAAAGTACTCTTGTGAAATAACCTTTATTTGGTTCGCCTTCTGATATACTTCGCCGTACTTAACTTTATCCTCTTCGGATTTTACAGCTAAACTCGCTAAGAACTGGTCATTACTTTCTGTCGTCTTAGAGTTAGAAGTTTCCATCTTCACATTCATTAATCCGAATGCTGCGAGTACCTCTTTACTCATATTTAACGCTAGCATACAAATGAAAACCAAATACATTAGGTTTATCATTTTTTGCCTTGGTGATTGTTTTCCTCCTGCCATGTTTAAAAAATTAGATTTTAATTAATACTTAAAATTTGGGGTTGGTTAAAATCCAATTTAGTTCTTGCTCATTGCAGATAACATACCACCATATACACCGTTCAATGAAGAAAGGTTACTAGACAATGAAGCCATCTGGTCTTTTAACGCACTAGCATTTTGTACCACTTCCTCATTAACACTAGCTTGTTTGCTTGCACTTTCCAATTGTACTTTGTAAAGACTATTCAAAGATTCCATCTGAGAAGCAGCATGTACCATTTCATCAGAATACTTCTTAGTAGATTCCATTGCATCAACAGTTGGAGCAATACCTTTTGCAGCACCTTCAAAATTCTTAATACTAGAACCTAAGCTCTCCATAAGGTTGGCATCTACACCAGCTTCTTTTAACATTTCGTCTAATTTTTTAGACAAAGAACCTTCCGCTTCTTTGATTGCAGCAGCATCGTTTTGCTTAGCACCCATTGAGGCAGCGCCAGCTAATTCTGGATAAACCAAAGACCAATCATATTCGTCATCTATTGGTTCAAATGCACTAATTGCGAAAATAAGTGCCTCTGTAATAAGACCTACCGCTAGTAACAAGCCACCTGTAAGTGGCCCAAATTCCCAGTGAAGGATTTTAAATAATGCACCAATAATTACGATTGATGCTCCTAGGCCATAGGCCATGTTAAATAATTTTTTTGTTGCTTTTGACTGTGCCATGATTTAATTTAATTTAAGGTTTAATACTAAAGATTTGGTTAAAAATTTGATTTGAAATTATTTATAAAAATGTTTTGTTCTTTATTGTGTTGAATCCTCTTCGCCCATATAATCCTGTACGGTTCTAAAACCTACGTAGCTACGAGCAGAATCTGCGTACTCATAATCTCTCGTACTCACTTGAAGGAAGTAAGCAACATCTTTCCAGGAACCTCCCCTGATTACTTTTCTGGCATTGGACTGATCTCCTCCGTTAGGATTCATGGTTGATACATAATCGTAAGCACTTGGGTCGTAACTAGAATTTGTCCATTCAGATACGTTACCTGCCATATTGTAAAGATTAAAATCGTTTGGTTCGTAAGCCTTGGCCTCTACCGTATAAAGTGCCATATCCGCGGCATAATCTCCACGTTGAGGCTTAAAGTTTGCCATAAAGCAACCCGTATCGCTAATCACATAAGGCCCCCCCCATGGATACGTTCCACTTTCGATACCACCTCGTGCTGCATATTCCCATTCAGCTTCCGTCGGTAACCTAAATTTATTTACAAATTGTTTATCACGACTCTTCTGGTCATCGTTCTTAAACTTTGTCCTCCACTCACAAAAAGCCTTTGCTTGTGCCCATGAAATACCCACAACCGGATATTCACTATAAGCGTCATGCCAGAAATAATCATTATGCATTGGCTCATTGTACGAATACTCAAAATCTCGTATCCATACTGTAGTATCTGGATAAATTTCCAATTCTTCTGTACGAATAAAATCTTTTCTACTACCATTACCTTTTTTAGAGGCACGTGCAGCAGCTTCAATATCCATCCAACTGTACTTATATTTTAATTTTGTGACGTCGATACTTCTTTGACCGTTATAAGATTCCTCTTCAGACAAGTAGATTGAGTCAACCATAATCTCAGTGTAATACTCATCTGGATAGTCAGAAACATCCCATATTAAATCTATGTCCTTGTTTAAGGCTCTTCCTTCATAGCCAGTTTCTCCCATCCCGGAATAGTTGTCCAGCATGTACTTATCATAGGCAGAAGCTTTGGTTGTGTCCGCATCTTTAAAAGCGTACTCACCAATACCACCGTCATCCGGACCTAAGCCTAACCCGTCTGCCAAGATAGCCAATTGGGTTCTTGCGATAGAGTCCTTTACCCACTCTACAAACTGCCGGTATTCACTATTCGTGATTTCTGTATCGTCCATATAAAAGGAACGAACAGTAACTGTTTTTGTAGGAGCGTTCAAGGTTTTTGCCTGATCCTCCTCACTCTTACCCATGATAAAAGAACCTCTAGGGATAAGTTCCATACCATAAGGCTTTTCCGGATACCATTTTTTTCCTTGGACTCCGACTAGCTCCCCTTTCGTTTTAGACCCACAACTTGTGAGTAAAAAAACAAACGCTATAGATGACAACAATAGCTTCTTCATACTTTAGGTTAAATTTCGATTAAAGGTTACAAACTGCGAATACATTCATTTATTCTATCTTCTAAAACTACGAATTGAATAAATTATTGTATAAATGCCTTTTATCCCGTAAAATTATTTTTTAATTAATTAAAGCCTTTCTTATAAGCTTTAAACCACCTTTCGGGAATGTTTTGATTGCAAGCATCTAAATAATCCCGCTCTGTGCATGGTAATAACGCAGGTGTATTTGCTTTCGTATGTGAAGTGAAAATTGATGGCACAGCTACCCACCATCTTTGGGTCAAAAGACTTTTGTAGAAAATGAGGTCCTCAGCATCAGAAGGAACGGTATACTTGGTAAAATCAGCTGTCTTTGAATAGGGTGATTCTATAATTCTATAGTTGATGCCTTCTATAAAGTACCATATTATTTGTGCTATAAGCTGCTGTGCTTGCACATTATTTTCCATTTCGTAGATTCCAAAAACAGCGACCTTATCGCTAATTCCGGCATATCTGGATATGGCACAAATTTCTCTGCCTGTAAATCCGTTAGGAGAAAAATTAGCAGAAGAAGAAATTTCACTAGCTTGAATAGCCCGTGCATCCAAACTTACCATATGGGCATTTCTTAAAGCAGGTTCCGCTAAGGATAGGTCATTGGCTATTTCACCTAGCCTATATGCATCAAAAAACAAACGTTCCATTAAATCTACCTCTTCCTGGGCATTAAAATAGCTCTGATACCCTATATTGGAGAAGTTAAAAAGATTATTAGGCTTGTCGGTAATAATTTTGCTCATATAAGAATGGGAGGAAATAAGCTCATCATCTATACCAAAATCGAACCGGCTGTCTATGGCTACCAAATTTATCATATCCTTGATACCATCAAAAGCCCTATATGCAGGATAGGTAATGTCTTGTGTTGCACCAAGTATTATAGGGATGATATTTTCTTCCAACAACCCCGCAACTATTTCCTTTACAACAAAATAGGTATCCTCTACTGATTCACCTTCTTCTATATCACCCAAATCTACAATCGTGGCGTTCCAATTACCCAATAAAAGCTTATAGAATTCTAACCGAATAGCAGAAACATCCAATTTCTCCAGTTTCTTCTCAAAGGCATTTCGGGATTCTTTTACACCTAAAATAGCTACGGTAGCATTTGCTAGTACTGGAAGACCGTCATTTACAGTGTGTATGTACGTATTCTTGCCTATTGCCTGTGCAGGCAACAGTTCGCAATGCGCTAAGACTTTATCTTCTACTGGAACTAAAAAATCGAAGGCCATTGAATGTTTTATGGTTTAAAGTAAATTTTGTCTTCTAACCATAAAAGTAGAGAGAAAACAACATTACTTCCAACTCAAAATTAAGTTACTTTTTGGGTTTTGCTTTTGCTTTTGCTTTTGCCTTTTTCTTAGGGGTCTTTTTATCTATAAGCTCAGAAGCTTGTTTCAAGGTCATTTTGGTAGCATCGACAGATTTAGCCAACTCTACCTTTATTTTACCCTTTATAATATTATGGCGTCCCCATCGTGCTTTTTCTATTCGGATACCTTCTTCTTCCCAGTTCTGCACCACTTTATCTATCTCTTTCTGCTTTTTTACCTCAATGAGTTCTACGATATCTTCCTGCGAAAGATTATCAAAATCATACTTCTTGTTTACATTGATAAACATACCGTCCCATTTAATGAATGGTCCAAATCTACCAGTCCCCTTTTGCACACCCTTGCCTTCATATTCCGCAACAGGGGCATCTGCTTTTTGTTTCGCAATGATGAGTTCTATGGCGCGATCCATTACAATTTCCATTGGATCATCCTCTTTTTCCATAGAGATGAACTTTTTGCCAAATTTCACATAAGGGCCAAACCTTCCTACGTTGGCCTCTACCTCTTCGCCTTCATAAACTCCAAGTTTCCTTGGTAATTTAAAGAGGTCCATCGCTTGTTCGTACGTTATGGTATTCAGAGACTGATCTGGCAATAAGCTCGCGAACGTAGGCTTTTCTTCATCGTCTACAGTACCCACTTGTACCATGGGACCAAATCTCCCTAAACGCACAGATACCTGTTTTCCACTTTTGGGGTCTTTCCCCAGAATACGCTCACCACTGGCGCGATCCGCATTTTCCTCTACGTCCAATACATTGGGATGAAAATCTTTATAAAAGTTTTTCATCATTTTTTTCCAATCCTCCTCACCAGAAGCAATTTCATCAAAATTCTGCTCTACTTTGGCGGTAAAATTATAATCTAAAATAGTTGCAAAGTTGGCGACCAAAAAGTCGGTTACGATCATACCTATATCCGTTGGCACCATCTTCCCTTTTTCGGACCCTACCATTTCAGAAAGTCCTTTTTCTTTAATACTTCCGGCTTCTAATACGAGTTGAGCATATTTCCTCTCGGAACCTTCTACGGTTCCTTTTTCAACATAACCTCTATTTAATATAGTAGAAATTGTTGGTGCGTAGGTAGATGGTCTTCCTATACCTAGCTCTTCTAATTTTTTAACTAAAGTCGCTTCTGTAAAACGATATGGCGGTCTTGAGAATCGCTCAGTTGCAGCAATATAATTGTTATGTAATGCTTCACCTACCTTCATTGCCGGCAACATCCCTTCTTGCTCTTCGGCAAGATCTTCATCATCTACACCTTCCATATAGACTTTTAGGAAACCGTCAAATTTTATAACCTCCCCATTGGCAGTAAATTCTAAATCGTGTTTATCTGCCTGTATTTTTACATTGGTTCGCTCCAATTGGGCATCGCTCATTTGAGAAGCAATAGTCCTTTTCCATATTAAATCGTACAATTTGGACTGATCTCTTTCCAAAGATGGAGATTGATTACCCATTTCGGTTGGCCTAATGGCCTCATGTGCTTCCTGAGCTCCTTTAGATTTTCCTGTAAAACTTCTTGTGTTACTATATTTTTCGCCATAATTCTTAATAATAGCATCCTTAGCAGAAGTAATGGCTTCACTAGAAAGATTAACACTATCGGTTCTCATGTAAGTAATGAGTCCTGCTTCATACAAACGTTGCGCTACTTGCATGGTCCTACCTACGGAAAAATATAATTTTCGTGATGCCTCTTGTTGTAAGGTCGATGTTGTAAAAGGTGCTGACGGCGATTTCTTGGCAGGTTTTTTATCTAGCTTTCCTACCGAAAACCCAGCTCCAATATTTTTCTCTAAAAAGGAATTTGCCTCTTCCTTTGTGCTAAAGCTTTTACCCACTTTTGCGGTAAACACGCTCCCAGAACCGGTTTTGAACTCGGCCGATATTTTAAAGGCACCTTCTGGAGTAAATGCTTCTATATCTCTTTCTCGCTCTACAATAAGCCGCACTGCAACAGATTGCACACGACCGGCAGATAGGCCTGGTTTAATTTTTTTCCATAGCACCGGAGATAATTGATACCCTACCAAACGATCTAGTACGCGCCTTGCCTGTTGTGCGTTTACCAAATTATAGTTTATTTCTCTTGGGTTTTCAATTGCTTTTTGGATGGCGCTTTTGGTAACCGAGTTAAAAACAATACGTTTTGTCTTTTCCTTATCCAGCCCCAACTCTTCTGCTAAGTGCCAAGAAATAGCCTCGCCCTCGCGATCTTCATCACTAGCCAACCAAATCGTATCTGCCTTTTTAGCTAAATCCCTTAATTTTTTCACCAAGGCTTCTTTGTCCTTGTCTACGATATACTTAGGCTTAAAATCATTGTCCACGTCTACCCCTAATTCCTTGGACGGTAAGTCGGCAATATGCCCAAAACTGGATTCTACCTTAAAATCCTTTCCAAGAAACTTTTCAATGGTCTTTGCTTTCGCGGGGGACTCAACAATTACTAAATTCTTAGCCATGCATTCATTCTTTATGAGTGCAAATGTATACTAAAAATTAAACTTTAGGATTTCGTTAATTTATCTTACCGGGAAAAATTCACTAAAAGATAGGCATAAACCCTAATTTAACAAGAAAGAAAAAAATCAAGTAATTGTTTTCCTATGACTCCAAAATATTTCTACTTTTAAGACTTCGAAATCAAAAAACCTAAAAAATGTACAAGTTATTCCTAGCAGTTCTTATTTCCTTTCTTTTTTTACAGCCATGCCAAAATCTTTGGGGGCAGCGAAGCAAAAAGACGGTAAGTTACAAGGACTCTTTATATAATGGTATGGAGTACCGCTCAATCGGTCCGTTTAGGGGTGGTAGGTCAGGGACCGTATCTGGTGTAGCAAGTAATCCTAACCTCTATTATATGGGTACAGCTGGCGGAGGGGTCTGGAAGACCAGCGATGCCGGAAACACTTGGAAAAGTATATCGGATAACTTCTTTGGCGGCTCAATTGGTGCGCTTGCAGTATCAGAATCCGACCCAAACATAATATATGTAGGCGAAGGGGAACAAACACTACGCGGAAATGTATCTTCTGGAAAAGGATTATGGAAAAGCTTGGATGCGGGAGAAACATGGAGTTTTATAGGTCTAAAAGATTCCGAACACATTTCCAGAATTAGGATTCACCCAAAAAATCCTAATCTTATCTATGTAGCAGCTATTGGTAATTTATGGAAACCCAATGAGACAAGAGGCGTTTTTCGCTCTAAGGATGGTGGGGAAAATTGGGACAAAATACTATATGTTAGTGATAAGGCAGGCGCCGGCGATTTGATTATGGACCCAAATAACAGCAGAATACTATACGCAGCTACTTGGGAAATGAAAAGGAATGGATATCGCATGGATAGCGGCGGTGAGGATAGTAAATTATTCAAAAGTACTGATGGCGGGGATACTTGGAAAGACATTTCTTCTCGTACAGGACTACCTGGTTTTCCTTGGGGTATTGTTGGTATCACCGTTTCTCCAGTAGATTCTAATCGTGTATGGGCACTGATTGAAGCAGAAGATGGAGGATTATTCAGATCAGATGATGCTGGTGCAACTTGGGAAAAAATCAATGAAAATCGTGCTTTACGCCAACGTGCTTGGTATTATACCCGAATCTACGCAGATACCCAAAACAAAGATAAATTGTTTGTTATGAACGTGAGCTATGGTGTTTCTACAGATGGTGGAAAAACATTTATACTGAAAAATGCCCCCCATGGCGATCATCATGATTTGTGGATAGACCCAAACAACAATAATCGAATGATTATTGCAGATGACGGTGGAGCCCAAATTTCAAATGATGGAGGAAATAACTGGACAACCTACTACAACCAACCTACGGCACAGTTTTATCGCGTGGCCACTGATAGTGTTTTTCCTTATAGAATTTACGGCGCTCAACAGGATAATACTGCCTTACGAATAGCACACAGGTCCTCGGGGGGCGCTATTACGGAGCGGGATTGGGAACCAACCGCCGGGGGGGAAAGTGCACATTTGGCTCCTGATCCAAAAAATAATCAAATTGTGTATGGTGGAACTTATAAAGGATATATGAATAGATTGGACCATAGTACAGGGCAAGCAAGATCTACAAATGTATGGCCAGATAATCCTGCGGGTTCTGGTGCGGAAGTAATGAAATATCGATTTAACTGGAACTATCCTGTTTCGTTTAGTAGACATAACTCCAATGTTCTATACGCTGGATCAAATCAACTGCACATGACAACAGATGAAGGTCAGTCCTGGAAAACAATTTCACCGGATTTGACCAGAGGTCTACCTGAAACCATCGCCTCTTCAGGAGGACCGATTACACAAGACAATACCGGTGCAGAATTTTACTCGAACATATTTGTGATTTCAGAATCCATTCTTGAAAAAGGTGTTATTTGGACAGGTAGCGATGACGGTTTAATACATGTTACTAAAGATAACGGTACCACATGGGAAAATGTCACCCCCCCACTCTCCATGTCTCCAAAATTAAATATGATCAATTCCATTGATCCTAGTCCATTTGATAAAGGAACTGTCTACGTAGCTGCTACATCCTATAAATTTGGGGATTACACACCCTATTTATATAAAACAGAAGATTATGGTAAAAAATGGACACTAATTACCAACGGAATAAAAGATAATTATTATACCCGAGTCATTAGAACCGATCATGAACGTAAAGGGTTATTATATGCCGGAACA
>JBLICT010000067.1:0-14663 GCA_047632415.1 Maribacter sp.
GATTAGAGTTGGTAAAATATTTCGTTGGCTTGAATGGCCGCTAGAGTTGATAGTCCATAAAGGATAATTGTTGGTCAGAATCTTGGTTATCTTATCTAAAATTTAACCTGATAAGATAGTCCTGCGGTAACCGATAAAAAGAATTTACCAGAACTAAAAGCGAGTTCTTGGCGGTTTATGCCAACATTCGCCTTGTATTTATTGCTGTTTTTTGTCGTAGTAAACTGATATTCAAAACGTACCCGTTGCGATTCTAAAAACAATAAAGTTTGCGCCAATAGTTCTCCGTCTACGATAAACTGATTCATTTCAGTATCAAATCCGTAGCCTAGGTTCATTCCCAAATAGTTGTTCCCATCTTTAAGATAACGCCGTACCAAAAGACTACCCGATACTCCAATCCCTTTCAATGCATCGGGCACAACAAAGGGCCTAATGGAAGCATAATAATTACCTCTGTATAATCCAAAACTACCTGTTAGAATAGTTGCTTCATCTGCTACAAAAGATAAGTATCTAAAACCTAAGGAAGCTTCCATGGCATTGGGCAACTCTTTTACCATTTCTGCCCCTACTCTATGTTTTGGAAAAATTTCCGAAGTTGAAAAACCATAATTAAAATACCCACTAAGTGATTTAGAAATTTTAGGATAGGCATCCACTTCCGCTTGTACTCCATTAATATTAAAACGCCTATTAAAGTTGATACGTGGTAAAATAACACCCCATTTCGTTTGTTTTTTATATTCCACAGCACCATAGAACATAGGGTCCAAAACTTGATCAAACACTTCGCCCTCTGTATAGATCGTAAAAGCTTGTTTGCGTTCTTCAGCTATTTTTGTTGCTTTCAATTTGTTCTGTAAGAGTTGTGTATCTCCTATCTGCTTTACTATTTCAGCTCTGAGAGCAAGAATATCTGCATCTTCTTTTACATAGATCAATGCTTTATTGGCCAAGCCCAAGCCAATATGTAAATTACCTGCGTATTGCTCGTTTTTTATCGCACCTATCCAAACGTCCTTATTTCGTTTTTCCTTGCTGGTTATGCTATTAAATTGAGCTCTAGCTTGGTCAAATTCTTGATCCCAACTGTATGTTTTTGCCAAAAGGCATTGCACATCTGTATATTCTGGATACCGAGTAAGTACGCGTATCAAAGTGTCCCGAGCATCACCGCGGTTTCCTTCAAAAGCTAAATCCCTAGCGGTAAAGTAAGAAGCATCCGGATCTCCAGTATAAGTATACTCTTGACCAGTAACGCTAGTCAAGAAAAATAGGAGTAAAACGACTGTGATTAGTTGAGTCAGGGTCATGGCATGTCTAATTTAACTGTTGGGTTGTCTGACATGAACTCTTGTTTGTTTGCACGTTGTATTTTCTCATTAAGTAACGCATCATTTAACTGATGCCGTTCTATCTGTTGTATAAGCGAACGTATGTCTTTCTGCGGATTAGACCAAAAATAGCTATCCAAAAGCGCACAATATCCATCTGCATATTCCGGGTATTTTCTAACTACTTCTTTTAAGGTCCTCACTGATTTCTCGTATTCTTCTTTCCAAGAATAGATACGGCCTTTTAAAATTTCCGTATCCGCATGGCGTGGTATTTGAGTTAAGATATGTTCACATAGCAACAATGCCCTATCCCAATCCTTGTCAAAAGCAAGCTTTCTTGCCGTTTTATAGGCATCGTCAAAATCCTTACCGTTAAAAATACTTTGCAACCAAATCGTTTCTGTTTTGGAAAATTCCTGTTTATCATTGGTTACAGAGGATAGTGCCCTAGGGATTATTTTATCGTTTTGGGTCACATATTTGTTCACTGATTTACTATCTCTAAAGCGATTTTTGATAGTACTAATGGTTTCATCCGGAACCTCGTTGTCAGTAAGGCTTAGTTCAGCATTTAGCTCGATTACCTCTCCATCCGTTAGGAAAAAAGAATGATGCACATAATCCTTAATATTATTTGCTCCCCTGAATAATGGAATCTCCTTATTAAAGTCATCTCCGTTCGAAATCAGTTCTCCATTCCCAAGCCAAGCTACCGTCTTTGGTGCTTTTAAGCTATATGCCCTATCCAACAATGAAATAATGGCCGGAGCGATATCTGCATGTGAGGCAAGGTTTGTTATTTTAGATGGATATTTAAGTAACGGGCTGTACATCAAAAGTGGTACTTGATAACGTTTCAACGCATTTTCCGATGGAATATTCCGATTGAGATGGCTTCCCGTAATGATATAGATGGTGTTTTTGTATTCCTTTGTTTTCTTTTCTTCATTTAGAAAGTGAGCAATAGCTTGATCTGCATAACTATAACTGGCAAACAGTTCCATATTATGTGAAATAAACCTTTGGGTCTTTTTATTGCTTGTGGAATGGCTGATTAGTTTTTCAACATTCTTTTCATATTTGTTAAAGTTAGGTATAGCATAAGGAGCCTTGGTACTTAAGGTCTTAAATACGGCTAACCGTGGCCTTTCAATCGCTGTATTATTTCCCTCCGTATAGCGTCGGAACAATGCGCCGTCTGGATAGCCCAAGGTAATTCCTGCTGCATCTGCATCTTGTAAACTATACGCTGTTCCAAAAACTGTTTTATCCAAAATTTTATCTACACCTTCTTGTACCAAAAATCGGTCATAGCTATTTAAAGCGCTGTTTCCGCCATAATTGAAGGAAGTTTCATATCCATTTTGTTTTAAAATACTGAACAAGGTATGTCTATGGGTAAAGCCCTCTAAATTTGTAAAGCCAGTTTCGCCAAATGGCAAGGAACCGATAACTGTAGCTAAAGCTGCTTCGCCTTCTCCCGTATTACTTAAAAAATTTGGCCAGTATAAAGATGCTCCAATCATTTCCTGTAAATGGGGCATAATACCGCTGTAAGCTCCTTTTGCATCAATAAAGGCCGTTCCAAGTCCTTCTACAATAAGTATTTTAATATGAGGTTTTTCGGTGGTAAGATTAAAATAGGGAATCAAATCGCTATTTGCAATATACCCTCTTGCCAATGGATATTCTTCGCTACCTTCATAAGTATTTATATCAAAAACAGCAGTATACGTAGCTTCTAAAAGATATTGGGTTTTGTTTTCATTTATAGGTTTCCTATCGGAATATAAAGTCGCCAAAAACATGCTGAATAAAATAATGGTAAACGGATACATTCTACTGATTACATTATAAAATGGTGCCGTATATCGATATAACAAATGACAGGCAAACAAAGTAACCGAAATGGCTATAAACGCATTTAGGATATGGAATTGGATATGATCAGCACTGCTACCAAATAGCCCATTAGCTCCCAATGGCTCATAATTACCAATAAAATAAGTAATTAGGAGACCCTCTATAAAAAGAAGGGCAGCGAAAATAAAACGAACCACCTTAAAACCAAGATTCGATTTTTTATTTTCAAGTAGATTAAATAAAAACACAAATATTACGGAACATACCGCGGCATAACCCAAATGATGTAAACTATTAAGGAATAGACTTTTGTTCACTACGCTGTCTAGTACACCCGTGACATAAAGCATTATATTTTGATAGATAGATAAAAGTATGAGACCCACAAAGAATGTAATGACCAGAGGAATATAATCCTTTAATGTTCTGCTATTTTGCGGTATGTTATGCTTTTCTATCTGCATAATTAAGTTGCTTTAGCAAATCCTTTACGTACCTGCGTACCCCAACCAGATTTTATCTTGAACAGTTTCTTATAATTACCTCGAATAGCTGCCCACACCATAAAAGGGTGATAAACAAAAGGCTCAATTATGGCACATAGCATTAATATTAAAATATCCTTGGTCTTTTTGTACTCATTATAGGAATACACATCCCAAAGAATGGCGTAAAAAGAAAACATTACAGAAAAAATATAGACGGTTGCCGTTATGGCCAGAAAGAAATCCCAATTCAGTATCCCCAACCAATAAAAAAGGATGATGGTAAAAAACCCAAAAAATTCCAACAATGGAGCAAGCCATTCATAAAAGAACCAATAGGGATAACTCAACATGCCCAACCTACCAAACTTAGGGTTAAAGAACATATCCTTATGTTTAAAAAGTGTTTCCAGATTACCCCTAGCCCAACGGTCGCGTTGGTTAATCAATATTTTGGGGTCTTCCGGTACTTCTGTCCAGCAAAGTGGATCGGGAATATATTCAATGGTATAAGGCAGCTTGTTCTCATGCATGTAGCGCCTCATCTTAAATACGATTTCCATATCCTCACCTACGGTATTGGTATCATAACCACCAACCGCCAAGGCAATCTCCCGATCAAAAAAGCCAAAAGCACCTGAAATAATGAGCAGACTGTCAATTCTTCCCCACGCCATACGGCCTAATATAAACGAACGTGTGTATTCCAATAATTGAAACCTCGCGAGCCAATTACTAGGAAGTTTAATTTCTTCTAGTTGACCGCCTTGTATGATACAGGAATTAGCCACCCTTATAACACCGCCAACGGCTATTACTCTTTTCTCCGAACGCTGAAAAAATGATTTTACAACATGTAAAAGTGCATCTGGGAGTAAAAGACAATCAACATCTATGCAGCCTATATATTGATTAGTGGACAAGGCCATACCAGTATTTAAAGCGTCCGATTTGCCGCCGTTTTCCTTGTCTATTACCGTGAGCTTAGAAAATGCCTTATGAGGTGATTTATAAATTCCCCGTATGGTCTTTGATTTCCAATTGGGATCTATTTCCTGTTCTATTTTTATCAAATCGTAGGCAACAATCATTTTTTGAAGGGTATCATCCTTGCTCCCATCGTTGACAACCATTACCTCGTAATTAACATATTTAAGAGACATGAGGGAACGAATGTTTTCGACTATGGTAAGTCCTTCGTTATAAGCGGGAGCAACAATAGTAATGCTTGGTGCCAAAGGAGATGCCATTAGCTTGGACATATCCCCAAAACTATTTTTGTTTTTGTAATGGATAGAATTTCTAGTAGAAAAATACCCCATTCCAATAAACAAGAGAAATAGCACCAACGTAAATACAAAGAAAACGATGTTGATATATTCCAAAATGATATCGAATGCTCCGCTGCTCATTATTCTTTATCATATAGTTTAGTGGACATGGCACATAAACGATCAAACATGGTATTTCCATCTTTTTGATCTTTATACTGATGTCTTATTTCTTTTTTCTCCTGGTCAGAGGATGTAAATTCAAAGTCTAGTTCGAAAAGATTACCGGTATCGAGTAATATAGTTGTATTCGTTTCTTTCTCTAAGATTGGCGCCTTTACAACTGCTGTTTCCCTAGTAATTTCTAGCCTGGAGGTTAGCTTTTCTAGTGCTCGCTTTGCAGTTTTATGTAATATCACATGGTCGCTTAGCACCAAACTTTCCAACAATGATAATTCCTGTTCGTCACCAACTTCTGCAATCTCATCGAGTAATATGATTTTTGCTTCGGTGTCGCTTACGTCAAAAAGACTATGAAACACACTCTGCCGCTCACTTGAAATAGTAGGTTCAAAACATATCGATGTATCATCTTCAATTGAAAAAGAAGCTATTAATTCCGTAATTCTTATTTTCACAGAAGCATTGTTTTCTTGCTGTAATAACATGTTTAAGTGCGGTATTTCCCTGTGGTCTCCCAGTTCGGAAATATCCTCTAACAACGCCATATTATTGAGTTTAGCGTCATCGTAAAAAAAAGGTTTAGGAATATCCCATAACTCTTTCTCCATTTCGTTTTCTTTTTTAATTTCGGTAATAGCTTCCTGAGATTGTACTTTATTTTCAAGTTCAAAAGCACTTGCCCAATCTATTTCCGACATGCTATCTTTTAAAGCGGTATCATTTTCAATAGTTAAATCATCATAAATAACGGTAATATGCGACACGTCCTCTGTTGCAATCATATCTGAAAAGTCGATTTTTGGTTCTTGGGGAGGAACATTCAATCTGGGTTCTCCATTTTTAACAGGCCTTTTAGTCTCCAATACTAAATCTGAGGAAACTATTACCTCCTCGTAGGTCACTAGTATTTCATTAATCAAACACTCCTCTAGTTTGTTCTGTTCCGTAGTTTTATCATTAACCACGATAACTTCTTCAAACCCAACCGGCAATTCATTCTGTACCTGTGTCGCTTTTTCTTCCGAAAGAAGATTACCCGTAACTATAGGAAGAAATTGAAAGTGCAATTCTTCTTCGACGGATAAAGGAAATATTTCTTCATAATCAACATTTAGGCTTAACAAATTCTGATATTTATTTTCTTCCTTTGACCCGTCCGTTGAGAATTTTAGTGCTAATTCAACAACACCTTCTGTAACGATGGGCAAGAAAGAAATTTCCGTGGGTTCTATATTTAAGGAAAATTTGGTATCCTCCTTTGTGTCATTCGATACGGTTTCTGCTGACAGGGGAATGTCTTCTGAATTTAATTGGTCTTCTTGTTTTGTGCTATTTATTTCAGTTTCGGTGGTTGCTGGAGTAGCAGCATCCAGTGCTTCTGCCTGAGTTTCAAAGTTTGCAGTTGGAATTATATCTTGCGTTGGAAGCACGCCCTCTGGACGTATTGTATTTAAAGCACTTATGGCTTTTCCCTTAACGGTAAAAGCCACTTCTTTAGTTACTACATCTTCAAGAAAGCCAATATCATCCTCAGTTCCCAGTTGTGAAAGTGCCTCAAGAATATACATTTTAACGGCTGTGGTACATTTCCAAAATATGGTTTTTAGCACTGGAACGGCATCGGTCACATTAAAATCCCGAATACAGAAAATCGCCTCCTTTTTAATATGATTATCCTTATGCCTAAGCAATTGAATAAGGGAAGCACTTGCATCGTTTTGGTTGTAGTATTTAATGAGCCTGAGGGCAAATAGTACAACATGGTTATTTTTAGAGGTAAGCCAAAGTCTAAATGGTGGTGGCACATAATCTGTTTTGTTACGCACCACATCTAGCAACTTTAATTGTTGCCACTCCGATATTTTATATCGGGTATGATCTAAGAAGTAATTAATACCTTCTTCTTTCAGGCTTACAGCAGCTATTTCTGCTTGTTTCCTTATGGTAGACCTTTTGTCATTAATAAATTTGGTTATTAAACTATAGGAATCTTTTACTTCCATTTGGGTAAGCTCAAAAATCCCCTTAGAGACCAGTTCCCAGCGCCAGCTATTCAACTTATTATAGGCATCTTTATGAAGTTCTAAATCTTGATAAACCCGAAACAGCTCGGTTCTCGTTTTACCCGTAACATCCTTCCTAAGGTCTAGAAGCACTGCAGTAAGTACTTCCCTGTCAAAACGATTCTTTATAAGTTCCCGTATTTGAATCTTTAAATCTATATAGTTTATTTTCTCTTTCTTTTCCCCATCTTCTTCAAAAAACAAGAATTCACATATCATGGGAGAAAACACCTTTCTTTTTGCCATAATATGTTTTCCAAGTCTGGAAAGCCTATTCCTAAAAAAGAATACTGAAATAAAATATACAAGTGCTAACACAACAAAAAATAGCGATAGCGCCCATAAAACATCTATTGGGATTTTTGGAGCGCTGATTAAGGCGTTTAGCGTATATGTCTTCTTAATAAAAATCAAATATGAGTTTTGTTAACTTCTCTTGCGATTCTAACCAATAGCTCGGACGGACTTACGGGTTTAGAAATAAAGTCATTCGCGCCCAATTCAAAGGCACTTAAGACATTTTCCTCGTTCCCAGCAGATGAAATTATTATAATGGGGGTTTGGGATAATAGCTCCTTTCTAACATAGTTAATGAGTTCTATACCAGAAAAATAGGGCATCATGATATCGCTTACAATGATAGCTGGCATAGTATGAGACAAATATTCTTTCACCTCTTTTCCATCCAAAACATGGTCTACGGTATACCCGGCCTTTTCTAACCTAAAGTTTAGTAAAGAGGCTAAAAGCTCATCATCATCGGCTAAAAGAATTGTTCTTTTGTTCATGTTTAGCGCTTCTTTAATTTCTTCAATTCTTTATCTATTTGAGCCTCTTTTAGCGGGTATTGCACTATAAACTGTGCAAATAGCAGCTCAATTTTTGCTAGTTCAGTATTTTTTGCGCCTTCCTCTATTCCTTCAATGAGCCTTTTTAGATCATTGGTGTTCATAAGGGCCAATCCT
Source organism: Maribacter sp. (assembly GCA_047632415.1). Lineage (GTDB taxonomy): Bacteria > Bacteroidota > Bacteroidia > Flavobacteriales > Flavobacteriaceae > Maribacter. The sequence goes on from JBLICT010000067.1 coordinate 8,171, forward strand.
GCCTTTATTTTATGAGACGCTTGATAGATTTCTTCAAAATTTTGATTGCTAATGGCTATTTTAACTGCACCAATGAACTCATATATATTTTGTTTGAAGAGTCGCACTAGCTCTTCCAGCATTTCTATTTCACCATAACATTCCTGTAACAGTTCCCTAAGATCTACTGCTTCACTTTTTTGTTCGGTTGATATGATTGTTTCCTGTTGTAATAACCTAAGACCAGCCTGTGTAAGGTTTCGCTCTTTTTTTCTTTTTAATAGTTTGATCATCAGCTCGTTTAGTGTATATGGTTTTAATAAAAAATCGTTGATACCAGACGCATAACACTGATCTTGGTCTTGTGCCGTAAAATCTGCGCTAAACGCAATGATAGGAACCTGATTTAACTTGATATCCTTTGATGCGCGTATGCTCTTGGAAATCTCGAATCCGCTCATTTCTGGCATTTTAAGATCCATAAGAACAATGTCTATTTCCTCCGTTTTTAAAAGAGTAAGACCTTCTTTAGGGTTTGCAGTCACATGCGTAATACAGTTCCACTTAGTTAACTGTTCGCTAATAAGATGTTGATTAAGCTCGTTATCCTCAAAAACTAATATTTTAGTACCTCCTAAGAGTTCTCTACCTTTTTCAGTACTGATAGGTTTTGGTTTATTCTTAGGTATGTTTTGAATAGTTCCTTTACGAAAGGGAATAAGAAACTTGAAGGTAGTACCTGTACCTAATATACTTGTTACCGAAATCGTACCACCTTGTTTCTCAACAATTTCTTTTACGATACTTAACCCTAGGCCAGATCCTCCATACTTTTGAAACGTATCTAATTCTGCCTGTTTATAGCTTTCGAAAACATGTCCTAGTTGTTCTTTGGATATACCTATGCCAGTATCCTTAACAGAAAATTGTAACAAGTGGGCTCCCTTTTTTTGTTCGGATACGGCTACTGAAAGGCTAATCTGCCCCTTTTTAACAAACTTGATGGCATTTCCTAAAAGGTTAAGCAATATTTGCGATAATTTGGATGGATCACCGATAAGGATTTTTGGAACATCGGGAGCGATATCAATATTTAAGGTGACTGATTTATCTATGATAAGTGTTTGACACAGAAACATAACGTCCTTTATCAATCCATGCAAATTAAAGTCTACCGAATCAAAATCCTCTATGCCTGCTGTAAGTTTAGAGTATTCTAAGACTTCGTTAATAATCTCCATAAGATTATAAGAGGCTGATTGTATCGCATCTACTTTTTTAAACTGACCTGCAGTCAGATTTTCTTCCCTAAGTAAATTAGCAAAACCAATGATACCGTTTAGGGGTGTTCTTATTTCATGGCTCACATGAGCAATCAGCTTATTATCTTGAGCAACAGTTGGCAATGAAAAAATCTCATTGGTAGAAAAATCTTCTTCTACGATTCTATCCGTCCCAAATATTTGATTGTTTAGCTGCGTTTTAAATCGATTAAAAGAGTTTTTTAGGGTCTTAGCTTCTAGTGTGCTTAATTCTTCAAAAGAAAAACCGTTCAAGGATGTTTCCAAATCAGAAAGTTGACCAATTAAATCTTTAGTTTTTAGTTTGGACATAGGTTAATATTCCTTGTTTTCGAGAGTTTTGTTCTATAATTCGACCTAAAAATCCATTATTAGGGTGCCTTGGGCAATTAAATGTTTGCTAAGCTTCCTTTTTTGTTGTGAAAACGGTTTATTTGTAGGTCTAAAAAAAAAAAATGAAAGTAATTGGCTACCTAGTTATTGCATTAACCCTATTTTCTTGTAATGAGAAGAAAACTAAAGTAATGGAAACCACAGAGGAACGCGCAAAACGAATACATGAAAACACCATCACCTTGGACACCCACGATGATATAAATACCAAGAATTTTACAGACTCGGTTAACTATACTCAACGTCTAGATACACAGATTAATCTTCCAAAAATGGAAGAGGGTGGGTTGGATGTTGCTTGGCTAATTGTGTATACAGGACAGGATTCTTTAAATGCCGAGGGGTATGCGAAAGCTAAAGAAAATGCATTAGACAAATTTGCTGCCATTCGTAGGTTATGCGAGGAATATGCACCAGATAAAATGGAACTTGCCTATACCTCTGACGATGTTCGCCGTATTGTAGCTTCTGGCAAAAAAGTAGCCATGATAGGTGTAGAAAACGCATATCCAATTGGTGAAGATATTTCTGCCTTTGAAGAATATCATGAGTTAGGTGCGCGTTACATTTCACTTTCGCATAATGGACATAGTCAATTTTCCGATTCCAACACTGGCGAAAAGGATTCAATTTGGCTGCATAATGGCTTAAGTGATTTAGGAAAGGAAGCTGTTATGGAAATGAACCGACTTGGTATCATGATTGATGTTTCGCACCCTTCTAAAGTGGCCATGAAGCAAATGATAGCTATGTCTAAAGCACCAATTATTGCTTCCCACTCTTCTGCCCGTGCCTTGTGCGACCACAGTAGAAATTTGGACGATGAACAACTTATGCTCATAAAGCAAAATGGAGGTGTTGTGCAGACCGTAGCATTTAGTTCGTACTTGAATACTGAAAAACACGAGGCTAAAGCGGCCTTTATGAAAGGAATTTACGAACAAGTTGCAGATTCACTTGGTTTTGAATGGTTTGAAAGATCACAGTTTAGCGGCTTAACAGATGCTCAAAAAGGAACCTTTATGGAGAATTATCCTAAAGTGGTCCTAATTGGAAAGGGTATCGTCGCCAAAAATCCAGAAGCACCCAAAGGTGTAACAGTTTCGGATTTTATAGATCATATCGATTACATCGTAAAGCTTATCGGAATTGATCATGTAGGTATCAGTTCAGATTTTGACGGTGGTGGAGGGATTGAAGGTTGGTCGGATGCCTCCGAAACCTTTAACGTAACCTTGGAACTAATAAAACGTGGCTATACCGAAAAAGAAATAGAACAATTATGGAGCGGTAATCTGCTCAGAGTTTTGGATGAAGTGCAAGCTTTGTCCAAAACAATGTCGTAAGGATAAGATTTAAGCGCTTATTCTGCTGCTGCCAAACGGTCTTTAACAAATTCTACCTTGGTTTTTCCATGTGGCGTAGGTTTACCATTTTCGCCTAAGTTTACCATGATAATATTGTCAACAGTAACGATAGTCTCGTGGTTCATCTTATTCCGTACTTCGCAGTTTAAGTTCAAGGATGTTTTACCAAACTTAACGACTTCTATACCAATTTCGACGACATCACCTTGCTTTGCAGCGCTCATAAAATTAATTTCCGAAATATATTTGGTGACTATTTTTGCATTTTCAAGTTGCACTATGGTGTACAAGGCGGCTTCTTCATCTATCCAAGCCAAAACCTTACCGCCAAAGAGGGTTCCATTCGAGTTCAAGTCTTCTGGTTTAACCAATTTTCTAGTATGGAATTTCATAGTAATAAATTTTGATGGCTTAAAATTAGTCCTAAAAAGAATGTCATAACCACTTTTTTCCTATTTAGCCCGTATATTTATCAAAAAGGAACGTATCTATAGCTCTTTGTGATTATTTAGTAATTGACCAAGCTTATTATTATCAATCTGAAATACCATAAATTAAAAATTAAAATCGTTAAGTACACCTACCGTAAAGGAAGGAGAAATTTTTTTTGGTAAGAAAATCTCAAAAAAATACCAATGTTTATAACCCTTTTAAAACTTCTTTCTACATAAAACGGAAACCTTATTCGATTGGTTATCTTTATAAAAAAGCTGCAGTCATGAACGAGAGATCTTTGAAATTGTTAGAAATAAGACCTGTTATCGCAAATGCAAGAATACTGCCCAACATGAGCGAACAGGAACATTTTCAGAACCAAACCCTACGCCCTATCCTTAAATTACAGAACGATTTATTATTGGCATCCTTCCAAAACTATATTATAAAGACTAAAAATCGGTTCCATGAACTTAAGAAAGAAGCGCGGACAGATTACATAGCGAATGCAGTACAAAAGGATATAAAATATCGAAACTCCTTAAAAGGTATAATCTTAGGACAATTTACCTTAGAAGAATACGAAGACTATAGGAAGAACTCCTCAGCCTTGAACAAAAGAATGATGAGCATGGCAGTAAAGCGCCTACAAGATCAAGTACAGTTCTTCGAGGAAGCTGCCTTACTCCAATAACGATTCACCGTTCAGATTTGTAGTAAGGACGTTACTCATTAAATCAAAATAGGGACGAATTTCCTTAAAAGCAGCATCAATGGTTTGCGCAAAATTAGATGCGGTTACCTCTGCATCTGTAAAGTTTTTGACGAAAATGAATTGTTTCTTGCGTATGAGGTCAATATTAGGGTGTTCTTTATCAAAACCTTTAGGAGCCGTTTTTAGTTCCTCGCCTGCCAATTCTCCCCAAATACTATTAAAGCCTTTATCGTTTAGAATATCACGAAAATCTGAAGCATCTACCTCCCATTCTTTTCGTATTCTAAAGAGATCTTCTTTTTCTGGATTCCAAAATCCGGTGGCAATAAAACTACCTTTGGGTTGTATGTGTATGTAATAACCGCCCCTGCGTGTCTTACCGGCACGCAACATAGAACCTGAAAAATTATATTTGTACGGTGTCTTATCCTTAGAAAAACGTACATCCCTATAAATACGAAAAACCTTCAATTTTTCTATTTCATCATGTGTTCGCATGAGTTCCGTTACCTGATTCAAAAAGACTTTTACTTGGGATTCATGGGTCTTAAAGGTTTTTTTATGCTCAGTAAACCAATCTCGATTATTATTCTTTTTAAGTTCCTTTAAAAAATCTAAGGTACTCTTGGTAATTGTAGGGTGTAACATACGACTTAAGTCTTGTTATTTTAAGCTAAAGTTAACCATTTGCTACCTAGCACTTTTGATTTATTGGTTAATTTTGAGCCCTAAGCCAATACTATGCAACATAGCGCTATAATAGAAAAAATCAACGAACATAAGAAGCAACCAAATCTTAGGTTTCGTTTAAAAAAACAAACAGAAACCTTTACAGATACCCTTTTTCATACGCTATTCGACATTGAAACACCAGTTGCGGAGAATCTCAAGATATTAGAAAAACAGTTTGATGAATTGGTAGACCTTGCTTGTTGGGAGAGCGAAAAACCTTGTAAAAAAGTATGGGAGAATTATGTGGAAAAGCTGCCTGAAATTTTAGAAAAGTTAAATATGGATGCCGAGGCAACAGTCAATTGTGACCCCGCTTCCCTATCAATAGAGGAAGTATATATGGCCTATCCCGGTTTTTATGCCATAGCTATTTACAGACTGGCACACGAACTGTATGCTATTGGCTTTCCCTTGGTTCCAAGATTAATGACCGAATACGCCCATAGGCAAACTGGCGTGGATATAAATCCCGGAGCGCAAATTGGCAATTCGTTTCACATAGATCATGGTACAGGTGTCGTTATTGGCGAAACGGCAATCATTAAAGACCAAGTTAAGATTTACCAAGGTGTAACCCTTGGCGGACTTTTTGTTGCAAAGCACCTTCAAAAGACCAAGCGTCATCCTACTATAGAGGAAAATGTTACCATTTATGCTAATGCTACTATTCTAGGTGGTAATACCGTTATTGGAGCGCATAGCATCATTGGCGGAAATGCCTGGCTAACAGCCTCTATTCCGCCCCATTCTACTGTCTTTCATACCCCAGAAATAAAAATCAAAACCCTACCAAATGTCTAAAACTCTAATTGAGCTTATTGGAAACACGCCCTTGGTCGCCTCCCGTGTTTTAAATACTAACCCGAATGTCACCTTACTTTTTAAGATGGAGGGACATAATCCAGGAGGTAGCGTGAAAGACCGTGCAGCGCTGAATATGATTAAAAGTGGACTCGAAAGCGGTAGTATAAAAACAAGCGATAAGCTCATTGAAGCCACTAGTGGAAACACCGGAATTGCGCTTGCGATGATTGCCGGCATTTACAATTTAGATATGGAATTGGTAATGCCCGAAAATGCTACTAAAGAACGTGTGCAAACGATGCGTGCTTATGGTGCAAAAGTCACACTTACAGCTGCTGATGTAGGTATTGAGGGTGCTAGGGATTATGCAGAAGCTAAAGTAAAAAACGATGGATACGTTTTAGTGAACCAGTTTGCTAATCCTGATAATTGGAAAGCGCACTATAAAACTACAGGACCTGAAATTTGGAGGGATACTCATGGTAGCGTATCTCATTTTATAAGCTCCATGGGCACAACGGGTACAATTATGGGTACTTCTACATATCTAAAGGAGCAAAATTCTAATATACAAATTGTGGGCGTACAACCTACCGATGGTTCCAAGATTCCAGGTATTCGTAAGTGGCCACTAGCATATCTTCCTAAAATATTCGATGCTAAAAAAGTAGACCGTGTTATGGAAGTCAGCGAAGCGGATGCCCGTGCCATGGCCAAGCGCTTAGCAAAAGAAGAAGGAATTTTCTCAGGAATGAGCAGTGGTGGTG
>JBLICT010000068.1:0-14583 GCA_047632415.1 Maribacter sp.
ATTTTCAAATTGACGATATACCCGACTATATTGCAACCTTTTCTGAAATTGCCCAATTGGAAATGAAGGCCTATGGTATTCCAGCGAGTATTACCCTAGCACAAGGACTTTTAGAAAGTGGCTATGGAAAAGGGGAATTAGCAAGGAAAACCAACAACCATTTCGGCATTAAATGCCATACCGGTTGGCAGGGCGATTACGATTTTCATGATGACGATGCAAAAGGGGAGTGCTTTAGAAAGTATAATCATCCTATGTATTCGTACAGAGATCACAGTATTTTTCTTACCACTCGCAGTAGATATGCCTTTTTGTTTGATTATGATACTACGGATTATAAAAACTGGGCAAAAGGATTGCGTAAAGCAGGCTACGCAACCGATAAAAAATACCCCCAAAAGCTTATTTACCTCATTGAAAAACATCAATTAGACCAATATGATACTAGAGTTTCCAAATCGGTCTATGAAAATAACAAGCCTGTAATTGCAGAAAAAAATGAGGTCCATATCGTTAGAAAGGGAGATACCTTGTATTCCCTGTCCAAGCGGTATTATGTTTCTATTGACGCGTTAATGAAATTGAATCAACTAAGGGATGCCAATCTTTCTGTAGGTCAAAAGTTGATGGTCAAAACGACCCAAATGAACAAGTAATCCATGATATACAAAAGAAGTAGTGCCCTGTTTGCAGAGGCGAAAAAATATATACCGGGTGGTGTCAACTCTCCTGTAAGAGCTTTTAAAGCCGTAGGCGGAGACCCTATTTTTGTAAAAGAAGCAAAAGGGGCCTACTTATTTGATGAGGATGGGAATAGGTTAATCGATTATATTGCGTCTTGGGGTCCTATGATTTTAGGTCACGCTTATGAACCAGTGATAACGGCTATTATTGACAAGGCTAAAAAGGGGACTTCTTTTGGAATGCCTACCGAGATTGAAACCGAGTTGGCAAAGTTGGCGGTATCTATGGTGCCAAATATAGATAAGATACGTTTTGTAAATAGCGGTACGGAGGCTTGCATGAGTGCCGTGCGTTTGGCGCGTGGCTATACGGGAAAAGATAAAATCATAAAATTTGCCGGATGCTATCACGGCCATTCAGATTCCTTTTTAATACAGGCTGGTAGTGGTGCTGTAACTTTTGGTAGTCCCAATAGTCCGGGTGTTACTCAAGGTACCGCTAAAGACACCTTGCTGGCAGGGTTTAATAACCTTGAAGAGGTACTAACCTTGGTAAACGCTAACAAAGGAGAGATTGCAGCAATTATTATAGAGCCGGTAGCTGGAAATATGGGTTGTATTGTACCAACAGATGCCTTTATAAAAGGCCTGCGGGAATTATGCACTGCGGAAGGTATCCTACTAATTTTTGATGAAGTCATGACCGGTTTTCGATTAGGAAAAGGTGGTGCCCAAGAAGCCTTAGGTGTTGCTGCGGATATGGTAACTTTTGGTAAGGTTATCGGTGGCGGATTACCTGTGGGTGCTTTTGCTGCAAAGGAAGAAATTATGAGCCACCTGGCACCAGACGGCCCGGTGTATCAAGCTGGAACCCTAAGTGGAAACCCTTTAGCTATGAGTGCTGGTCTTGCCATGCTAACCGAACTAAATACTAATCCAGAAATTTTTGATAGTCTCGCAAAAAAAACAGCCTTTCTACACGAAGGTATTGGTAAAGCCTTGGAGAAAAAAGGAGTCCCACATCAAATTAATCGGTACGGTAGTATGATTTCAGTGCACTTTACGGACGAACCTGTAGTAGATTTTGCATCTTCCGCCAAGGGAAATAACGAACGTTTCAATGCCTATTTCCACGGTATGCTAAATCAGGGCATCTATCTGCCTCCATCTGCTTTTGAAAGCTATTTTCTTAATGATGCGTTAAGCTATGCTGATTTAGGGGAGACCATTGCCGCTGTTGAGAAGTTGACGTTCTAGAATATAATTTCAACGGTAACAGCATCTTTTGTGCCTCTTAGTAAGGTTTTGTATCATATAATTAAAACTGAAGGTTGCCTAGGATAATGGGTATAAGTTAAATATTTATGACTACATCTAGTCATGAATCTAAGCACTAAATATCAGCCGGTCAAATACTCGAAATAGCTTTGTTTTTAGTCCATGTATTAGCCGGTTGTATTAGGAACAAAGGTTTTATTTTGGAAAATTATTATTTCATTAGAGGATAAATAAATGCATGAAAGCTATTTAAGAAGAGCTATCAATAAGGCTAAGGAAGGAAGAGATTCAAAAGAAGGAGGATCATTTGGCGCATTAATAGTTAGGGACAACGAAGTTATCTGTGAGGTACATAATCTTGTTAGGGGAAAAGATGACTTAACCCAACATGCGGAGCTGCTTGCGATTCAGGTTGCCTGCAATCGAATAGGAAGGGATAACCTGAAAGAGTGTATCCTATATGCCAGTTGTGAGCCTTGTATGATGTGCCTTGGAGCTTGCCATTGGGCACAATTCAAGGAAATCTACTATGGAGCATCCGCCGAAGATGCGCAAGACTTTGGTTTTACCTATTCCAAATCATTTTTTAGTATGGAATCCAAACTACGATATACCGAGTTTAAAATGACCCAACTGCTCCGAGACGAGGCTTTGGATGTCTGGAAATAATCAAAGAGGGTAACTTCAAACAAAAGGATGAATAAAGAAATACGAGAAAGGATTATCGAAGTTTGTAATCGTAAAATTTCATCTAAGGGTGAAAATGTAGGCCTGTCATTTTATGCTTTTTTCAAGAACAAAAATGATACTCCAGATCTTTTAATGGAGGTGGCCAAATGGTGGATTATAGAAAATAGGCTAGACCATTTCGAGAAAGCCATAAAGATTAAGGAAATGGTGGAGTTCAAATAAAAAATTAGTCTTAGGCCTAAGAAAAGGTATGACTACTTCTTGTTTGTAAAGCCTTAGTTGACGAGAACTTCTTTCCTCATAGTAATGTAAATATTGGAATAGTTTTTACAATCGTAATTTTAAGAGTATTTTTAAATAATTTGCAAACCCATAACCAAATGTCAGAAAAACAAAAAAAGGCTTCGGCCTACTGGAAAGAGAATGTTAGGTATCTGTTTATTCTACTAGCTATTTGGTTCGTGGTCTCCTATGGTGCGGGAATCATTTTTAAAGATGCCTTGAATACGATTAGTTTAGGAGGTTTTAAACTTGGTTTTTGGTTCGCGCAACAGGGAAGTATTTATGTATTTGTCATCTTAATTTTTGTCTATGTTCGATTAATGAACAAATTGGATAAAAAATACGGCTACGACGAATAACAACCAACCACTAAAACCAATACTATGAATGATGTTCAGATTTGGACCTACGTCCTTGTCGCTTTAACATTTAGTCTCTATATCGGAATCGCAATTTGGTCCCGTGCAGGTTCTACCAAAGAGTTCTATATAGCCGGTGGCGGCGTTTCCCCTTTAGCGAATGCCATGGCTACGGCAGCAGATTGGATGTCGGCTGCCTCCTTTATTTCCATGGCAGGTATCATTTCCTTTGCAGGATATGACGGTTCGGTTTATTTAATGGGATGGACTGGTGGGTATGTGCTATTAGCTTTGCTCCTTGCTCCATATTTACGAAAGTTTGGGAAATTTACGGTGCCCGATTTTATCGGGGATCGCTATTACTCCAATTCCGCCAGAATGGTAGCTGTTTTTTGTGCGCTATTAGTCTCCTTTACTTATGTGGCAGGACAAATGCGTGGTGTGGGTGTTGTTTTCTCTAGGTTCTTGGAAGTTGATATTAATACTGGCGTTATTATAGGGATGATTATCGTTTTGTTTTACGCAGTTTTAGGAGGGATGAAAGGCATTACCTATACCCAAGTTGCCCAGTATTGTGTATTGATATTTGCTTTTATGGTGCCTGCGATTTTTATATCGATACAAATGACGGGTAATCCTATACCACAATTAGGAATGGGTGGTACCGTGAATGATGGTTCTGGAATGTATTTGTTGGAAAAACTTAACGGACTTTCTACAGAACTTGGTTTTTCAGAATATACATCAGGCTCTAAAAGTTTGGTAGATGTATTTGCCATTACCTTGGCCCTTATGGTGGGTACTGCAGGTTTGCCCCATGTGATTGTCCGTTTTTTTACGGTTAAGAAGGTAAAAGACGCTCGTAAATCTGCAGGGATGGCCTTGCTGTTAATAGCTGTGTTATACACTACGGCACCAGCGGTAGCCGTATTCGCTAGAACCAACATGATTGAGACGGTTAGCAATAAGGAATATGATACCATGCCGGATTGGTTTAAAAACTGGGAAGGAACCGGGTTATTAGCTTTTGATGATAAAAACAAAGACGGTAAGATTCAGTATGTTGCTGACGTTAGCAAGAATGAACTTACGGTTGATCCTGATATTATGGTATTAGCAAATCCTGAAATAGCAAATTTGCCGGCATGGGTGATAGCACTAGTGGCTGCTGGTAGTTTGGCCGCTGCTTTGTCTACGGCTGCAGGATTGTTATTAGTGATATCGGCATCCGTGTCGCATGATTTAGTGAAGAAAATCTTTGTTCCAAATATCTCCGAAAAAGGAGAGTTATGGGCTGCCCGTGGTGCGGCTACTATAGGAGTTATTATCGCAGGCTATTTTGGTATAAACCCGCCTGGTTTCGTAGCTGCCGTGGTGGCGCTCGCCTTTGGTTTGGCGGCAGCATCATTTTTCCCAGCTATTGTTTTGGGAATTTTCTATAAAAAAATGAATAAAGAAGGTGCTGTTTCTGGTATGGTGGTGGGTATTCTATTGATGCTTTTTTATATGTTGAAGTTCAAATTTGGTATTTTCGACGGAGGAAAAGAAGCGGTTGCTGGCCTGCAAGAGTCTTGGTGGTTTGGCATTTCGCCAGAAGGATTTGGTTCTATAGCCATGATAGTCAATTTTATAGTTGCCTTGGTTGTAAACAAGTTTACTCCAGAACCACCTTTAGAAGTGCAAGAGATTGTAGAAAATATTAGAATACCTAGTGGTGCTGGCGATGCTTCGTCTCATTAATGTTGTCTGATTGGTAACTGGTCGAAAAGAAGTGTTTTTCGTTAAGAAATTCGATTCTTTTGTAATTATATTTGAAATAATCATTTGGCTTCTGATATCAATCTAAAAATCAGTGTATCGTATTGAACGTTAATTAAAAACCGGACTTACATGAGCAATTACCATATCAAACATTTTGAGGAGTACTATCAAGTATATCGTAAATCAGTTAGAAACCCTGAAAGTTTTTGGGATGAGATAGCTGAAGAACATTTTGTATGGCGCAAGAAATGGGACAAGGTATTGGATTGGGATTTTTCTAAGCCCGAAATAAAATGGTTCGAGGGTGCTAAATTAAATATTACGGAAAACTGTATAGACAGGCATTTGAATATACGAGGGGATAAAACGGCCATCCTTTTCGAACCAAATAACCCAGATGAAGACGCTCAACATATTACATACAATGAGCTAAAGGAGCGCGTTTGTAAAATGGCTAATGTGCTGAGTGAAAAGGGGATTAAGAAAGGAGATCGAGTAGTAATCTATTTACCCATGATTCCAGAACTAGCCATTTCGCTTTTGGCCTGTGCAAGAATCGGTGCTGTACATTCTGTCGTTTTTGCGGGCTTTTCTTCTACCGCTGTCGCCACAAGAGTCAACGATTGTGGTGCAAAAATGGTTATTACATCCGATGGTTCTTACCGGGGTAAGAAAACTATAGATTTAAAAGGAATTGTAGACGATGCTATGGATGCTTGTCCGGATGTTGAAAATGTGTTGGTTGTAAAGCGTACCAATTCAGATATCTTTATGAAAGAAGGTAGGGACGAATGGCTGGCACCTTTGATGGAAGAAGCCTATGCAGATTATCCTCCGGAAGTAATGGATGCAGAAGACCCACTTTTTATCTTATATACGTCCGGTTCTACTGGTAAACCTAAGGGAATGGTGCATACCACAGCAGGGTATATGGTGTATACTGCTTATACCTTCAAAAATGTTTTTCAGTATCGTGAAAATGATATTTACTGGTGTACTGCGGATATAGGATGGATAACGGGTCATTCCTATATTGTTTACGGACCCCTAGCAAATGGAGCAACTACCGTCATGTTTGAGGGTGTTCCTTCTTATCCTGATTTTGGTCGTTTTTGGGACGTGGTTCAAAAGCATAAGGTCACCCAGTTTTATACTGCTCCAACTGCTATTAGGGCTTTGGCTAAGGAAAATCTTGATTTTGTAACAAACCATGACCTTTCTAGCCTAAAAGTATTAGGTACTGTTGGGGAGCCCATAAACGAAGAGGCCTGGCATTGGTATAATGATCATGTAGGAGATAAAAAATGTCCAATCGTAGATACTTGGTGGCAGACCGAGACAGGCGGAATCTTAATTTCTCCTATACCCTTTTCAACACCAACAAAACCGACCTATGCTACATTGCCTTTACCTGGAATACAACCTGCGTTAATGGACGAGAATGGCAAAGAAATCACAGGGAATCAGGTAGATGGCAGGTTGTGTATCAAATTCCCATGGCCCTCTATGGCTCGCACCATTTGGGGAAACCATCAGCGCTATAAGGACACCTATTTCTCAGCTTTTAAGGATATGTATTTTACTGGTGATGGTGCGCTTAGAGATGAGGTGGGTTATTACCGTATTACGGGTCGCGTAGATGATGTTATCATCGTTTCTGGTCATAATTTGGGTACAGCACCTATTGAGGATGCCATTAATGAACACCCTGCCGTTGCGGAATCCGCTATTGTAGGCTTTCCTCATGATATCAAAGGGAATGCGTTATATGGTTATGTTATTTTAAAGGAAACAGGTGAGTCCCGTGACCGAGATAATTTAAAGAAAGAAATTAACCAAGTAATTACAGAGCATATTGGACCTATTGCTAAGTTGGATAAAATTCAATTTGTTCCTGGACTTCCTAAAACAAGAAGTGGAAAAATTATGCGACGGATTTTAAGAAAAATAGCTTCAAAGGATACCAGTAATCTTGGGGACACTTCTACATTGTTAAATCCAGAAGTAGTACAGCAGATTATGGATGAAGCTTTGTAATGATTTAGTAAAAATTAAAAAGCCCGTCACGCTTCAGTAAATTGTTGAGTGTGTCGGGCTTTAGTTTTTCTAAAATATATAGAAATGCTATTGCAGTTATATAGGCATCGCCTAGCGCTGTGTGGCGGTCCTTTTTAGAAATGTTATAGATTTTAGCCAAATCGTCCAAGGTGATATGGGATTCTAACTCCTCTTTTTTTAGTTTAGTAACCGTTTTAAAGTATAAGCTAGCCGTATCGAGGGATTTGTTTTTAAGCTTAGGTAGGCCGTTTCGTTTGAGTGCATTATTGATCATGGCAACATCATAACCCGTATGGTGAGCCACTAATACACTGTTTTTTAGGGTTTCAAGAATTTTTTTTAAGGCCTGTAGTTCGGTAATTCTGTCTGTTACACCATGCTTTAGTATTCCATGAATCTTAGCGGTTTCGGCGTTGTAGTGTTCTTGTTCCACAAAAAGCTCAAAAGCCTGTTTGGGTTGTATTGTTTGATGTTGAAGTACCAAGGCTCCGATACTTAAAATTCGGTCTTCCTTTACATTAAATCCTGTTGTTTCTGTATCCAAGACCACAAATTTATTGTCTTGAACCAAATTGGGTAATCCGTTTCCAAACGAATCTTCATATTCGTTCCAAAAGTCGGGATAGGTCTTTTTTTTAAACATATCAGCGTACAATAGCGGTCATAAAACGTACGGATAGTACTTCCTGAATATCCTTGACAGATGAAAAGGTTCGTTTTAGTTTCATACGTTCTTCCTTATTTAGTTGTTCTAAGGAAATAAAACGACCAGAATCGTTGTGTAATAAACCTTGGCGCGTTCTGAATTTCAATAGTGCTTTACTTGAGTAGGAGCAAGCAAGGTATAATTCAGCATTGTTAGGTTCCAAAAGGGCTAGTTTTTCGTAGCGTTGCCATGTGTTGTTTATTCCTTTTACGTGATGGGATAGAATTAGTACTCTAGCAGCGTCTATCAAGGGCATTAAGGCCCGACGTTTCAAATCAAAAAAGTCTTTATAAACGCCGTCTTGTTCCACTAAAAATTTTCTAAAGAAGCCAGATGGTGAAGGATTTTGTAAGGCTCCACTGGCTAAATGGGTTAAGAAAATCGGATAGCTTTCAACGGTTTTAAATATATGGGAGGCCAATTCATCAGTAAGTTCTTTGCTACCATAGGCGAGGTTATAATCAAAGAAAATGGAGGATAAAAGCACCTCGTCCAGCCCAGGATTAGTAATCCATTTAGTGGTGGTCTCTTTAAATTCATCAACACTCAAACACCATTTAGGATTGGAGGCCATCATATCTGCAGGGCAATAGGCATATCCTATTTCATGGAGGCCTTGTGTAATTAATTTTGCTAACTGTAAAAAGTACGCACGAGTTTCTTCTAATTTATTTTCTGCAACGGTTGCAAATACCAAGGCATTGTCTTGATCGGTATGTAACAGCTGTTCACTTCTTCCTTGGCTTCCCATGGCCAACCAAGCGAAGTCGATAGGGGGAGGCGTGTCCATTTGTTTTAAGGAGAGTCGAATAACCTGTTTGGTGCAAGCATCATTGAGCTCAGAAATTATTTTCGAAGTAAGGCTCATAGGGATATTTTGTTCCAGATATCCTTTCAATAAGTTCATGACACCTTTTCTAATGGGCTTTAGCTCATCTACCTGCTTACAGCGTTTTGTTGCCTTGACCAAAACCGCTGGGTTATTCCCTAAGGAAAGCATGATATCGTGTTTGGAAAGTATCCCTATGGCATTCGTATTGGGTGTGCCATCCTCGGTGAGTACCAAGTGACTGATACCGCTTTTCATCATCGCCATTTGTGCTTGGGTAATCGTCAAATTACTGGGATAGGTAATTACAGGGCTGGACATAATCGTTTTTGCCTTGGCTGTTATGGAAACGATGCCTGTGACCACTTTATTTCGAAAATCCTTATCGGTTATTATGCCGATGGGAAGCCCTTCCTTTTCTATGAGCATGGCGCCAATACTCTTTTTAGACATCTTTTTGGCAAGGGTCTGTATTCTTGTCCCAGGTTTACAACTTGTTATTTTTGAGCTGTATTCCACTCGCTGCACGTCTAATAATCTAGAACCTGAGTTGTTAGGATTAAATTGAGCTGTATCTCCTAATAATTGTCCTTTATGCGTGTTGGAGTATGGGTTTCTGGTATTAGACGCAAAACTTTCCACCAAAAAACTCCCTATCTCAACGTGCTGCTTAATAATAGGTTTAAAGAGTGTTATGGGGATGGCATAGAGAATACTTTCTTCTTGAGCCTTGGCTTCAAGTCTGTAATTCTCGTTCGCCATTAGTGGTCTTAGCCCAAAAATATCACCTTCATCACAAATATCTAGAACAATACCATCCTCTCTGCGAATAAGCTCTATAGCTCCTTTGTGTACCACATAAAAAAAAAGATGTGGGGCGGAATCCCGTTCAAAAACAATAGCATCCTTTTCCTTGTAAACTATGGTGATTTCTGGTGCAAATGTTTGAAGTTCCTCCATTCGTAGATAGGAAAATGGAGGGTATTTCTTAAGGAAATCGGCAATTCTATCCGAAATGGTGTTTTGCATACCTCAAAATAATCAATTAAGGATTAGCACTAAAATTTTTCCGCTTCTATATGCATGAGCTATTAGGATTGGATACCTATGAAATGAAATTAAGGTTGATGAGGTTTTACCTTCTTTCCCCCTGGTGCTTAGAACGCTATACTGATTTAAAGTAGGAGTGCTTTGAAAAAAGTAAGCTACGTTCATGGGAACGTGGCTTACTTTTTTTATTCTTGGTTTTTCTACTACTTAGTGTTTCGATTTTCCATGCCCACTATCTTTTCTATCTTCGTGTCTTTTATGTTGCATTTTTCCCCATTTACTAAACTGTACTTCCGTTAATAGTTTTTTCATCTCTGCTTTGTGGGCAATCATATAATCAAGCCGCTCGTTTTGCATGGCAAATCGTTCTTCCTTTGTTGGTTTGGTGTCTTCGTCTCTTTTTGCTTTTCGTTGTTCCTGTTTCGTTTTTCTTAGTTCTGCATGAGCTAATAGTATTGATGCTACTTCTTTTTGTTGGTTTTGGCTCAAATCTAAGGCTAGAGTCATTTTTTTTGTTTGAAGGGTAGCCATTTGCTCCGGGTTTAGATCTTTCATCCCGTTTCGTTTACCTTCATGTCTTTGGGCTGTTAAGTAAACTCCAGTTAATAATACCACGATAAGTGCTAATTTTTTCATGTCTTTATATTTTAGTGATTTGTATCTAGGACTTTTGATTTTCCTAAAGGTTTAAAGCACATTTCTTTTTTAGGAAAGCTTTAACGAATAAGCAACATACATAAAACAAAAAAGCATGGCTTTTGGCCACGCTCTAGTTTTGGATATAAGTAGGTATTAATTGGTAGCGCTACGTTCTAAGCTTTCAGAATGGGTGTCTGCAACTTGATTCGTTTGAGTTAATTCCATTTTATTGGACAACTCTGAGGTGTTTTCTTCTATGGTTGTGTTATATAGTATAGATGTAAAAATGAAACAACATAGGTATATTGAACTTTTGATTTTATTAGTCATGATTCGAGGTTTTTAATTACATGACAAAGGTAAATCACACCGAAGCGCAAAAAAGCATGTTGTTGTGAACTAGTCTGTTTTTGATGTGAAGATTGGGGATTTTGTGGTTAGGCACATACAGTTATCGGAGTAATATACCATTGGTCGATACCGTCTAAAAACAGATAGGTTGCACCGCTATTGGGGAACTATATAAAAAATAAAAAAGCGTGGCTATTAGCCACGCTCCAGTTTCGGGGTACAAGTAAGTATTAATTAATAGTATGATGTTGTGAGTCTTCAGAATGAGTGTCTGTAATTTGATTCGTTTGAGTTAATTCCATTTTATTTGACAACTCTGGAGTGTTTTCTTCTTTTTCTTTTTCTTTTTAAAAAGTTGCGCTTCTGTACTTTGGTAACTAACAATAAAAAGCAGCGTTAGCAGGATTGGGAATAATTTGTCAGTCATTTATGATTTTAGTTTGGTATTTTTTAACGATCAGAAAAAATAAATCAAACGGTAGCTAATGAAATCATAAGCCAAAGCTGGGTGCGCTTACCTTTATCACTGTATGATTATCTGAATGGTTTTCCGTAACACACAATCCTTAATCGGCTTGGTCATTCAAAATAATACTGGTATTACAAACTGGAATAGTAGAATCAATAAGCCCACTGCGATAAGGTTTAAAATAATACCAGCGCGAGCCATCTCATGTACCTTAATATAGCCACTTGCGAAAACAATGGCATTGGGTGGTGTAGCCATAGGTAACATAAATGCACAACTACTTGCCATGGTAACAGGAATTAAAAGATAAAGTATAGGGATTTCCAAACCAATGGCAATACCAGCCACTACTGGGGCAAGTACGGCTACAAGAGCTACATTGCTCATTAGTTCTGTCATAAAGAGCATTAGAGTAATTAACAGGACTGCGGTGATAAATATAGAAATTTCACTTGCAGCAATTGTATGCGCTACAACATCTACAATACCACTCACGGACATGCCTTTGGCTAGTGCTAGGCCACCTCCGAATAGGATAAGGATTCCCCATGCCAGTTTGGAAGTGTCTTTCCATTTAATAATAAAGTCTCCTTTTTTTAGGTTGTAAGGAATAGCGAATAAGGATACTGCGGCAATCATACTGATGATTGTATCCGAAAGCGCTAACTCAGGGAATAATTTATTGATTAAGGTTCTAAATACCCATAAAAAGATAGTGATGCCGAAAATGACTAGCACCATTTTTTCCTTTCCGGTCATAGGCCCTAACTTCGTTAACTCGGATTTGATGATGTCCCTGCTGGCATTAAATTTCAGTTGCTTGTTTGGAAACATCAACTTCACCAATACCAGATAACTGATTGCAATCATGAGTACTGAAAAGGGCACTCCGATGACCATCCATTTTAAAAAAGAAATCTGAATGTTATATTCACTTTCTAACAGGCCAATCATGACCGAGTTAGGAGGTGTGCCAATAACCGTTGCTATGCCTCCGGCGTTTGCTGAAAAAGCAATACCGAGCATAACACACAGTGCGAAATTTTGGTCACTTTTAGTAAATCCGTCTGCATCATTAATCAATAAACCGATAACTGACATCGCAATCGGAAGCATGACCACAGTGCTAGCCGTATTACTGATCCACATACTTAATGTTGCCGTGGCAATCATAAAACCTAAAACTACTTTATTGGGAGTGGTGCCGGTTATTTTAATAATGTTTAGGGCAATGCGTTTGTGCAAATTCACTTTCTCTAGGGCCAAAGCCATTACAAACCCCCCAAAGAATAGAAAAATAATAGGACTCCCATAGTTTGCGCCAACATCTGCAACTGGCATTATTTTAAGTAAGGGAAATAGAATTAGTGGTAATAGTGCAGTAACAGAAATAGAGACGGCATCGGTAATCCACCAAATTACCATCCAAAGCGCTGTGGCAATAACGGCATCACCTTGCGGTGAAAGTAGTTCAAACGGCAGATTAATACCAATTAAAAATAAAATAGGACCTAAAAAAAGTCCCAATTTGCTGCTTATATGCATTCGGTTCTATTGTTGGGCCTAAGCTATGTTTTTTCTTCTAGTCTAGAAAGTTTTTAGGCTTAGTAATTTCCGTGTTTGAGTGCTAAAAGAGTTAATAAATAACAGAGTCTGAAGGAATAGGTGGTAATTCGTAATTGCCATAGTCGATTTTTATTCGCCCTTCTTTTAGCGATTTCACTCCCTTGACATTTGCTTTTGTTTTGTATAGAAAGACTTGTTGAAGTTTTGGAAAACTGGCTAGTTTTTCTATATGAATCGTTTCGAATTGCGAACCGGTTAGATTGATGGATTTTAAATATTTCAAGGATGTTAAAGCTCTGATGGTGTTTCCGGTAATTGCCGTGTGATCCAATTTTAGAACTGTTAAGTTAGAAAGCTGGGCTAATTTTGCAACAAGAGCATCCGTCACTTGTGTGCCGCCCAGATCAAGCCTGGAAATATTATTTTTGAGTGAAAGTAAGCCTTCAAAATCACTATCTTTAAAAGACGGTTTATTAATAGCGGAAACACTCAAGAAGTTTGACGATTTACTTATAAAATCTACATGAATACCTGTTTTCTCTAGGGCTAAAATACTGTCTTTTGTGACTTTGGCTATTTCTATATCTGGATAATCATAATCGTGTTTTGTTGGAAAAAAGGAAAGAAAGAGTTGTTTTTCTAGACCAGCTTCCTTGATACTACCCACAAATGGATGACCTGAATCTATCCAAGCGCCTATCAATTTTATTTCTTCCTTTGTGGGTTGGGTCTTTCCATCTGGAGGCATGTGTTCGTCGTCCTCTTTCGGGAGTTTTATTCTATGGTATAACTCGCTGTTGCTGGAATTTTTAGCTAGCAGTACTTCCCCATTCTCCCCTCCTTTTAAAATTCCTTCTTTAGTATGTAAAAGCAATCCACCCTTAGTTTTCTTGGGATTATGGCAACTCACACAGGTATTGTTTAGGATGGGATTGATAAGGTCTTCGTAAATAAGCGCCTCCTCCCAAGTAGCCTCGTTCAGTACAATCTCCCTTTTCTCAAAAGTTTCGAAACCTAAGGCCGATTTGATGTTGTTGGGCAAGGGGTCTATAAGATAATCCTCGCCGTGGGTAATGTTACCACCTTGATGGCCGGTATAGGAAAGCAACATAAAAAACACAATGGAAAATACAACTATGGGAATCTTTTTGAAGGTGTCCATAGCCTTTAATCCGGCAACCTTACCGTACATTAAAAAAGAAAAAAGTGCCGTAGTAATACCTGCCCATAAGTGCCATTTTATGGTGTCAAAAGCATAACCTTCGCCTAAATATTGTAAATAACCTGTAATACACGCACATACGGCGCTGATGCCGCCCCATTTATAGATTAAGGAAATTACATTGTTGAATTGCCTTTGTTTGCGGTCGTACCATTGCAGCAGCAGACCAAGGATGATAAACCCAATGGGCAAGTGAACAAGGAGCGGGTGTAACCGACCCAAAAGTTGTTTCAGTACCTCCATCTAAACATGGGAGTTTAAACCAATCAATTCAAAAATCAAATTTAATGTCATAAATCTATTAACCCTGTATTAATAATAGGTAGTGTAATACGCAATTGTATTAAATTGTTCAAACATTCTTTTAAGACCTTCATTATATACACATTCGCTTTCCATTGGTCTGCCCCTGGAACACGCGTATAGGGTAAATTCGGCATATAATCCGCTGCTTTACTTTTTTTTGAAAAAGGTATCCCAGGAGCTTTGTCATCCCCAATCGGCTTGATAGAGTTCTAGTTTTTTTTCTTGGGAATAGAAGCTGAGGGTAAAAAGTAAACAGGTTAGGATGAAGCGAGTTTTCATTTTTATTTTTTATTTTCACCTCTATTGCATATTTAAGCTAATATTTCTTTTATAA
>JBLICT010000069.1:0-14512 GCA_047632415.1 Maribacter sp.
GTTTATGCGCTTTCCAAGCAGCAGTTACATTACTACCCATTGCATAAGTTGATAAGTAAAAAGCGTTTCCATAACCCCCTGTACCTAATACAACAGCATGAGCGGAGTGTCTTTCAATTTCACCAGTTACCAAATTACGGGCAATAATACCACGTGCTTTTCCATCAACAATAACAACATCTAACATTTCGTGACGGCTGTACATTTTTATTTTACCACGACCTATTTGACGATTCATTGCAGAGTATGCACCTAACAATAGTTGTTGACCCGTTTGTCCTTTCGCATAAAAAGTTCTTGAAACTAATACACCACCAAAAGAACGATTGTCTAGTAATCCACCATAATCACGGGCGAAGGGTACACCTTGTGCAACGCACTGATCAATAATATTGGTAGAAACTTCAGCCAAGCGGTATACGTTTGACTCACGAGATCGGTAATCACCACCTTTCACCGTGTCATAGAATAATCTATATGTTGAATCACCGTCGCCTTGATAATTTTTTGCTGCATTTATTCCACCCTGTGCGGCAATAGAGTGAGCGCGACGAGGTGAATCTTGAAAACAAAATGCTTTTACATTGTATCCCAACTCGGCCAATGTGGCTGCGGCAGAACCGCCTGCTAAGCCAGTACCTACAATAATTACATCTATCAGACGCTTGTTTGCGGGGTTAACAAGATTAATATGATTTTTATGATTTGTCCACTTGTCTGCAAGTGGTCCTTCTGGTATTTTAGAATCTAAAGCCATACAAGCTATTTTTTAGTGGTTAAAGTGGTGAAATAGTGCAATAAAAACAAATCCGAGCGGAATCCCAATTGCATAAACTTTACTAAATCCTTCTAACCCTTTGGTGTATTTATTATTTGCTCCTACAGATTGAAATGCAGAACTAAAACCATGTAATAAGTGAAGGCTCAATAGTACAAACGATAGTACGTAAGCTCCAACACGCAGAGGATGCTGAAATTTATGAACTAGCTCTTCATGGTATCTTAAACCACTATCCGCAACGTTAGGGTCTAGTAAACCTGACATGTCTCCTTGAATATATTTTATATTAATTTCAGGAATCCAGAAATCGATAAAGTGAAGTATCATAAACGCTAATACGACCGCTCCGGTTAGTAGCATGTTTCTACTCATCCAGGAGGAGTTAGCAGACCCATTGCTTTTGGCATAACTCACTTTCCTTGCTTTATTGTTTTTTATTTCTAGCACAAAACCCATTACAAAATGAAAAATCACTCCAAATATTAAAACGGGTTGCAATATATATTGCACAGCCCAGAAAGTTCCCATAAATTGAGATACATCGTTAAACGCGTCAGGACTAAAAACTGAAAGTATATTTATGGCAAAATGTTGTAATAAAAAAACCATAAGGAAGAGTGCCGAAAGTGCCATGGCAAATTTTCTTCCAATCGACGAATTTAGAATTCCGCTCATTGTATTGTAGTTAAATTTATACAACAAAGATACTATGCAATTGGCGTATTCCCAACTACCGTGTCTTATAATTAAACTATTTAGACCCATTTTAATCATATAAGAAAACCTGTTTAGATTTTATAGTGAAAATACCTTATTTTGGAATGTATGATTAAACAGAAAAAGTAGTTGATGCGGAGTAATACGAGTAGTTTAACCCTTTAAATGGATATGGCTCTTCTTTGGGTAAGTATGAATTTGTACTTCACAAAACGCACAGCAGGAGAGGCGGAAAAATTTGGACATTGCATTTAAAAGATTAACCTCACTAATTATAGAATTATTAGAAGCATGAAAATAGAAATAGAAAATAAAACGATTACAATAGGAGGTGATTCGGTTGTACCTGGCAAGTCCAAATTTGTAAAAATCACTATAGATCGTTTACCTACAGGGACTATAATAGATATACCTGTGTTTGTTTACAATGCCAAAAAACCAGGTCCAGTGGTTTTAGTTCAAGCAGGCTTGCATGGAGATGAGGTGAACGGAATTGAAATAGTACGCCGCATGTTACATGACGGTAGTTTTAAGGTTGATGCCGGTGCAGTGATTGCAGTTCCTATCCTGAATATATTCGGGTTTATCCACTATTCTAGGGATGTGCCAGATGGCAAAGATGTAAATAGAAGTTTCCCTGGCACAAAATCTGGTTCCATGGCCAGTAGAATAGCGTATCATTACCTTTATGAGATACTGCCACAAATAGATGTAGCTATAGATTTGCATACCGGTGGAGGTCAACGGCATAATTTTCCACAGATTAGGTATACCAAAGATGATAAAAAAAGTGCGGCTTTAGCCAAAATGTTTAATGCTCCCCTTACTTTTACTTCTAAGTTGATAAAAGGCTCTTTTAGGAATGCAGCTTTTCGCCTTCATAAACCGGCAATAGTGTTTGAAGCGGGAGAAAGCATGCGTTTTGATGAATACTCGATTCAACAAGGAATTTCAGGTGTCAAAAGGGTGCTCTTAGCTTTAGAAATGATGGATGATAACTTTATTGATACTAACAAGTCTAATTCATCTATTCATTTGGAAAATCGTAAGTGGCTTCGCGCTCCAACTGCAGGTATTTTCGTATCAAAAATTTTAAATGGATCAAAGGTTGAAAAAGGGACCCTACTTGGAATAGTTTCCGACACGTATGCTAGAAAAACAAAACAAATAAAAGCTCCTTTTGATGGGTATATTATTTGCTTAAATCACCAAGCTGTTGTTAATCAAGGGGATGCTTTGTTGCATATTGGAACGGTCAATTTTTAAGGTAAAATACTATTGTCCGCTTCTAATTTTTCTAAACTCCAAGTTATCGCTTCTTCAATTTCATTGAACTGCATCAGGGAGCCTTTGAAAAACATTTTTTCTAAAAGGGCACTAGGTAAACTGCCTGTAGTATTGCCTACTACCGAATAGTAAGCTAATTCATGTCGATGACTGTAGAACTTCAGCCAATCTTTGGGTGCCACGGTATAACTATGAATTCGGTTGGAAATATAGGCAATGGGTTGTTCTTCCCCATAAAACGCCTTGGCAGCTTTAACAGCTTTTTCAGCCATTTTCCATTGGAAGAATACACCTTTGTTGATTTCAGATATAACCAAATCATCGAAAAAGTAAAAACTTCCAAATTCGAACTCTCGCACTTCCCTTATGTTCTTAAAATAGTCTAGCTGTTTTACATATTGCATAACCAAAAAGTAGTTTTACAAGATCTTAAATATAGGCATATTATATAAGATTTATTTGATGTAAATTATCGTTAAACCATTCAGATTTGATTCCTAAGAAATAAGTTTTTTTATTCACTTGTTGCCAAATTCAAAATAAATATCTAAAAAAGATGGCTTACGTTAGATGAAACGCACTTTTAAAACTTTAAAAAACAAACTACCTAGTCTGTTTTTCTATCAAAAGTTTTATAAACAGACAGTATTCTGCTCTTTGTGTTCTAAAATATTGCTTTTGTCGACTTCTTTTAAAGTGTGGTGAAAATCAGTTTGAAAAAACCGACTGCTGAGTTGGTTAGTGTATTTTGTCGATAAAGGCTTTTGAAGTTTATTTCAAAGCGTAAATATATCTGAGATGTTAGCTATTTCTGCGTATTCACCCATTAAAACCTTTGTTTTTTCTGTATCAAATTCTTCTTGGGTAAGTACGCTTGCACCCAAGAGGTTTTTTAAGTCCGTCAATGCTTTTTCTAAATGTCTATCCCAATACTGTTTTAAAAATGAATGACCCTCTACCTTAAAGCCACTAAAGACAGCCATTATTCCATATCCTTGAGTTGAATGGAAAGTGCTTTGGTAGATAATTGGACTTCTATTAAACTTAGTGCCAAGGAAATCATCAAAGCCATAAGACTAAAGCCAAAAACTACGTTGGCCAATGTGGAATGTTCTAAGTAAATCAATGCCATCGTAATAACCGCTAATAAAAAACTGAAAATCGCAGTGGCCTGCATATTCTTTATGATGGTTAATCTTTTACTCAGCTTTTTGACTTGTAACCTAACAGATTCGGAAGCTGTCTCTTGATATTTTTGGTGTAATTGACGGATTAATGCCGCAATCGCTAGATAGCGCGCGTTGTAGGCTAGCATAGTTAAAGAAATAGCTGGAAATAATAGGGCTGGAATACTTAAAGTGAGCTCCATATATTTTTACTGTGGATATAAATTGTTTAAATTTTTAGATACTTCAAATTCATTCGATAGCTATTGTTTCTATTAGCAATTAGCGTATTCTTAAAAGCCAAACTAAGTATAGCAAAACAATATGACTTTTTAAGCATATACTTAATACTCGGTTGTTAAAGAGCTCGATTTTTCTTTTGAAGGGAAGTTCTCGGGCATTTCTTGGGTTACCTTGCCTGTTGCCGCCCATTCTGTTCCTCTCAACATCGTTGTTATAAACCCGACACAGGCAACCGAATAATCAGCATGTCCCATAATGTTATGGAATATGCGCCCTTTACCATAGGTCAGAATCATTAGGGCCGGTTCGTGCCGCCCCGTGCCTTTGTTATTAGGGTCGGCATAAGCCGTTGCTAAAATCTCCATATTCTCTGCGGGGCCTCTTAATTTAGCATAGAGTTCGTCCTTGGTATGCATCCATAGGGTAGGCATTCCTTTTGTAATAGGATGTTCTGTATTTCTATGCTGAATCTGATATTCACTTTGTGGGCCATGTTCGCCGCCGTTGCCAGGCGCCGTATCACGGACTAGCTCATCTTCATCGTTATAATAAACGTATGGGCCATCTTTTTCGCTACGATCGCCCCATCCACCAAGACCAATCATTTTATTATAAACCTCCCATTTTGGGAAAGAGTTGTCTGCCGCATGAAATACAACCAATCCACCCCCATTTTCTATATAGTTTTCAAAGGATTTTTGAGTTGCATCTGTCCAATCTGCTGCATTCCAACCAAAATTGGAGATGATCACATCGTATTTAGAGAATTCTGGGCTAAAATTTGGATCAGGTTTTGGATTTTCCAAGGCTTCGGTTTTTTGGTCTAAAGGAAATTCTAGGATGAATTCTTCTCCTTTCCAGGTGTAAGCAGAACGTTGAACATCCACCTTAAAAAGACCACTTTCCTCTAAATAGGTCTTTAGCATATGGGTAGTCTTCGGCCATTGTACATGGTTATTTTGGCCATCGATAATTAATACGTTTATAGTTTTATCTAATCCTTGTGCGTTCGAGTAAACTCCTAGAAATAACAAAAGCACAGCCAATAATATTTTATGATGTTTCATGTTGTTGTTATTCAATTGTAAATGTTTTGATTTCTTTTGCCCCATTTCCGGCAAGTTCTGCGGTATAGGTGCCTTTTGGAAGATAGGTTTTCCCATCTTTTGCCTGCTCCAACTTGGCTTTGTGTTTTTTAAGATAGTTCATTTTACCAGCTTTGGAGAACGCTACATCGAATGAAAGTACGTTAAGCCCTTTGTCAGCCTTTAGTTCTGTTTCGCTAACCACAATGTCATCATCAGTTTTAACCAATGCTTTAATAGTGTCTGGGTTTGAGGAATAAAAAGTTATAGCTAAACCTGGGGTATTAGCTTTCATCCAAGAACTCCAAGCGTTGCCCCATCTGCTGGAATGTTTTATGTTTTCCAAATCAAAAACGTAGAGGTCTTTGGCCACAATATTAGGCGTCATGAGCTGCAAGGGTGCAATATTTGACGTATAAATACCTCGGCCGTGGGTGGCTATAATCAAGTGCTTGGCTTCTGGTTGTATGACTAGGTCGTGTATGGCTACATTGGGCATTTCGTTTTGGAAGGTCTCCCAAGATACCCCTTGATTTATAGAGGCATATAATCCGTTATCCGTTCCTGCAAAGAGAAGATTTTCGTTTTCTGGGTCTTCGATGATTACGTTTACTGAGGAATTTGGAATATTGGAGGCAAATGATTTCCAGGTGGTTCCATAGTCATCACTTTTATACAGATAAATTGTAAAATCGTCATAACGATATCCACTTAACGCTACGTAAACCCGTTCCTTTTTATGGGTTGATGCCAGTACTTGTGCAACCCAAAGCTTTTCGGCTGACTTAAGCCCCGTTAAGCCTATATTTTGTCCTATTTCTTTCCATGTACTACCGCCATTTTTGGAAATATGTACCATACCGTCGTCACTTCCAGCGTATAGCAGTCCAAATTGAAAAGGTGATTCTGAAATTGTAGTCAATGTGCCGTAGGGAACGTTGCCTTTTTTACCGCCAGCAGTAAGGTCGGGTGAAATAGCCTCCCAAGTATCGCCTTGGTTCATGGAGCGCATAAATTTGTTCGTTCCAAAATAAAGAATATCCTGATTATGGGAGGACAGTAGGATAGGGGATTCCCAATTAAACCGATAAGGTACTTCGCCCAATTTATGGGATGGCTTTATAAAGGTCCGTTTGTCGTTTTCAACATCAATACGGGAATAATAACCAAATTGAGAACCTGTAAATACAATATTTGGATTTCGGCGGTCTATCTGAATTTGCATTCCATCGCCACCAGCGATACCTTTCCAAGGGTGGTGTCCGTTCTGTTGCCAGGCAAAATCGCTTTTGGCATTGTGTGGCCCCATCCAAACTCCATTGTCTTGCAGTCCACCATATACGTTGTAGGGTTCTTGGTGGTCAATGTTAACCGCAAAGAAGGTGCCTACGGATTCGGAATTATTCTTGGTCCAGTGTTCTCCATCGTCATATGAAATGTTTAAACCGCCGTCGTTTCCGTTGATTAAATGTCCAGGTCTTTTAGGACTCACCCAAAGGGAATGATGATCTACATGCACATTTTCCTTTTGAATGGACGAATAGGTTTTCCCCGCATCGTCAGATTTAATGATAGGAACACCTAACAGATAGATTTTGTCTTTATTGGAAGCATCTACACGTACTTGAGCAAACACATACCCATAGCTATAGAACAGGTCGTCTATATAGTCCTTATTTTGCTTTTTCCATGTTTTCCCTGCATCATCACTTCGATATACTTCTGCACCAATAACTGGGGTCTTCGATGCGTCTGGGTCATCTTCCCCTAAATAACGAGCTATATCCGAAGCTTGAATCTTATTTTTGGAAATCATTTCCTTAACTACCGCTGCCGTATATTCCTCAGGAAACCGATTGTCTTTAAAGAAACTATCCAAATCGGTATCACTTAATTTTTGAAAATCATTAGGTGTCATGGAGCTAAAGTCCTTTTTTGAGAGGCCTTCTGATTTTTTGGATGTGTCGTCCGATTTTTTTGATCTTCTAAACTGATTGTCATGTACTGCATATACTGTCTTTTCATCGTAAACAGCAAAGCCAATTCTACCAACGCCTTCTCCTGTTGGGAACCCACTTGTTGGTGTTGAAATTTCAACCCAAGTATTACCAGCGTCAGTACTTTTGTAAATCCCCGAAGCATTACCATTTCCTGTAAAATTCCATGCTTTCCGTTCTTTTTCCCATGCCGCTGCATACTGTATGGAAAAATCCTTTGGCGCATGTGCCACATCGATTATTCCTGTACTGTTGTTTATGTATAAGGTTTTTTTCCAAGTCGCACCACCATCGGTGGTTTTGTACATGCCACGTTCTTCGTTAGTAGTGTAGAGGCTGCCAGTAACACCTACGACTATTTCGTTTTGATTGGTTGGATGCACTAAAATACGACTAAAGTGATGGGCATCTTTTAAGCCTTTTAGCTCCCAAGTTTCCCCGTTATCTGTAGTCTTTAGCATCCCAATACCTGAGTAGGAGGATCGTGATGAAATATTCTCTCCAGTGCCTACCCAAATGGTTCTGGATGGCCAATGAATCCCGATGTCTCCAACATTGATGCTTGGGGCATTATCCATAATGGGCGTAAACGTAGTGCCATTATTTTCGGTGTGCCAAACGCCTCCTGATGCATAGCCCACGTAGAATTCAGTTGGGTCTTCTGGGTTGACTTCCAAATCGGCAACACGACCACTCATAACCGTAGGTCCAATGCTGGTTAAGGGTATGTTTTTGAATAGGGATTGCTCAGAAAGGACCGCTTTTGATTTTAGCGCGCTGCTCACTTGCTCAGATGAAGTCGGTTGAATTTGCGCTTGTCCAAGGCTAATGCTAAATAGGGTAACGAGGTAAAATAATTTCATTGTTATGGTATTCCATTTCTTGTGTGGAAGTTAGCAATAAGTTTTAGGGGCAGCAAGAAAAAAAATATTACGACTAAACGATATATTTTAGGCGTAGGTTCCCAATGTATTTGACTACTCTTTTCGGTTTGCAACAATAATACTGATTTAGTATTTCTTTATTTTTTGCTCTAATAATTGCGTATATCACTTTATTATTGTTAATTTATTAACATATAACCAATTAATTATCAGTATAATGGAAGAATATTTACCTTTAATTATTCAATTAGTTTCCGGTGCTGTCGGAGGAAACGTAGTAGCCAAAATATTGCCTAAATTAAATCTAGGTACGGTAGGGAATTCCTTAGCGGGAATTTTAGGTGGTGGACTAGGCGGTCAGCTGTTAGGAATGTTGGGCATTGGTGCAGGAGCTTCTGCAGGTGCTGATGGCGGTTTTGACATCGCAGGGATATTAGGTAGTGTTGCCGGCGGAGGTGTTGGCGGTGGCGTACTTATGGCTATTGTTGGTGCTATCAAAGGTGCTATGGGAAAAAGTTAATAATTTATTGCCAACCTAAATTTAGAAAGAGGTCTTGTTAGGCCTCTTTTTTTGTAGTTTTAAAACAGAAATTTCAACATATGAAAAATAGTATGCTTGTCGGTGCACTTCTTATTGTTTTGAGTGCATGTTCAACGGACAAAAGTTACGAAGTAGGTCAAATTTTAACACCAAAAGGGGAGATATTGGTTTGGCTTTATGAGGAAACGCCAAACCATAAAAAGAGTTTTATAGGATTAGCGAATGTCGGGTATTGGGATAGTCTAACATTTAATCGGGTCATACCTGATTTTGTGGCACAAGCCGGATGCCCAGATACTCCAGAAGGGTTCAATGATCCTGAATACTTATTACAACCTGAATTCAATGAAAAGCTCATCCATACTTACGGAGCTTTTGGTGCAGGGAGGGACGGCAATCCGGATAAGTTATCCGCACGTTGCCAGTTTTACATTGTTCAAAACAAAGAAGGCGAACATCGTTTAGATGGCGATTATACCGTTTATGGAAAAGTTATAAAAGGCATGGATGTGGTCAATGCCATGGTTAGTGTCCCCAGGGATAGCTTGGATGAACCGTTAACACCCATAACTATTGATGTTAATATATTGATGATGACGGCTGAGAATCTGAAAGGATATGATGTGGATTTGAATTAACCTTTCCCCAGCTTTTCTATTTGCTTCGAGGTTGCTGTTTTTAAGTTTTTCTGTGCTGCTGTTATGTTATGCTTTAATTTTGTGGTAGGCTGCTGTTCCAAATCCATCACCGTTAACATTGTTTTGGAATACCAATCTTCCCAAGCCTCTAAAATCACCTTTTCGTCTTTCAAATTTGCTCCATTTTGCATGCTTTCGACACTTAATTCGTATTCGATTTTTAAGCGATCTAATGCTGCATTTTTAATGTTTTTTAACACCTGTTCCGCTGTTACACTGTTAGCATTTAACAGGATTAAAGCACTTACCAACGCTCCCGTGCCGACGTTTTTTAGGGTTTCTTGTGAGACTTTATCGATGGTATCTCTATCGGTATGATAAAACTGATCGGTAAAGTGCCAAAGCAATAAACCGGGAATATCAGCATTTAAAAATGGCGTATGATCGCTGCCCCCTTCAAAGGGATTGGTGTTCACTTCCCAATTAGCAAATGCGCCCTGATTGGTAAGGTTAGCTATCATAAAATCATTGAGGTAATGTGGTTTCATGTCCTCTAAAGACAAGGGTTTACCTCCCCATTCGGAATGTTTGTCGTTTCCGCGGGTCCAAATTGCACTAGGGTCGGGCATTTTTTCAATCAAGAAACTCCCTCCTGTAATGGTGGTGTTTTCGCCCACCATATCCAAACTAATACCCCATTTGATGCCTTCTGCACGTTCAGTATCTTCTTGTATATACCTTCGGGTAGAGATGATTTCATCGCCCCATAAAAAGGTTAAGGTTCGGTCTAGCTTAATTTGTTGGTTTTTAAATAGGCTTGCAGCCAACGAAGCCATTTCTAATTGTGCACCGACACCAGAAGCATTATCATTTGCTCCAGGTTCCTGAATATGAGCACTAAATACAAGTCTTTCTTTTGGTAATTTCGCACCTCTAATATTTGCAACTACGGTAAGTTCTTCAGATTCATATATTTTGGTTTGGATGTTCACCATTACTTCCACTTTTCCTTTTTCTAAAGCGGACTCCAATCGTTCTTTGGCAGCGTAGGAAAGCGCAATACCCCAAAATTGAGTATCGGCCTGTGGCGTAAGACTTCGGAACTGGATAGAGGTTGAATTCTTCTCTGGTTGAAGATACTCGGGGTTATTATACGTAATGATGCCCAAAGCACCTTGGTCTATCAGTTTTTGAACGAGCCTACGCGCTCTAGCCGCTATGTAAACAACCTTCCCTTTAACTTCGTAATTACTGAGGTCTGCCTCATCTTTTAAGTGGACTACTTCCGTGGTTACCCCTTCCTTTGCAGTGGAGGCCGAGTTGAGGTAGGTCATGTTTCGATTCCTTTCGGAAACTAAAAGCGGAGTTTCTTCTCCCGCAATTTGTAAGGATGCCGAAACAGGTTCCCAAGTAGGGTGTTCCATGGCACGTGTTTCAATACGATAGGTAAGTCTATCATCTTCTGTTGCCTTGTCCTCCAATACATAGCCCGCTTTTTCCAAATGCTCGGCAATCCAATACACACTCTTATTAAAACCTATATTCCCTGCCACACGCCAGTATTGTGCTACAAAATCAGTCGTCTCATAAGCCAAATCCCCTGAAAAGGAAGGCCGGACAATATCAAAATATTCTTGAGATATGGATGGCGTATCTTTTTTTTGGGAGCAGGCTAAACTGATGATGAACAGATAACCAAAAAGAAATAGATTTTTTTTCATTTAATAAAATACACTTAATTATGTCTACTACTCACTTCTTACGAAACTACTCTCCCCATTTCCAGTCCCCACCAATAATCAACTTCTCTTTAAGGTTATTATCGATCATAAACTGTTTGGTGGTTTCACTATCCATTTTAGTGGCTGGTAATGTTTCTGCGTTTGCTAGTCCATACAGCATCATGGTACCAAAACGGGCCGTGTTGGTTATATGTTCTTTATTGACCAAGTTGAAATCGTCACAATCGCTATGGTAACATCCATAAATAGAACGGTCTAAATTACTGTGTACCGATAAGATAGGAACGCCTTCCAGCATAAACGGTTGGTGATCACTATGCAGACCAGAGCGATTAGAGAATGTATTTTGGTATATGGTATCTTGTTTTTGGATACTAGCTCCTAGCTCGGTAAAGAACGATTCGTTTTCCAGTTTTCCGCCAGCGTTCATGCCAATTGGGTTCCCTGCCATATCTAAATTCATCATGTATTTTATATTGTCTATGGTATTGCTCTTTATTGCCTCAGCAACTAGGTGTCTAGAACCAAAAAGACCTTGTTCCTCTCCCATGAACATGATAAATTTCACAGTACGTTTAGGCTGTAAGTTATTTGCTTTGAATGCACGTGCAATATCCAATACGGCAAAAGACCCTATGCCATTATCAATGGCTCCCGTAGCCAAATCCCAAGAATCTAAATGTCCACCGATAACGATTTCCTCTTGGGAAATTTCACTACCAGACAACGTAGCTACTACATTTCGCGCTTTAATCATATCGCTTTTATTAGTCATTTCTATATGAGCGGATATGCTTTTATGTTTTAATCGCTCTTTAATAACCATACCATCTTCCATACCTATACAAACTGCCGGAATAGGAATTAGTGCTCCGGTAACCGAAGCTGTTCCTGTTAGTAGCACACCATTTGGTACTTGATTGATGATTATAATTCCTATCGCACCATATTTCATGGCCAAGGATGTTTTTTCACTGCGATGTAAGTTGGTCAAGCCTTCTGGACTTCCCTCTAGAATATTTATATACACTAATGAAATTTTACCACGAACGGCATCTGTGTCAGCTTGGTAATCGGCATCTAGTCCGTTACCCATATCTATGATTTCGCCGGTTATATCCGCTTTTATGGGAGAATGACCTAAGGTTACCACTTTCATGGGTTCGTCGTCTATTTTCAAAGCAACCGTTCCTCTTGCCCAAGCTTCTACCTCAAACGTTTGGTAGGCTACGTCGTCATAACCGTATTCTTTGAATCTGTTATACGTATATTCCTCTGCCTTAGACCCATTTTCGGAGCCAGTAAGGCGATGACCAATGGTTTCACTGGCTTCTTTTAAGGTGCTATAGGCTTTGGAATTTTGTTGTATTTCGGTATCGATACGTGCAAATAATTCAGCTTGTGTCTCTTCTTTTTTGGTTTCTGCACAAGCGCTTAAGCAAAGGGTTGCTAAAGAAAATAGGATAATTTTTTTCATAGTATTGATATAGGACTTTATGATTTTAGTTTTTTATTTGTGCGGATTTCAAGTTCACTTTTTTTCAATTGGATATTCAATTTTTTCACTTCAACATCCATGAATTTATTGAATTTTGTATCTACATCTTTCAAACGTTTGTTAAAGATAGCATATACTTCACGTTGCTGATCTGTTGGTTTAAAATCTGCGCCAAAACCTCCAATATCACTTGCCAATGCGCTTATGCGACCATACAATTTCATGGGTGAACGAAAAGCATCTTCGCGGGCTCCTGTTAAATGGATGTCATATAAAGTACCTGCAATGGATTCTGCAAGGATACGTAATTCCTCTGCTTTTTTGCGGTCGCTATTTTTCTTCAGTTTTGGGATGATCTCATTGAGTTCTGCCCGTATGGTTTCAATATCGTTGATCATGGTTACTGCCAAATTCATGGCATCGCGCAGCTCTAGAGAAAAGGCAACCTGTTCTTTTAGTTCTTCCAAACTACTTTCGGAATCAGGATCTTTTAGTACGTCAACTTCACGTATAAATTCTTCCTCACCAACGATCAGTTTTACCTTATAGCGCTTTGGCACAACCCGCGGACCAAATTGTCCACGCCATAAGTCTAGGTCCCACGTTATCAAAGGTCGCCACCCTTCCCCATTTAATTGTACCCAGGGTCTTCCTGGGGGTGTAGATTGTAATTTCGGCTTATAGGTAGGTTCATAACGCAGGTCCCACATTGCTTTATGGATTCCTGCATCTTGGTTCCCTTTTAAACTTCGAATCAATTGATTGTCCATAGTCAATATTTCTATGGATACTTTTTGGTCTGTGCTATCCTTAAGGTAGTAATGAATATCTGCACCATAACGCGGGTTTTTACCTGAGTTCATGCTTGGGCCATCTGTTTTTATGGCCTGTTGGTCAATAAACCGATAGGCAGGTCGCATACTGAATAAATGGGCTTTTTGGTCTTTGGCATCTATGTCAAATTCCCGTATGGGTGCTACATTGTCCAGAATATAATAGCCGCGACCATAGGTTCCTACGACCAAATCATCAAAACGTTCCTGGATTTCCAGCCAGTAGACAGGCGCAGGTGGTAGGTTGTTTCGTAAACGCATCCAAGAGACGCCATCATTGTAACTAATATAAAGTCCGTTGTCTACACCCAGGTATAACATACCTTCTCTCTTAGGGTCTTCTTTGATAACATGTGCAAACGTATGTACCGATTTTGGCATGGAATCCGTTATTAATTTCCAAGTGCTTCCGTAATCCTCAGTTTTATAAGCATACGCATCAAAATCACCCATTTGGTGTAGGTCAACTGTAATGTAGGCTGTACCTTTTTTATAGCGGGATAATTCTATATTGGCAATAGTACTCCATTTAGGTAGGTCGGGAATATTCGCCGTAAGGTTGACCCAATTTGCACCTCCATCTTTAGTAAGTTGCACCTGTCCGTCATTACTACCTGTCCAGATGAGTCCAGGCTCCAATTTGGATTCCGTAATGCTGAACAGTACAGAACCGTCAAAGGTCATGAGGTTATCTACGGCCACCCCTCCAGAATTTTGTTGGTGTGTTTTGTCGTTCAGGGTCAAGTCCGGACTAATTACCTGCCAACTTTGTCCGCCATCATCACTTTTGTGCACGTACTGGCTACCTACATACACTCTGTTTTTGGTATGTGGGGAAAAGGCTAAGGGGAAATTCCAATGCCATCGGTATTTTAGTTTGCCAGGCTCCCATCCATAACCGGCCTCTGGCCAAACCCGAACATCTCTTGCATTACCTGTTTTTGCATCGTACCGTTGTAGCCCGCCATCGTAGCATCCAGACCAAACAATATCATTATCAAAAGGGTCGGGCTGTGCAAATCCACTTTCGCACCCACCAACACCTTTCCATAAACCTAAGGGAATATAACCCTGCCTGCTATTGCTTGGCCCCATATAAG